>JANWWQ010000015.1 GCA_025055635.1 Flavobacteriales bacterium
AACGTTTTTTACTTCCGTCTTCATGAAAAAGTTCTGCCACCACTACGTAATAGCCAATACGGCATTTGGCTCCAGAGGCGTCTTGTCCATTCCAGGCCAAAGTGGCTTGAGCGGGGAGCAGTAAGTTGCGGGCTAAAGAGTGTACCAGCCGACCAGCTTCGTCAAAAATCTGAACAGTGGCAAAATAGCCGCTTTTATCTAAGTTAAAGTTGATCAATAAAACATCGTGATAGCCATCATTATCGGGGGAGAACACCTCAGGGTAAAGGGCCATTTCGCCTTGCGATGCAGGGGCTATCAGAAATTGGGAATTCTGGTAGGAGGGTGTGCCGTAATTCACAGTGGCAGCAGCAGAATTCCAGTTGCTCTTATTTTGGGTAGGAAGCCAGGGATTGATTCGTTCTAATGATACGCCATCAGGGTCTTTAATAACTTGGTAATGCCAATCCTCGTCAAAGGACAGCATGTCCAGCACCGTGAGGGATGCATTGGTAATGGCTACAGTACCGCCACTGTTGTTCACATCGATGTGGGAAGGAATTTCTAGAAAATTTCTTTCCGTGCCGCCTGGGTATTCGGCCATGACATTTTCAGCGTTATCGGTAAATACGAGGTAGCGGCCCGGTTGTAAAATGAGGGAAAAGTTGGCCGTTTCTTTGATAGAGATCAGGGCTTGGGTGGCTGAATCGGCCTTGCACAATTTCATTCCGTTTATATCCAAGTAATCTAAGCTGCGATTAAATATCTCCACGAATTCACTTCCGTCGCCTCGGGGATTAAATAATATCTCATTGAGTACGATATCTCCAGGCTGAGGGGGCCTGGGCAAAGCGAATGTTTGGCTGTCGGCCACACCCAGTTGGTTAAGGGCACAATCCCGGAGCGAGTCAGCCACTACTAGGGTATAGCTTGTGTGCGGCTGCAAGTAATTGTCTAGCCCTATTTTTACAAGGCTGTAATCCGGATTCAGAATTTCCGCAGTCTTAACCGAGAGGCCGCTTCCCGGCAAGGCGAACCAATCTGGAGAGAGACGGCCCGGATGAAGCCCCTCGGAAAACCAGGCAATGAGGGTATCTGCCGTGGCAGCTCCCACAAATTTCAGGATGGCTGGTTTCTTGTCGCTATGGGTTGTCCACCGGCTGTTTCTATATCCCGGTGTGCCTCCGTCCGGGTGGGCGCTGGCCTTCCAATTGGTTCTTCCTAGACATGGTGTGGTGGGGTCAATCATTTCCAGGCTCCAACCGCCGTCGCTTTTCCCCGCCTCCTGGTACCATGCGTTGCTGTAAGAGACTGCGTGGATCACTTTGCCTCTTGGATCCCGCAGTATGATCGTGGTCCCTTCATTACTTACCGCAGGAAAACCTTCCATAGGTACCACGAGGCCCGTGGAAAATAGGTCAAATCCAAGGGGAGCCGTGACCACCACAAAACTGTCAGGTGGGATATAACCTCCTGAGAATATTTCCGTAGAACTGCCCACAGTGAGAGACCAACCCGTGAGATTGATGGGAAGGCCAGTCCTATTGTACAATTCTAAATATTCCATAGCTGGTAAATTCACAGCCGGGCTTTCGTCGGCCATGATCTCTGTGATGACAACGTCCAGAGGCTGCGTGCGGGGAAGCACAAACTGGGTGTGTATGCTTCCTGAAAACACGTGTCCATTGCAAAGTGGCAAAGGTCCCGAAAAGGTTATTGTATATATCACATTAGGCACAATGGGCTGAGCCAGTTTTAACACGACTGTATCACCCTCGCTCCGATATAGAATATTTTGAATCTGCAAAGGGGGCTGGAAGCTAAAATGGCCAGTATGTAAACTTGCCGTGTCCAGCCGCTTATTGAAAATTAGTCGTAGATGGAGAGAATCGTCGCATAAGGCGTTGGAAAAGGCTAAGGGAATGGCAACGTTTTGATACACAGAATTGCGGCGGCCGGGTGTTCCCCCCGATGGATTCTGAGAAGCAGTCCAGTTGGACTTCTGAACGCATGGTTCCTGGGGATTTCGCATTTCCAGGCTCCACCCGCCATCGTCCTTGGCAGGATTCCCATACCAGCTTGGCTCAAAGCGCACCTTGTGAATCAATTTATCAGTAGGAGTCTGTAGTTGAATTGTTGTTCCTGTATTGGATATAGAGGGAAAACTCTGGATCCCCACCACGGAAATTTCTTGTAACGCGGCAAAAGCATCCAAATCGGTGAGTACTAGGAAGCTATCAGGGGCGATGATGCTTCCGGATGGGATAACCCTCGTGGTGCTACCTATTTTAATTTTCCATCCACTTATGTCTACAGGGAAACTGTTGGTGTTGTAAAGTTCCACGTATTCGTGAGGCGGAAGGCCTACGACGGGCGTGGGATCTGCCATGATTTCATTAATTAACACGTCAAAAGCCTCTCCGAGGTAGAAAAGGAAACTCACGGTGGAGGGGCTCATCATGTTCCCTGCTAAATCCTTCTGACCTATCACTGTCAGGTGATAAGTAACGCCCGAACTAAGAGGCGTGCTAAGTTCCAGAAGCACTTTGGCGGGATCCTGGTTATCTAACTGGGCCGATAGGGGAATTCCGATTCCCTGATCAATAAAGAAATTGGTGGTTATGGAAGCCGGGGCCCCTTGGAGGGGCTCGTTAAACTTTATTTCCACCGAGGTTTCCGAAGTGGCAGCAACAGCCACCACTTCGGGAGGCTGAGTATCAATCACCCAAGGTCCACAGTAAATGTCATCTAGGTAAAATTTATCGCTGTTGCTACTGGTATGGACGCAGGCCACCCCTAAAAATTGCGGCTGAATGATTGTGGGATCATAAGTGGTGCCTAGGCTTTGCAGATTATTCCCACCTGTGTAGTCGGCAAACAACTCCCAGGTTCCTGTGGCATCTCTCCGGACACGACATCGTACCTGCTGATTTGTGGATGTGGCGTTGGGGTTGGCTGCCCCGTCAAAGATCCGTACATGTGTGGTCCCCGTTTGTCTCCAAAGTTCCAGGCCATCGTTACTACCGCTTTCACCATATCGCACATAAAAACCATTCAAAGGTCCATCTAATGTAGGGCTATCCGAGGCCAAATACACGAGCAGGTAGTTTTGCGAAGAAGGAGCAAAAGCCAAGCGAAACCAAAAGCTCCACTCTGTAACCCCCAACAGTGTGCTAGCCGTAGCGATGTAGGCAGTGTCGGTGCCGCTGTTCATAAGGCGCAACTGTGCAGCGGTGGTTACGGTAAATTTAGAAGTTTGCCCCACCCATGGAGGATTGTTGGCTAATTCTAAGTCGGCAAATTGCTCGTTAACTTGGGCGTGGACATTCGGCAAAAAAGACGCCCACAAAAACGGCCACATCTTTAGGATCCCAAGCTTTTTACGCATAAAACAAAAATAGCCGGGATCTAATAAATATGCCTTACCACGGGGAGTATTTAAGAAAGATTTGAAAAGGTCTCAGGCTTACCCTCTTTCGTTCTTCATTGCTTAGAAAATCCCAAGTTTTTTGTGTAAGTTCCCAAAATGAGGGTATCCTTGCTTTGTTCGCTGAGGGGCACAAAGGTTTTTACAAACCAGGTGCGGGCCGCAAAAAGACCATACGCATTGGTCAGGTTGGTGTAGGCGGGTTTTTCCTGAATTAAGCCAATACTGGGCTTATTGACCTCTATGTAGGTATCAAGTTCCAAAGTACCAGCCCAGCACTTAAAAGTCAACCACCCAATCACGCGCTTCTCATTGGGGTCAGGCTGGAATTGTGAGGCAATGAAGCGGTAAAAACTGTTCTGAGGCAAATTATATTCAATCACATCTTCTGCGGGATTATAGTTTTGGATCATCCCCAGGGTCCAGGTGACGCTATCAGGCTTGCTTTCGCCGGTGAGCATATTGACTCGGGTAAAATGAAATACAATGATGGGTTGGTAAATCACTGCATTATATGCAGGATAAAACCGAATCGTATAGCCTGTTCCTAAGGGGCTATTGAAGTTCACAGATCCGGCTCCGGGTGTTTTAAAAAATTCCCCGTTGTAGTAAACCAATGGGGTGTGGCTTGTAATTAATTTTCCACTTTTGAGATTATAGATTTTTAATTGATATGTGTTGTTGGTGTTCAGGGGAGCATTGCTGGCAAAGAGATAATGTCCTTCGTTGGCAAAAATCCCGGGCTCCTTTGGCATGTTTGGGGTAGGTAAAAGGGTCACAGAGTCAAGGGGTTGGTTGTGGTTTTGGAGCCTCACGAGCCTCACCACGAGATCTTCGGGTTTGAAGTAGATGGAATCCGGTACTTGGGCCGCCACCAAGGCATTCCCGTTGGTGAGGAAAGCCTTTTGAATACGAATGTATTGGGCCGAATCCTTTTGGTTAAGAAGCCCGTAAACCACCGTTACCACCTGGTATGGAGCCGTTAGATCTACTTGATTGTTGCATCCAATACTGCTGGCCAGCGCCAGGGCCAGAATTCCGGTCCAGAGGTAATAGGATTTTTTCACGGGCCAAAAATAAGGTGTGAAAAGATGGGCCTTTGTTCTTAGGGATACCTCAGGCCCCTATTTTTGCCGCTTCAGCTAATAAAAACATGAACTTACATGAATATCAGGCTAAGGAGCTGCTGGCTCGCTTTGGGACTCGGGTACAGCGAGGCTACGTAGCCTCCACAGCCGATGAAGCTGTGGAAGCTGCCCTTCGCCTCCAGCAAGAAACAGGCACCTCTGTCTGGGTGGTGAAGGCCCAAATCCACGCCGGCGGGCGTGGCAAGGGCACAATTGAGGGCACCGATCAGCGTGGGGTATCACTGGCCAAAACCCTGGACGAAGTGCGGCGCATCGCGGCCGCCATGCTAGGCAAAAGGCTCATCACTTTGCAAACGGGGCCTGTCGGCAAAATCGTGCATAAAGTGTTTGTCGCTGAAGACGCCTACAAGCCCGGCCCGGGTCAGCCGCAGGAATTCTACATCAGTGTTCTACTGGACCGCCAGCGCAGCCGCAATGTCATAGTCTATTCGCCCCAGGGCGGCGTCAATATTGAGGAGGTGGCCGAAAAGACCCCCCACCTGATCTTCCGGGAATGGATTGATCCCGCCGTGGGACTTCAGCCTTTCCAGGGCCGCCGCGTAGCCTTCAATCTAGGGCTTTCAGGCGAAGCCTTCAAAAATATGACTGCCTTTTTGTCGGCACTCTACAAGGCCTATATGGGCCTGGATGCCTCCCTCATTGAAATCAATCCAGCCCTGAAGGCCGCTGATGGCTCCGTCATCGCCGTGGACGCCAAAGTGGCCCTGGACGACAATGCCCTCCCTCGTCATCCCGAGCTGGCCGCTTTGCGGGACATTTTAGAAGAAGACCCTATGGAAGTGGAGGCCGCGCGCCATCACCTGAACTTTATCAAATTAGATGGAAACGTTGGCTGCATGGTCAACGGAGCCGGCCTGGCCATGGCCACCATGGACATGATCAAACTCTCCGGCGGCCAACCCGCCAATTTTCTGGATGTGGGCGGAACAGCCGACGCCAAGCGGGTGGAAGAAGCCTTCCGTATCATTCTCCAAGACCCCAACGTCCGTGCCATCCTCGTCAATATATTCGGGGGCATCGTCCGCTGTGATCGTGTGGCCCAAGGTATCGTGGATGCCTACCGCAACATCGGCCATATTCCCGTTCCCATCATAGTTAGATTACAAGGCACTAATGCGGAAGAAGCAAAGAAAATCATAGAAGAAAGTGGTTTACGCGTTCTTGCGGCCACAGAATTGGAAGAGGCAGCCCGAAAGGTGCAGGAGGTTCTGGCTCAAAAAGTAGCTTAAACTTACCAAACACCCGAGTTTTTGGAATACTTTTGGCATTGATATTTGTCCAATTTCGTTCAGTTATGAATAATATTAAATTGTACATTCTTATTTTCCCGATTTTCCTGCTTGCTTCCTGTGTCTCCAGTAAAAAGTTTAAAGAGCTGGAAGCCAAGTACAAATCTACCGAAAGTGCCTTGCAGGATACCCGTCTAAAGCTGGGAATCGCAGAGAAGGAATTAGAAAAATGCCAGGAAATGGCCCGTCGGACGGAAAAACGGTACGAGGATGAGGTCCAGAATCTGCGTAATGTAAATGCAGAACTGCTGAAAAAAGTGAGCGATCTTACCCAACTCAGCCGCCAGGAAGCTGAGAATCTTCAGGCTTCACTCCAGAAAATCCGCGAGAAGGACCTCCAAATTAAGGCTCTCCATGAAGCACTTTCCCGAAAAGACTCCGTGACCTTAGCCCTGGTTACGAGCCTCAAGCGCGCCGTGGGCATCCACGACCAGGATATCCAGATCAACGTGGAAAAGGGTGTCATTTTCATTTCCATCTCGGACAAGTTTTTGTTCCGTACAGGCAGCTACGCCATTAATCCTAAGGCCCGCGAGGTGCTCCGCAAAGTGGCTCTCGTGCTCAACGACCACCCAAAACTCGAAGTGCTGGTGGAAGGCCATACCGACAACGTTCCTTACCGCCGTCCTCCTCTCTTAGATAATTGGGACTTAAGCGTAAAAAGAGCTACTTCATTGGTGCGGATGCTACAAACCGAATTTGGCATCGCTCCAGAACGGATGATTGCGGCCGGTCGTGGGGAATACGTTCCCGTAGCCCCCAATGACACCCCTGAAAACAGGGCTCTGAACCGTCGCACCCGTATCCTGATATTGCCTAAGCTGGAAGAGTTTATAGGCCTTATTCAGGAACAGCTCGGAGGTAAGTAGGAAAATTCTATTGGCGTCTGTCCTGACTGAAAAGGGACAAGGTGTGGAGGGGGCGGTTTGCATTTCTTAAGTATCTTACTTTAAGGGCGTGCCCCTTGCGGGCCGGCAGCTGAAGAGCCGTCCCTCCTCTCTGCTCGGCCGGCGGTTGCTGCCGGCCCGCAAGGGGAGGGCTGCTGCGGGCTCCGCGAGTGCTTCGGCACTGCCTTAGCCGCAGCCCTTGAGGCCGCAACTAAGGCAGTGCCAGCCTTCGGCCGCCCTCGTGCATCTCCCCGCCCTGGCAAGGCCCCCAGTGCCGTGGTAGCCTGCCTGAGGGAGCTTCAGCCTTTATCCCAGGCAGGGGGCTTATAACATGGACGCGGTGACCCTTTTCTCAAGTCCCTCTCAGGAAACCTTTGCCCTGCCATACCTGCTTTGGTCTATCCCGCAGATTCCTCGGGGACTTAACCTCGCTGAAGGGCCGCCATGATCAATCGTTGTTATTGCTAATTCCGCTAGGCCGTAGCACTCTTCTAATTGCCACGGCTTATCATGGAAGTTATTGTCGTCGGAAAAGATAGAGAGGCAAAGTGTGGCTTTAGCGATTACCCTCTCAGAGCCTCAGCGCCTGCTACAATCTCCAGAATTTCTTTCGTGATTGCGGCCTGCCGGGCCTTGTTGTAGGAAAGGCGGAGTTCGCGCAACAGTTCGGTGGCATTGTCAGTGGCTTTGTGCATAGCTGTCATGCGGGCGCCATGTTCCGAAGCCTGGGAATCCAGCAAATAGCGGAAAAATTGCGTTTTTAGGGCAGTGGGAATCACGTTCAGTAAGATTTCTTCCTTGCCTGGTTGGAAAATATATTCCACGGAATGGGATACCTTATTCTGGCCCATCAGCCTTTCAGGACTGAGCGGTAGAAAAATTTCATTTTTTATGTACTGAGTGGCTGCCGAACGAAATTCGTTGAACACCACTGCCACTTCATCGTATTGGCCAGCGGCAAACTCATTCAGGATGCGCTCTGCCAAGGGCAAAAGGTTGGCGAAAGTCGGCCTGTCTACTACCTTCTCAACCACATCCACCACGTGGTATCCGCGCTTGGCTAAAAGGGTTGCTGCCTTGCGGCCCACCCCAATGATATCCACTTTGCCCGCCTTATGTTGGGCTTCATATTGTTCCTGAATAAGACTTATCACCTTCTTGACCACAGAGGAATTGAAAGCCCCACACAATCCTTTGTTGGCAGAGAAGGCCACGATGAGGATGCGTTCTTTGGATCGGACTGTTGCATAAGGACTTTCCAAAAAAATCTCTCTATCTAGGCTAAGGTTGCCCAATATTTCAGAAAGCTTTAAGGCATAGGGACGCAGACGATGAATATGGTCTTGCGCCCTTTTGAGTTTTGAGGCCGACACCAGCTTCATGGCAGCGGTGATTTGCCGGGTACTGGTGACGGAGGCTATGCGATTGCGGACTTCCTTAAGACCAGGCATCAGGAGGCAAAATTTTGGGCAACTTGCTGAGCCACCTTGTCCAGGATGGCCGTTACCTCGTCATCAATTTTACCCTCCTTGAGGGTTTGGAGGGCTTGCGGATACTGGGCCCTGAGGGCAGCGATGTAGGACTTTTCAAAGTCCTTGACCCGGGGAATAGGCACAGACCGCAACAGGTTGCGTGTCCCCGCGTAGATGATGGCAATCTGCTCCTCAACAGGCACCGGGGAAAATTGGGGTTGCTTCAGGATTTCCACGTTGCGGGCTCCCTTTTCCAGAATGTTCTTTGTGGCAGCATCCAGGTCTGACCCGAACTTGGCAAATGCTTCCAGTTCCCGGTATTGGGCTTGGTCAAGCTTCAGGGTACCGGCCACCTTTTTCATGGACTTTATCTGGGCATTTCCACCCACGCGCGAAACGGAAATCCCTACATTTATAGCAGGTCGCACGCCAGCATTGAACAACCCTGCTTCCAAAAAGATTTGGCCGTCGGTAATAGAAATAACGTTGGTGGGGATGTAGGCCGAAACGTCGCCGGCTTGGGTTTCAATAATGGGCAGGGCTGTAAGAGAGCCTCCCCCTTTCACCATATGGCGGATGCTCTCCGGCAGGTCGTTCATCTGAGCGGCGATACGATCGTCCTTGATGATTTTGGCAGCTCTTTCCAACAGACGGCTGTGTAGGTAAAACACATCGCCCGGATAGGCCTCCCGCCCCGGTGGACGGCGCACCAGCAGTGATACCTCCCGATAAGCTACGGCCTGCTTGGACAGATCATCATAGACAATGAGGGCAGGCCTTCCGGTGTCGCGGAAATATTCGCCGATTGCACATCCCGCCATAGGTGCATACATCTGCATAGGAGCTGGATCAGAAGCTGTGGCGGAAACGATTACCGTGTAAGGCATGGCTCCATAGTCCTCTAAAATTTTAGCAATTTGCGCCACACTGGAGCCTTTTTGCCCAATAGCTACGTAAATGCAGTACACCGGCTCTCCCTTCTCGTAGCATTCCCTTTGATTGATAATGGTATCAATAGCAATGGCCGTTTTGCCTGTTTGACGGTCCCCTATGATGAGTTCGCGCTGGCCGCGCCCTATGGGGATCATGGCGTCAATAGCCTTAATGCCTGTTTGCAAGGGCTCATTAACCGGCTGACGGAAGATGACCCCCGGCGCCTTGCGTTCCAGGGGCATGCTGTACAGTGGCCCTTGAATGGGTCCTTTACCATCTATGGGCTGTCCAAGGGGGTCCACCACACGGCCCAGCATCCCTTCGCCCACATCTATGGAAGCCACCTTGCCAAGTCGTTTCACCACCTGCCCTTCCCGCACTTCTTGTGAGGGCCCCAACATGATAATACCCACATTGTCTTCTTCCAGGTTGAAGGCGATGCCTCGCACCCCATTCTCAAATTCCACTAATTCACCGGCCTGCACGTTATTTAGGCCATAAACACGGGCAATACCATCGCCTACCTGCAAAATGGTGCCCACTTCCTGTAGTTCGGCTTCGCTTTTTAATCCGGAAAGTTGTTCGCGTAAAATTGCAGAGACTTCTGCCGGTTTAATTTCTGCCATAGTTTTTAGTGTTTTGATCAATAAATGGATTATTAGAAATGATTTTTCTTTGGAAAATAAATATTAAAGCTTTTTGAAATTCGGAGGAATTGACAAAGCCAGAATTGGTTTTAATATTTAAAAAATTTTTTTGCATTTTAAAACAGATTTGGGTTGGGCTGAAATAAGTCCCAAAGCCACATCTGGATAGGCCAGAATTTTCAGGGTATTTGTTTGGTGTGGCATGATAGGCAGTAGGGCCCATTGTTAAAAATCTTTGATATACAGGTTCTGGCTGAATTGTCTACGAAGAAAGGTGAGTTTGGAAGCGTAGGAAGCATCCACTCGGCGATCGCCCACCTGTAAGATAAATCCCCCTACCAGCTCAGGCTTTACCTGTTCTATTAATTCTAAATGTTTTAAGCCTTCCGAAGAGAGTTGATGCATGATACGCTGTTTAATCTCATCCAAATGATGAGGAGCGAGGGGCCAGGCAGTGAAAAGATAAGCTGTCATGCGTCCTTCTTCTGCGTCACACATGGCAACGAATTCAGAAGCAATATCACCTAAAAGCCTTTCGCGACGGGCTTTGGTCAGTTTTTCAATGAAAAGGCGCAGAATGGGACGGAGATTTCCTCCCATCAATCGGTCCAAAGCCCGAACCTTCGTGTCAGGCTTTATGATTGGGCTCCGCAAAAAAATCCGAAGGTCTTCAGAACCCTTGAACAGATCGCGCAATTTTTTAAAATCTTGATAGAGGGAGGCAGTCTCTCCACGTTCGTCGGCCAGTTGCTTAATGGCCAAGGCGTATCTGTGCGATAGCCGCAGGTGAGCCGCCATATTAATTTAGTTTTATATCATCCAGCAGTTGGCGGATGGCTTGGTCGCGTAGGGCCTCATCTTGCAGGCGGAGGCGCATGATTTTCTCAGCTATTTCAAGGGATAGCATACCCACCTGGTTTTTCAGGTCAGTGAGGGCCTTCATTCTTTCATTATGAATGTTTTCCCGGGCTTGTTCCAGGAGGCGCTGGGCTTCGGCGGCAGCCTTCTCTTTGGCTTCTGCCACCATTTTCTCGGAAGCCTCACGTGCGGCTTTCAAGATGGCTTCCCGTTCCCGAGCGGCCTCGGCCACCAGGCTCTCATTACGGAGCTGGATCTCCTTGAGCCGCTTCTCAGCTTCTTCGGCTGCGGATAAAGCCTGGCTTATCCTTTCCTCTCGTTCCTTTAAAGCTTTTAAGATGGGCTTCCACGCAAATTTTTTCAACAAGAACAAAAGGACCAGAAAGGCCAGTGTGGTCCAGAAAATCAATCCTATGCCGGGGCTTACCAGTTGATCCATATCATCCGTGTTTAAAAGGCCCCGCCCTCCAGGGACGGGGCCTGTGGAACTAGGTTTTCTTTACTTCAGGAATATCACCAGCAGGCACACGATTATGCCAAAAAACACGGCGCCTTCCACCAGAGCCGCAGCCACAATCATGTTGGCGCGGATATCGTTGAGGCTCTCGGGCTGCCGGGCAATGGACTCCAGGGCCGATTTGCCGATGTTTCCGATGCCTAGGCCGGCGCCAATCGCAGCCAGGCCTGCTCCAATACCGGCCATTCCGTAATGTCCGGTTTCCATGATGAACTGTACGAGATTCATGTGTGTATGGTTTTTATGGGTTTTCAAAAGGTTTAATGGACATGGGATGCGGAATGATGATGTTCTTCCACGGCCTGGCCAAAATAGATGGCCGAAAGCAGCGTGAACACATAAGCCTGAAGGAAAGCCACTAGGAGCTCCAACAGGTTCATAAAGATGGTAAAAAGCATGGAAAAAGGCGATGTGGCGTAGCCAGCCAGGGGCCCAAATAGGGCACTAAAAATGAAGATTAAGGCTACAAAGCTCAAAATAATGATGTGTCCGGCGGTGATGTTGGCAAACAACCGCAGCATCAATACCAGCGGTTTGTTGAACATACCCATGATTTCTATGGGTATCAACAAGGGATAAAGCACCTTGGGAACACCAGGTGGCCAAAAAATATGGCTCCAATAAGAGGCATTACCGTTTAAGCATGTAAGCGCGAAAGTGAAAGCAGCTAAAGTGAGCGTCACAGCGATATTGCCCGTGATATTAAACCCTCCGATAAATGGGATAAGGCCTAAAAGATTGCAGGTAAAAATGAAGAAAAAAACGGTGAGCAGATAGGGGAGGAATTTTTCATACTTGGGGCCGATAGAGGGCTTAGCGATTTCGTCACGCACGAAAAGGATGAGCGTTTCCAAGACATTCTGAAACCCTTTGGGAGCAGTCACGCCCTGGCGCTGGTAGGCCTTAGCTGCCGCTCTAAAAAGAAGGAAAAGAAGAATAAAGGCCAGAAAAATGCCCGCCACATTTTTTGTTATGGACAAATCCAGAGGTCGTTTATTAAGGGGTTTACCGTCAGGTCCTAAACGGAGACCACCATCTTCTGCTAAATAAATTTTGTGCTTATAGAGAATGTAAGGCCCATAAGCATGAGCTCCAGGCGGGAGCTCGGAATGGTCGGGCTGTTTGGGGGTATGAATAGGGGTATCTGCCGAGTAGGTGGCATTCTGGGAATGTTCAGCAGTTTGATGTTCTCTCCCATGATGAAAGGCAGATGACCAGAAAACATCCCAACCGAACTCCCGGCTATATAAAATTACCGGCAAAGGAACAGAAATGTGCACTTCGTCAGGTTGTCCTTCGTGTAGGGTGAAAAAATGGATTTCGTGGGCATCCAAAATGTGATCCCCAATCATCTGGCCGGCGTCAAATCCCTTACCCTGATTTCCAGAGGCCCAGGTGGGCAAGAACCCGAATACAAGACTTAATGAAGCCCTTATGAGAACAATTATAACATTGATTATCAAATTGTTGCTTCTTAAAACTTGCATTTTCGGGCTGCAAAAGTAGGTTTTTGATTTGGAAAAATGAAAAACAATTTCAGCGGAAAAGGTTTTAGGAGAAATGGGAATGCGTTTTCGGGGCCTAGAAGGATAATAATTAAAAAAAATTTAATATCTGTGATAACCTAAGCACCCCAAAAAGCTTTTCCTTCGGAACGGTTCTCCATTTAAGGTTCAGGCTTATCTATTAACGGAAAGGCTTTTCACTAAATATCCGAAAAGATCTGGTATCGTCCATCTGGAATGCATAGACCTGGGATTGCCATCCTTTTAAGTTATGATTTTATGATAGCAAATTGAATATCGGGTCTGGACAAGTAGGTATGAAATCAAAGTTTTGTTTATTTTATTATTTAAAGGTAAATATGGTAATTGCGATACTTTTTTATTTAATTAATTTGAAAAGGTAATTCCATTTTGCTTCCCCACTATATTTCGTTTGAATAAAGAAAAAGGAAATAAAATAAGACATTTTTACCATTAATTAAAAAATAGAAAAAATTTCTGGATATAATTAATCCTATTATGGTCACCAATAAAACATTCAATCCAGTGTATTTGATGAAGTATTGTTTTAACATTACATTACCTAACTTTATCGCCGAACCGAATCATTATGCTTAAAGGGGGCTTTTTAAAATGCAGAATTGAGTTGGGAACCATACTTTTGCACCGCTAGAAATTTTTTGTGAAAGATCCGCACATTTTTGATCTCATTGCACGGGAATATTATCGCCAGGCCCGTGGGGTGGAACTGATAGCATCAGAGAATTACGTGAGCGATCAAGTGATGCGTGCTATGGGCAGTGTGCTCACCAACAAGTACGCAGAAGGTTATCCGGGTCGTCGGTACTATGGGGGCTGCGAAGTAATTGATGAGGTGGAAACCCTGGCCATGGAGCGGTTGAAGCAGTTATTTGGTGCCGCCTGGGTCAATGTGCAGCCCCATAGTGGGGCGCAAGCTAACGCCGCCGTGATGCTCGCCTGCCTCAAGCCTGGAGATACTATTCTGGGTTTTAATCTTTCTCATGGTGGCCATTTAACACACGGTTCTCCTGTCAATTTTTCGGGTAAACTTTATAGGGCTGTGTTTTACGGTGTGGAGAGGGAAACAGGTCTGATTAACTATGACCATGTGGAAGAGATTGCCCAGCGCGAAAAACCCCGTCTGATCGTGTGCGGAGCCTCGGCCTACCCCCGTGATTGGGATTATGCCCGTCTGCGCAAGATCGCTGACAGCGTTGGCGCCGTTTTGCTTGCTGATATTGCCCATCCGGCCGGACTGATTGCAAAGGGCTTGCTGAACAATCCTTTGCCCCATTGCCACGTGGTGAGTTCCACTACGCATAAGACTTTGCGTGGACCACGCGGCGGGGTGCTCATGATGGGTCAAGACTTTGTGAATTTTTTGGGAGAAAAAAATCCTAAAGGTGATCTCAAGTTAATGTCCGTTGTGTTGGATTCTGCCGTTTTTCCCGGCACTCAGGGTGGACCGCTGGAACATGTAATTGCGGCAAAAGCTGTGGCTTTTTGGGAAGCTCTGCAACCAGGTTTCACGCGTTATGTGGAACGTGTACGAGCTAATGCCCGTCGGCTGGGCGTTGCACTGGCTGATCGGGGCTACCAGTTGGCCACCGGTGGCACGGATAACCATTTGTTGCTCATTGACCTGCGCAACAAGGGGCTGACCGGCAAAGAGGCGGAAACTATTTTAGGTAAAGTGCACATTACTGTGAACAAAAACATGGTGCCTTTTGATGATAAGTCGCCCTTCGTGACCTCCGGTATACGATTAGGCACGGCCGCCGTGACAACCCGAGGTTTGCGCGAAGAAGACATGGATCAGCTCGCAGAATGGATAGATGAGGCCCTTCGGCGACGCCATGATGATCACTTCTTATCGGCCCTGGCTCAGGAAGTTGAACAAAAAATGTTGCCTTATCCTTTATTTCAATACGAATGACCGAAAGTCCTCCTAATTCTTTGAACATAGCTTTAGCTGGCTTCACGCCTCTGGAAGTGTTAGGTTGGGAGCGCCTGGGCGAGAAGCACGGCTTCAAGGTGCTTCAACCAGTCATAGGTTGTTCCGAGATGCTTCAAGAAGATTGGCAATTTTTTGCCTCTCGTCCCCATGTTTTAGTTGTACATGCGGGACGAAGCGACTTTTTTTCCGATGTGCACATAGAGGCCAATCGTCAGGTGTTTCGCTCCGTGCCCACCTTGGTATTAGCTCCTGTAGAGCCAGCTTTTATCTTTAAAATTCATCGTTATGATATTGCGGGCCTTCTGGCTCCGGAAACTTCAGAGGAAGAACTGGCCGAATGTGTGGCCAAACTGCATCGGGGAGATAAGTATTTCTCTCCGGCAATTGTAGATGCGCTTGTTGCATTTAGTTACGAACATAGCACGGCCGGGGGACGCACCGCTTCTTCTGCGGCCCACCTAAAAATAACCCAACCCTTAAGTATCAGAGAGTTGGAAATTCTCCGGCTGGTGGTAAAAGGACTTTCTGCCAAAGAAATTGCGGACAAACTATTCTTGTCTGTGCATACGATTTACACCCACCGAAAGAATATCCTGCGTAAGTTGGCTTGCAAAAATGCGGCTGAGCTTGTGAGTTATGCCTTAGATAAAGGCCTTTTGCGCGCCGTTCAGGAAACCTAAAACGACCCCTTAGGGGCCCTTCAGCTATCTGGATAGGTAACCAAGGGAGGAGTTCGTACGTAATAACACTTTGATGCTCATGAAATTTTCTTTGCAAGCCAGCGGGGGCTTTGTGGTATTGTTATGGCCCTTTTCCATCCATTGCCAACAGACAGGCTCAATTGACATTCCTAGATACGTGGAAAAATACGCCAATGTGGCTATGCGCCATATGGTGGAATATGGCATTCCTGCCAGCATCACATTGGCTCAGGGAATTTTAGAAAGTGCGGCGGGAACAAGTGAACTAGCCACGCAAGCCAACAACCACTTTGGGATCAAATGCCATGACTGGCAGGGCGAAACCTACACTTATGATGATGATGCCAAAGGCGAATGCTTTAGAAAATACCGGAGTCCTGAAGAATCTTACGAAGACCATGCGCTGTTTCTCACCCGTCGTCCCCGCTATGCTCATCTATTTAAGCTGGATAAAATGGATTACGTGGCCTGGGCCAAGGGCCTAAAGGCCGCCGGCTATGCCACGCTGAGTACGTACCCAGAAAAACTGATAGGCTACATTGAAAAATATCGCCTTTATCGCTATGACAGCCTGGTGTGGCTTCAGCTTCAGACTCAAACCCTCAACCCCCAAAACACCCTCCACCCATCGGATAATTCTTTGTCCCGTCCAAAAACTGATAATTCCTCTGTGTTGAGAAAAAATTTAAGCGATTGGACCATGGCTTCGGCTTCGGTGGTTTCCGTGCCTGTACCAGGGAAGAAGCAGCGGCCTATCGAAATTCATAACGGTTTGAAATCTGTGATCGTTCGGCCCGGTGACACCCAGGAAAGCCTGGCCCAGGAGTTTGATATGGCTGTTTGGCAGATCAGGAGGTTCAATGAATTAGGACATGGGGAACCGTTGTCTCCGGGTACCCGTCTATATCTAGAGCCCCGCCACGATGCGCACCCTCAGATCAAGTCTGTTGTACTCAGTCGTTCAGAAACTTGGAAAAGCCTGAGCGCCGCTTATGGAGTGCGCAGTGCATCGCTCAAAGCCATGAATCCAGGTTTGGAAGAGCCATTGCCTGAAGGAGTGGTGGTGAAACTCAGCAGCGAATGAAAATTTGGAAAACTCAGGGGCTGTTCGTCTTGGGGGCGGCAGGTTCAGAGCCAATCGGTGGATATGGATCCTTTTTAGACAATGTGATAAATTAAAAATCTTTTAATTTCGCTTGTTAATCGTCGGCTACTATGAAGAAAAAATTCCTTTTTGCTTTATTGGGAGGTGCCATTTTATTTGTATGGCAGTTTCTCTCGTTTGCATTCCCTAATTTACACAAGGAAGCGGGCCGTTACACCCCCTTGCAGGACACTTTGCTGGCCGTTATTGCCCGGACCGGCTTGGAACCGGGTCACTACATCCTGGGCCGACCTGACCCTGCCCTGGAAAGCGATAGACAAAAAATGGAAGCCGAATTTAAAGCTAAGTACGAAGGCAAACCGTGGGCCGTTTTGCATTACCAAGAAAAAAACACCATGGAGATGGGTTGGAAGATGGTGCGGGGTTTCATCGTAGATTGCTTTGTGGCCCTGATTTTGTTCCTCGTCTTAGAGGTGTTGCGACCTGAATCGTTGGAAAGCCGTGTGGGCGTGGCCGTTGCTGTTGGGTTTATGGGCTTTCTGTTCGGACCCTACACGGGCTACATCTGGTACAATGTACCGGATGTGTGGGCTTATATGGCCGATGGTATCATTCCTTGGGCTTTCTTGGGTGGTTTGGCCCATTTTCTAATGAGAAAAAAGGAGGCTAATTCTTAGGTTTATTGCCGCAGCCCTTCACGCCTTGATTTTGATTGCCTCAATGGCGGAGGGATGTTTCCGGGGATAGATGTATAGGGCCATACGGTCTACATTAAGCAAAATATCATTCTTGGAGAGGCCTTGTAAAGGAACTAGCAGCAAGACCATCTGGGTTTTGACTGCCCGGAAAAGGCTCTCATTCTCCCCCTGCAAGTAACACAGCTCCCGTCACTGAATTCATAGAATATTTTAAAAAAGGATAAAGGACTTTACTAGAAATCATCCTAAATGCCCACCCCTAATTGGCAGCTTCTTCATGGGGGTTCTTTGCGATTTCTCCCATAGCGCGCCCTCCCTGCATCCAGCGCTTCACCACGGGGGAAATCAGAATCAGCACAACACCGGCTATGAGCGCATAAAGGCCTAATTGCTGATAACCCAGCGTGTACGATTGAAGCTTTTCAAGGTTGCTGGCTGTCTCATCAGCTGTACTCATCCCAGCTCCCAGCAGGCCTGCCACATACTGTCCATAGGCGCTGGCCAGGAACCACATACCCATCATCAACCCCTGGATGGGCTGAGGCGACAAGCGGGTCATTAATGACAAGCCTATGGGCGACAAACACAGCTCTCCAAGCGTAACAATAAAGTAGGCAAGAGTGAACAGCTCCAGCGAAGTGATTCCGTCCTCATCGGCGAAAAAGAGGGTGGAATAAAAGGTTAAAAATCCCGCTCCCAGAAGTAGAAAGCCGAGTCCGAACTTCACCACCGCGTTGGGCTCTATCCCCCGCCGGCTCAACCACACCCACATCAGCCCAAAAGGAGCACTCAACAGGATCACAAACAGCGAGTTGGACGAATTATTCACCACGTTCGGATCCATGGGAATTCCCAGAAAGGAATGGCGCAAATTATTCAGCGCAAACAGGCTGAGTGAGCCCCCGCTCTGCTCGAAAAAGGCCCAAAACAATACCGAAAAGAAAATGAATACCAATGCAGCGGCCAGCTTTAGGTTCTCAGAGCGGCTGAACCGCCGCATCTCCCATCCCAGGTATAAAAGGGTCAGCGGTCCGATAATGTACATAAACAAATCGGTGTAGTAGGTGTGGGTCACCATCCTTAGGATTACGGGAAGGCTGAGCAGCGAACCCACATATACGGCGTATTCCATCAGGCGTTTCCGGCGCTCACTCCAGACCGCCGGCAAGGGGCTCTGACCAATCGGACCCAACCCGCGCCGCGTCAGGTGAAAATTTATTAAACTGATGGTCATTACCACACCCACCAGCGCAAAGGCCAAGCTCCAACTGTGGTATTTACCCACATATACCATCAAAATTCCCCCTAAAAGGGCCCCCAGGTTAATCCCTGCATAGAACAGGCCGAAACCCGCTTCCCGTCGGGGGTCGTCCGGGTGATACAACTGCCCCACCATAGTGCTGATGTTCGGCTTGAAGAAGCCCGTTCCGATGATTGAGAAGCACGTGCCCACGTAAAACAATTCCTGTGGAGCGAAGGCCACTGTGTAGCCTCCCGCCATCATAAGCAGGGCACCCCAATAGAGGGAGCGGCGAAAGCCCAGCACTTTATCAGCGAACAGGCCTCCAATAAATGTGAAGGCGTACACAAACGCCTGGATGGCTCCATACTGCAGGTTGGCTGCCTTGTCTGTCAGTCCCAGTTGAGTCACCATGAACACCGTCAGCATCCCCCGCATCCCGTAAAAGCAAAACCTTTCCCACATTTCCGTGAAAAACAGGGCCCATAGCTGGCGCGGATACTGCCCTGTAAAATTTCGGATTGCCTCTAAGTCCAATGGAGTAGCCTCCCTAGAGCGCTCTTCAGCCATAGGGCAATGCTATGCAAGGACAAGCGGTTTTCAAAATTTTTAAGCTAGGATAAATTTGATATCTTTTGGACGTGTCACCAGCAGGTCAGCGGTTGGTGGGGTGGCCTTCGGCTGCCCTCCGCATCCCTCGCGCTGGCATATCGGCGCCGCTGCACGAGTCTGCCTCCAGCTCAATTACTTACGAAATCCAGCATGCTCCTAAAGCTGAGCTTCGGTTTTTTGGAATTCTAGATACCTAAAAATGTACACTTATTTAAAACCCCTCAGCAACCTGTCTTTTTATCCTATCGGCTGGAAGCTTTTTCTCTTTTCAGTTCATGAGTCACTTTTGAGAGCCTTGAAGGCGTGAAATACCTCCAGCCCTGAGAATCCAATATACCCCAGGGAAAAAATAACGATAAATGGAATGATGTTGCTTCTGTTGAATGAAATATAAATCACCAGAATCAACAGGAGCACCAGCATTTTCACGGCAGTAAGTCCCATAAAAAATCGCACAAAAAAGGCTGGATGGCTATCCCGCAGCCGCAACAAAATGTAATGGAATAGCGCAAAAAATATAAATAGAAAAACAATAAGACTTAATCCAAAACTAAACTCATACCATTCGGGGAATCCCCAGAGCAGGACAAAGTGCAGTAGGACAAGGCCCAATGCATAGACGCCCGATTGGATCAAGTATCTTTTAAGTCCTGGAACCATGGCTGCCATTCCTTTTTTCCATCCCGAGGAGCAATTTTACTATGGCTATGAGCGCCAATACGATACCTGCCAACGTGAGCCAGGGGAGTGTACCCCATTTTTTATCAGCCCAGAGCCCCGCTCCTACACACATCAGAGCGGTCACTACCAGGCGGAGCCCCAGGTCCGCGTAGCGCAGGAAATCATTTGGCCTCAACCGGCGCCGGGTTGGGCTTAGTCTGGGTTGAGGATCCTACGGTCGGTTGGGTAGGGACTGAAGCCGGTGGAGACAGCTGGACAGAGGCCTGCCCTCCTGTAGCCAACTGAGGAGCATTTCCTCCATTGTCATGCATGTTGCATCGGCCCGTGAATACCGCACCTGGCTCAATGCACAATTTCCCTGTGATTATGTCGCCGGTAACGTCGGCAGTATTCTTGAGGGTCACCAAGTCCTTCACCGTAATGTTACCCCTTACTTTCCCCGATATATCAGCCTGTTGGCAAAAGATATTGCCTTCAATAAAACCTTCCGAGCCCACTACCAACTTGCCTTCGCATTTTAATGTGCCCTTCAGTCTTCCGTCAAAACGGATGTTCCCCTGGCTGATAATATTTCCTTCCACCGTGGTACCTGGATTAATGGTGTTCAGATGGCCGGAAGCCTCAGTTTTGAGGGTAGAATCCAACCGGGAAGGGGCAGAATGGGTGGCCGTTTTTCCAAACATGGTGAAAAAATTTTTGAAAGGCTAAAGTACAGATTTACCCCAATTTTTCAAAATCTATTTATCCTTATTAATGCATTAAGTATTCCCATCCTTGGCCGGCATTCTTTCGTTTGTTGTGGCTTTTGGCGTATTCTCCCAGAATGTTCCGCAGAAAAACCTCTGATATACCCCTTCTGACCGCCACTTTTGCTGTGTCTCCTGTCAATGGATCCTGATATATAATCAGAGAGTCTTCGGAAAAATCTTTCTCATACTTGAAAGTGCATTCTGCAAAAATTTCTATTTCCGGATTATAGCAATCTGGGTAATGTCTCAAGAACCACTTCGCTGTATCGTTGAATTCACAGTAATAATAGTTTTGTTGAAAAACAAATTTTGTTTTAATAAAGTAAAACATTGTAATGAAAACAAGAAATAAAACAATGTTTTGGAACTTAAAAAGTGATGGATTTAAAAACGCCCATAACACTCCAGCCTGAAATACCATTCCAGCCCAGGCAGAGTATCTAAGCACCCGGATTTGACCAGGATGCCAGTTTCCTTGAGCTAGAAGGGGCAAAAGCATTAAAATCACAATAGGTATCCAGGTTAAGGGAGATAATTCCCATTTGAAAAGTGCGTAAATGGCAAGGAATAAAAATAAAGGCATGGTAAAGGGAAAGCCCACAATCATTCCTTGCTGCAGGTCAAAAAATGCACTCCACAATCTTTTTCCCGATAAAAGTTGCAAATGAAGGGCATGGCTGGCCATAATGTTGGGTTTTCCGAAATGGTACAGATTAAAAATTATAGGTAAACAAATAAAAGAGGCTATCAAACAACATAATAATAACTTTTTCCAATTTTTATTTATTAGCAATCGGCCCAGGACAGGTAATAAAAAGGCCCCTGAACTGGGGTTTTGCATGGCACATAAGGTTATGATGGTCACAGGAAATAGAGTTCTATTGGCCAGATATCCTATCATGGCTGCAAAAACAGCGGCCTGCGTCATCACCTCGGGCCCTTTGAAATCCAGGTACCAGCTCAGGGGTGAAAACACAGCCAGTAAAACCCCCACGAGGCGAGCCGAGATACTTAACCTATTTTCTAAACCTAAATAGAATAAAAGGGCTGCAACCATCAGGGCGTTTGTGACGGGCATTGCGCGGAAGGGGGGGATGCCCGCAGCCTTACAAAAAAAGTGGGCTGGAATGGTCAGGATATTGTATAAGAAAAAATGCCCGAAATAATATTTACCATTTTTCGTGGACTTATAGGCGCCGGCCATGGCCTTTACCTCCGAATCATTCATCTGAAGGTAGGAGTCTTTCCAATAGAGTTTGGAGGAAAGGTCTATTTCTTGGAGATATTTTTCAGCAATGATGGCTGCTTCGGGCACCACATGGACTCTCCCAAATTCCGCCAGCCCCACTTGCATCATCAAATACTCTTGCCAATCTCCCCAAATTTTAGTGGGGATGAAATAAATACTGCCTATGAAGTAAAAAATAGAAAAACCAGTTATTAAAAGCCAGAGAAGAACCTTTTGAGAAGGAAAGGTCGCAGATAAAAAATTCAAGGTAAAATATATTTAGTGGTATAATACCCCTCTTTTCCTCTCACTATGATGATTCCAACTTTGGGGATTCGGTTTTCCGGAATCCATATCATTTCTGTCTCGTTAATTAAGTTAAAACTATAAGCGCGGCGCCCAATTATATCCATCACTTCTCCTTGACTACCAGAACCTAAAGTCCCACATTTTAGTATGAGCCCATCGCTTGCGGGCATCACGGTGCAAGGCTCTTGTGCCGGAGTTTCAAGGCTTACGGTGGCCTGATGGGGTGCGGCTTGCCCAGCATCATCCACTTTCCAGAAAAGTAGAGCCCGTAGCCCGGGACCTGGTCCTGAAAATTCTCCCACTGTGATGATACCGCCGTCAGAGGTAGGGAGCATCTCATACGCAGCGTTGAAGCCCTCTGACAAATGGTATCCTATGTTGACCCCCCATTGAAGGTTGTCGTCTACATACTTAAGAAGAATGGCGGCCCTGAAGTTGGCATCCAGAAAATGAGATTTTCCTGTTACATAATAATCATCATTACCAAAGCAATAAATTTTTGTGTAGACGTTATCGTATTGATTGGAAAAAAAATAGTTAGCTAGGTAATACCCTGAACCGAAAGGAGATAGATACCCAACCACAGGGGTTTTTTTCTTGATTGCTGCATTGACCCCCCCGCCACAAAACCACACCTTGGTTCCGTCAAAGGATACTCCTGTCAGCGATTCCTCCACCTGAGGAAGCCCAATAATCTCACTCCTGATGGCGTGAGGCTGCCCTTTTCTCAGGATGCATAGAAGGCCTTGCGGTTCATTCTCCAATCCTTGCCCAACAGTGGCCAAAAGAGTATCAGCCACCACGGTGATATCTTCAAAGGAACTTTCCAGGAGACCGGCATTGGGGTGACGGTATTCCCAAATGATTTGACCTTGAAAATCGGTATGGAGGACCACTCCACGGGGCACTCCCAGGGAGTCGTACAGGGTACCGCAGAGGTATAAACCCGAGGGTTCAGCTACTATTCCTGACAGCCACATCCAACCAGGGGCTTCATAGCACCGCGTGAACAGCGTATCTCCGAAAGTGTCAAGGGCCAGTAGCCAGCCCCGGTACTTACCATCCGGCTGGGATTTGGTGTACCCTACGGCGTAGCCTTCTGGACCAAACCAGGCGATGTCGCGAAGGGCATCGGCATCCACCCCTCCGTAAGTTCGTTGCCACTGCCAGGAACCCAGGGCATTCACACAGACCAGAAAGGCGTCAGAAGCCCCTACGGAAAAGCTACCCGTGTATCCCACTCCCACGTAATGACCATTGGAATTTATGGCGATACCATAGCCGCCATCTTCCAAAGGGCCACCAAACGTTCGGGCAAAAGTCACCTGTGCACCTAAATCCGTACCACAGAGAAGGCCTAGCAGTAAGGAAATTAATCCTTTCATCGGCGCCACCCTTTTGAAATACAAATGTAACCGCCTAAGCCACTGCTATAGGCCGGAGCCAACATGCCATCCAGCATGGATGTCCCCAGCATAAGGCGCCATCCGCGACCCATTTGTGCCGCTAAGTGAAACCCTCCATTCCAGTTACCCCATCCACCATATTGACCGCTGAATAACAGAGCCACTGAGGGGTGCGGGTGGGTGAGCAGACCCAGGGCTACTTCAGGTCTTTGAAACAGAAAAAAGCGGTAGCGCACTTGCGCCGTCAGCCCCACACGCCCTCCAGGAAAATAGCCCGTGAAGCGAAGTCCTAAAAGTGTGGGGAGCTGGGTGGCCAAGCGGGCCTTACGCAGAGGTCTCAGAAAAGCCTGGCGGATACTGTCCTCTAAGTGACGCAGGAAGGTGGTGTCTAACCGCAATACATGGGGGACAATCACCCCACCGAATTGCACTACTGTGTCTAACGCATAATGGCCAGTACCAATGTTCCAGTACAGGCGGCCCACATCCCGGATTTCTATGTCAAAGCTGGAGGACTTCCAGCGCAGGCCGGTGGCTAGATGAACCGAAAACCCCGCACCACGGGGATTGAAGTAAAAGGCATTCTGAGGGTCAGAAAGGCAGAATTGCAACCGACCGGCGTAATGTATCCAGCTGCCATCCGGGGCCGTGTAGAGCCTTCCATTAGCCAAATGCCCGTCAAAAAACTGATTAGGGCTCACGTAATTAAATGAAACTATCCACCGCACGCGCAGTCTGCCAAAGGTGCGAAATTGATAAAGCCCCCCGCCCAGCTCCTGCCATGTGAAGGTGCGAAAACGGGCAGGTTCCAACCGCAAGGTATCTCCTGCCCAGGGAGCGTTCCCATACAACAACAGGCGCGCCGCATCGTCTCCGAAATAGGCTGTCGCCAAAGTGGTACCACTCAGGTGGAGGTGCCAGCCTATCTTATGACGTCCCATAAAACCGCTGTTGGGTTGATGGGCATAAAGGGTGCCCCAGCTAAGTTCAGACCCCGCCCGATTCTGGGCTCTCAGACGATCGTAGGAGCGTACTTTCACATCTTCCCCAATGTAGCGGCCCCGCAGGTACAGGCTCAGAAAGTCGGTGTTCAGACAAGTAGACTGGGCATAGGCCACACCGAAAGAACCCCACATCCGTCGGGGAATCATAGTATCAGCTGGATGGGCATTCCACAGCGTATGAAACATCCAAGCTAGAGTCCACAGAGGGGGATTCATGGTACTAGAGGCGCACTTCGGCCCGGGCAACAAGGCGGGCCTTCAACCGGTAAAAGTCGTAAAACAGGGGCACACTTCCCGGATATGGACTATGGAAATGCAGTTTCCAATACAACCTTGTGCCATTCAGGAAACGCTCTAGGCGTGTCCCTTCCGCTCTACCCTCCAGAGTTACGGACACCGGCTCATTGGGCAGCCCATTCAGGCTGGGTGGGGCCGCCGGGATTAAGTATTCCGAAAGAAGGGAATCTATGGGATGGCCCTGTTCGTTTACCACGTATAACTGGGCCAGTAGGTGGAAGGGATAAGTATTCTCGCAATGGAGCATCAGATGTAGGCTTTTCAGTCGGTCCCTTGGCGGTAACCCTGCCGTGCTGTAAGGCACCGTATCGGCCAGAATCAACTGATTAAAAGAAAAGCCCATTGGAAACCACATTTTCAAGCTGGCAGCTGTCTTGGACACATTGTATAGAAAGTCGTGGCCTGCACCGGCCCCCGGTATAGGATTCAGAGTAGCCTTGCCCTTTACATAAATTTTACTGGGCATGTTTTCCACAAACTGTTTCAAATTGCTATTGGAGCCATTTAACACCAGCGTGCTAAACACCGGCGTGTAGGGCAGGGGAGGAGAGGGGACGTTTTGCGCTCGTCCCAATTGGATAAAACCTTGCGTTGCGGGCGATTGCAGGGCCACTTCCTGACCGGTACGCTCGTTCACCCCCCGGAATTCGGTGATCCGAGCCGACAGATCCAGTCCAACCCCATTTTCAAAGACCACTTTCAGCTCCGGTTGTGTCATCTGAAAGGTACCAGCTTTCACCAAGTTGAAGAGGGATATGGTCAGGGGTTCTGGGTTAATCTCCAAGGTACGAGTCTGCACGCTGCCGCGAGCATAGTAGGGTTTAATCTTGCGGAAGGTGAGCTTCGAATTGACCAGCTGGGTACCAGCAGGCACAGGCAGCGGGGGGTCTACAGAGGGTATTTCAGCTTGAATGATGATCCTCAGCCTATTAGATTGTAGTTGATTGTCTCCTGTCAGATCAAAAGAGTAACCGCTCAGGTCAATCACTCTTTCCAGCACCGAAACACCTCCTGGCGGAGCAGGCTCTATGGTATCTACCAGGGAAAAAGGCACGCCATTTTTGGTGGCCTTGGGCGCCGAGTAGGTGACCTGAACCCGGGCCTGGGCTTCCGTTTCCGCGCGGATATAAACTTCTCCCGAACCTACTACCAGGTGGTTTAAAGCAATATCGGGGGTTCGGAACACCACATAATTGTTATACACAGTGAGCGGATTGCCCGGATAAATGGTAATGGCACCGGGCAGACTGAGGCTGTACGTGAAACCTGTGTCTGGAATTTCCATTAAGGTATCCAAATTCAAACGGAAAATTTCGTTGTCATAACTGAAATACACCTGGGCTGAGGGATCATAGTCCACCAAAGTGTCGCCAAAAATGTTCGCCGGTGTAAGGTCGGAATAAGCCAGGGGAATCATAAAGGTGACGTCCCATTTCGGCTTATCTAATTGGCACGAAAACCACAGGGATGCGCCAATGCATAATCCAAACCACGATATAATTTTCACAGGTCTAAACAGCCTTTGCAAATGAAATAAAATTGAATGGCTTGAAAAGAAACAAAAGTCTTAAATAAGAAGCAAAAAATTACTTTACTAAAATCAATTTTCGCAAAGCTATGGAAGGGCAATCATTATGTTGAATGATTCAATTACATAAGAAATTTAAATAACCTAAATTTTCTTTCTAGGGGGAGAATAAAATTACCCGTAAAATAGCAAAAATGGGTGTCTTTTTATTTATAAATTTTTGATGGCCTCAGGAATTCTAGCAATCCTTGCGTATTTCTCTTAGTTTATTTCTTAAAAGGCGAATTCAGGGAACCCAATTTTCAAAGGAAAAAATTGTGTTTACGTTTGCGCACCATATTTTGTTCCAACATGAGGTATTTTCAAGGACGGCTCCTGATGGCGTCCTGGCTGATTCTGCGTACCTCTGCCTTGGAGGCCCAGACGGGCAAGGTGCAGGGCCTCATCATTGATGGAGAAACTAAAGAACCCATCCCTCTGGTTAACGTCGTGGTGGGCGAAACCGGCAAGGGTACCGCCAGCGACCTGGATGGCCGTTTCGTGCTGGAGCTTAAGCCTGGTCTAGTCAGGCTAAATTTTTCGGCCGTGGGGTATGAAAAGGAGTTCCGCTTGGTAGAAATAAAAGCCGGTCAAACCACTACGCTAAACCTGGAAATGATGCGTAAAGCCCGCTTACTGGAAACCACTGTGGTCTCGGCAGGCCGTTATGAGCAGAAACAGCAGGAACTCACCACAACCGTGGATGTCGTCCAGCCGTCCCTCATCCTCAATAAAAACACCGTCACCATGGACAAAGCCATAGAACAAACCCCTGGCGTGGCTGTCGTAGACAACGAACCTCAGATTCGCGGCGGCAGTGGCTTCAGCAGCGGCATGGGCAGTCGGGTACTCATCCTGGTGGACGATATGCCCCTCATGCGCGTTGACGTGGGCCGACCGATATGGGAGCTGCTACCGGTGGAAAATGTGGAACAGATTGAAGTGCTCAAAGGCGCATCCAGCGTGCTTTATGGCTCCATGGCTCTTAATGGCGTGATCAATGTTCGCACAGCCTTTGCCCGCGGGAAACCTGAGACGCGGCTGAATGTCTTTAGTGGCTTTTATGAACTGCCTCGCGGCAAACGCTGGTACAATTCCAGAGACCAACTTTTCACCCAAGGCTTACCGTGGTTCAGTGGTGTGGGCTTCAACCACACCCGCAAAATGGAAAGTTGGGATCTGGTGATTGGCGGAAATATTTATTATGAAAAGGGCTTTGTGGGCCCCGAAAAACTCAAACCGGATACCACCTTCGTAAAACCTTCTTCCCTGAACCCCCGCAATGAAGGCCGCTACGACCGGCGCGCCCGCATTAACTTTGGGCTGCGCCATCGCCACCGCAAGGTGGAAGGCTTGGTGTACGGGCTTAACGGCAACTTTATGCTACAGCACCAGGCCGAGAGTTACTTCTGGTACGACGACACCACCGGCATGTTCCTTTCCTTTCCAGGATCGCTCTACAATTACAAAGATGTATTCCTGTATCTGGATCCCTATATCAGTCATTACGCCAGAACAGGCGACCGACACACGGCCCGCGGTCGCTACTTTCTTAGCTACAACGATGCCGACAGGGACCAATTCAACAAGAGCCACAACTTCTTTGCCGAATATCAATACCAGAGGTTTTTTAAGAAATTGGGTTTCAATCTCATCACCGGGCTTACCGGCCAATATACAACGGCCACGAGCCGGATATTTATAGGTTTGCCGGAGGGAGGCAACCGCAGTTTCCAGCGCAACGCAGCCCTCTATTTACAGGTTGAAAAGAAATTATTTGGTCGCCTTACACTCCTTGGAGGTTCTCGTTTTGAATATTTTGAAATTAATAAGCTTGAGCGGGGACGGCCGGTGTTTCGGACAGGCATGAATCTTATGCTCACTGAAGGCACCTTTTTCCGAGCTTCCTGGGGACAGGGTTTCCGCTTTCCCAGTATTGGCGAGCGATATATCCTCACCAATGTGGGCGGCTTCGGTTTTTTCCCTAATCCTGACCTGCAACCAGAGCTCAGCTGGAGCGCGGAGGGCGGTATCAAACAAATGTACCGTATCCGAAACTTTGGTGGCTTTGTGGACTTTTGCGGCTTTTATCAACGGTACCGCAACTTTGTGGAGTTCAATTCCGGCCGTTGGGGACAGAGCGGCGATTTTGCTAAAGACATCGGTTTTAAATTTCTGAATACCGGAGAGGCCCGGGTTTGGGGCGTGGAAGCTACTGTGGCCGGTACCGGTAAATTCACTGACCGCGTGGAATTTCAAATGTTTGGGGGGTACACCTTCAACATGCCCCAGACCCTCACGCCCGACTATGTGTATGCCCGGCTCACCTGGCTACCCAATAAGGATTCGGTCACCTATCTCAATTCCACGGTGGGCGACACGGCCCGTCGTATTCTCAAATATCGAATTCAGCATCTGGGCAAATTGGATTGCCAGCTCAATACCAAAATAGGCCGTAAAAATCAGCACCAGCTCTTCGCAGGCTTTTCCCTACGTTATTACAGCAAAATGCGCAGTTTGGACCGCTTTTTTTACGACCTGGATGTGCCCAGCGCTTTCGCTACCGGCATCCGCCACTATCGTCAGCGCGAAACCGGTAACCTGGTGGCGGACCTTCGGGCTGGCTGTATCCTGAACCATCACTGGCGGATGGCCTTCATAGTGAACAACGTGACCAACCGAACGTATGCTCTTCGTCCTATGAGCCCTTCCGAGCCCCGTACCTGGATGCTCCAATTGGGTCTGAGTTTATAAATTTGAGGGGTGTAAAGTCTACTGTTATGAATTTTCAAGCTCTTATCATATCTATTTCCTCTCTTCTGGCTTCTGTTTTTCTCGTAGCCCAGACTCCTCTGGACAATGGCAATTTGGACAATTGGGTTAACCACAGCACTTACCAAGATCCGGCCGGTTCCATGTTTAAAACCCTCAATAGCCTGAGCTTCTTTGGGGTTCCTGTGACAGTCTTCAAAACCTCCGATGCGAAAAGCAATTATGCAGCCCAGCTTAAATCCAATACCTATGTCGTCCTCAACATTTTTATTCCTGGTACGCTGGGAACAATTGTGGCCCAGATTTCGCCGCCGGCTGCCTTCCTCGGGGTGCCCTTCACCGATATGCCGTCCCGCTTCAAGGGATGGTACAAATACCAGCCTGTGGGCAACGATTCCGCCGAAATTCTCATTGCTCTGATGAAACGCAACGGTCCCTCGCGCGATACTGTGGCCCGCGCTGTCATGAAAATTAAAAACGCTGTGAATGCATACACCCAGTTTGACCTGCCGCTCACATACTTTTCCACCACCGTACCCGATTCGCTTATCATCCTTTGCGTATCCAGCGCCGGTTACAACTTTCAGAACCTTTTTGCCTGCGCCGGACAGAACAACTCCACTCTGTACGTAGACGAATTGGAACTGGAGTATTCTACAGGATTGAGCGAAAGCTATCCCCTTCCTGAATTGCGCGTATATCCTAATCCCGCTACGGAACAAATTTGGGTGGAAGGTCCGGCCGCTTCAGCTGGGGCCGTCCTGGAGCTCAACGACAGCGAGGGTCGCCTTGTCCGGCGGCTTCTTTTCAGCTCCTGGCCCCTCCTTCTTCCTATAGAGTCGCTTCCGGCCGGTCGTTATTTCCTTAGGCTTGTAGAGGGCCTGCGCATCACAGCCCGCGGTACCTTCATGAAGTAAACATCTTTTTTCTTTTTTTGAGCGGGCTCCCTTTTTGGGCCGAGGGCCGAAGGGCCTGTCTGCATTGCGCTTGGTCGGCAGAGGCCGCCGGCTCAAGGCCACCCCAGGCGTCCCTCCCGCCTAGCGGCCTGCCCCCTCCACCTGCAAACTAATCCTAATTCCCCTCATTTCCAGCGCAACGTTTGGGCAATTACTGCCACGTCCTGGTGCAAAAATTCTCGTACAGGAGCCACTGAATCAGGTTCCGTGTGGATATCAAAATAGAAACTTCCCCTCAAAAAATGCTTTACGCTGTCAGTGAAATGAAATTGGCAGGTGCTGGCCACATCACCATCAATATAATAAATGATACCATACACGCGATTGACAGGGTCAATAATTTTCTCTTCCCGGATTCCAATGGAGCGTGTAAGATGTTTATAGGCTAGCGTTCGGCTATCTTCGGTGAAGCTGGAAAGATGTCTGCCAATATGAGCGTATGTGAAATGAAGGGTGGCTTTGAAGGGTTTAAACTTCAGATTGAACCAACATTTTTTTTTACTGTCGCGATAGGGAGCAACCTCCGCGTAAACAGGAATCATGAACGTAAAGGGGCAGTCCATTAACAGGGGAACATAGGATTTGGCCGGCAGGGCCACCCGCGGAAAACCACGGGGCTTTTGGACAGGAGGGGTTTTACTACGGAAGCATCCCACAAGAGTGGCAACACCCACCAACCATAACCCCGCTCTTTTCATAAAACCGGCGTCGGGGAAGAAGAACCTTTTTTTAACAGGCGCACCTGAATTTTATGAATGCGACGCTCATCAGCCTTGAGAATTTTGAACCGTACGTGGTGCCATTCAAATTCTTCATTGACGGCAGGAATTTTTTCTGCAATTTCCATCACCAGGCCTGCTAAGCTGTCAAAGGATCGTTCCTTTTCCTCCAAAAAATTCTCCGGCAGTTCACAGGTCTTTAAGAAATCAGAGAGCATGGTGCTTCCGTCAAAGATGTACAAGCCCTCCCCAATTTTTTGACCGTGACCGCTCTTCTCATCATGCTCATCTTCTATTTCGCCCACCACTTCTTCAATGATATCCTCCAATGTCACTAACCCCGAGAGCCCTCCATGTTCGTCCACCACGAGGGCCATATGCAAGTTGCGGTTTTGGAATTCCCGCAACAGGCGCAGGGCAGTCATATTTTCAGGGACAAAAAAGGGCTCGCGAATCAGAGAGTGCCAGTCAAAATTAGGGCCTTCATTTATGTGCGGAATAATATCTTTTATGAAAAGTATGCCCATGATAGCATCCGGGCTACTATTAAACACTGGCATTCGCGAAAAACCGTTATTTTTAATGAATTGCAAAAGTTCTGGGAAGTTCATACTGTAATCGGGACCGATGACGTGCACCCGGGGAGTCATAATACTAGAGACTTCCTTGTCCCCGAAATGGATGATGCCTTTCAGGATTCGGCTTTCGGTGGTGGGCATGTGGGCCACACCAGTTATTTCTATTGCAGCGGAAAGTTCGCTGCGTGATAAGCCACCGGGACGCAGCGATCGTGCAGGCCCCAGCAGGCGGGTAATCCACAGTAAGGGTTGGAACAAAGGCCCCCCAAAGCGCACCACCGGCCAGAACACAAATGATGCCGCCACGGCCAATGGCCAGGGATTGCGCCGGGCAAAAATCTTGGGGATCAGTTCTCCGAATAAAAGAATAGCTAGCGACACCAGCCCCACCTGCAGCACCAACCTGCTGGCCGGACCTTGCTGTACTTCTATCCCTGCAAATAAGGGATCAGATACCACCACCAACGCGATATTCACAAAGGTGTTAAAGGTCAATAAAGTGGCCAGAAGCAGTTTGGGATTGTCCAGGAGCTTGCGAAGGCGACGGGCTGCAATATCCGGTAAATTTTTACTGGGATCTTCTAGGTGGGCCGGCTTAATGGAAAAAAAAGCTACTTCCGAGCCGGAAATAAATCCCGACAACATCAACAAAAGCACCGAGAACAGAACCCTGGCGCCTTGTAGATCGCTAATTTCGGAGGAGAGCGGGTCGTCCAACGTTGTTAGTACTGTACGGGCTCTTCACCACTTTCGGGTGAAAAGCCACTGGGGCCCTCCTCAGGTCCGTACTCCTGATAGGGCGCCTCGCTTTCCTGGTAGGTAGGCTCCTCCTGGACGGGGGCTGCAGCTTGGGCCTGCCTTCCGCTGTTGCGCTTGTCAAAAATGATGATGTTCTCGGCTTCAATCTCTGTGACGCGCCGGCGATGCCCTTCCCGATCCTGAAACTCACGGCTCCGCAATTTACCTTCCACATATACCTTGCTGCCTTTATGCAAAAACCTTTCGGCCAGCTCAGCAAGCGACCGCCACAGGGTCACATTGTGCCACTCTGTGGTTTCAAACCGCTCACCATTTCGGTTTCGGTAAGTTTCAGTGGTGGCGATTCTGATTTTGGCGACTGGTGTCCCACTTTCCAGTCTTCTCACATCGGGGTCATTTCCCAAGTTTCCAACCAGGATAACTTTATTCACTCCATTCATAACGATAAATTTAACCGTATGCTAAATGGCAAATTTAGGCAAACTTTTAAAATTACCAAAATTTTCCCCCTTAGCGCAGCGCAAGGCACTTTTGGTAAGCGGCCAGCTGCGTAAGGCTTCTTTTCTGTCCACTAGCTCGTATCGCCCGTATCTTTCCGGCATCAGCGAGTAAAAAACACAATGGACACGCCGGTGGGTGAGCGTTTCCATGCTTTTACCTAGTCTTTTCCAGTTTTTCCCTTCTAATTCGTAAACTTTGGAAAAGGCTGTTCTCAACTCTTCCAGAGCAAGAGGCTTGTTCGCTTCAATACAGGGAAGGTCATAAAAACCTCCCCAAATACCACGTTCTGGCCTTTTCCATAAAGGGATGCGCCCTTCCCATTCAAAAAAGGCATAATGAAACCACACACTCTTCTTTTCTGGACGGAGATCTTTTACCGGGAATTCCTTCTGCTGTCCCATTTGGGACGCCTTGCAGAAAGGTTGCAAAAGGCACCTGTCACATTGGGGCTCTCTGGGCAAGCACACCAGCGCTCCTGTGTCAATGAGGGCCTCGTTAAACCTTCCGGGGGCTTCAGGAGGTATTATTTTTTTCAACCACTGGGTGGCTTGTCGGCGAAATTGCGGACTTCCCACGGGGGTCTTCAGAGCCATCAGGCGCGACACCACACGTGCCACATTGGCGTCTATGGCTGGTACAGCTTTATTAAAAGCCAGAGATACCACGGCTGCTGCCGTATATGGCCCTACCCCTGGAAGGCTGAGCCATTCCTCATAGGTTTCAGGGAAATGTCCCCCAAATCGGCTCATCAGTTCTTTAGCGCAGGCACTGAGATTGCGCGCCCGGCTATAGTAGCCAAGCCCCTGCCACAGCCGCAGAACCTCTTCCTGTGGTGCTGCGGCCAGGGAAGCCAAGTCAGGGAACCGCTCCACAAACCTCAGATAATAGGGAATAGCTTGTTTTACTGTGGTTTGCTGAAGCATAATTTCTGAAAGCCACACAAGATATGGATCACGGACTTGGCGCCACGGCAGGGAACGTCCAAGTAGCTGGTGTTGCCGGAATAGAGCCTCACAGAATAGAAAATTGTCCAAGGAGTTTATTACTTTTGCGGCCCCAACTAAAATATACTCAATTCATTATCAATAAAAAGTAAAATTAAACTTATGACAAAAGCTGAAATTGTATCCAAAATATCTGAAACCACCGGACTGGAAAAGACCTCCGTGCAAGCCACTGTGGAAGCTTTCATGAAATGTGTCAAAGAGGCCATGATCAATGGCCAAAATGTATACCTGAGAGGGTTTGGCAGTTTCATAATCAAGACGCGCAAAGAAAAAAAGGGCAGGAATATCACCGCCAAAAAAACTATTATCATTCCAGCGCACAATATTCCTGCCTTTAAGCCCTCTAAAGAGTTCGCCAACGAGGTGAAAGCCAAAACACAAGTAAAAATTAAATAGCCAAATAATTAAGATTGACCTGGAAAGCCTGGATTATCGGTTCCATTTTGTTAGCGGCCCTGCTGGCTACTGCAGCCCTTGTGGCTCCCCGTCACTTGCCTGAAGATTATTTGCTCCGAAAAGAACATCGTCAGCGGGATCAGGCCCTCCGTGAAAGAGAAAAAATACTCTGGGAAGAGCTCGGGCCAGCTGACAGGATTAGAGTGAGGATGTGGGATAAGAAGCTTCGGGAAGGGCAGTGGGCTTTAGCCGACAGTTTGGCTTCCTTTTGGATGCGCAGGGGAAAGCTGTTAATGGCTTGCAAGGCCCTGACACTTAGGGCTTCTTTAAGCGGTCTACCTTCCCATTATGAATCGGCTTTTGACTTCTGTCAGGCTGCTCTGGATATGGAACAAGAGGATGATCGCGCACATGTCCTCACCACCTTACGTCAAACAGCTGAGCAGGCTTTATCGACTGACAGCCTCATGCCTTCAGCTCAAGTGGCTATGGCCGTGGTGGAAGTGCATGAGGGGGGCAATCCTATGGCAGGCATCGGGCGCTTGCGCCGGTTGCTTCAAAGGGAGCCAAGGAACGTGAAAGCCCTGCTTCAGATGGGCCATTTTTCCATGCTTTCGGGGCAGGCAGATAAGGCCTTGGAGCGATACCTCATGGCGATCCAGGCAGCACCTCAGAATGCCTCCGTGGCATTTTACGTGGCCGATGCCTACGCCCGACTCGGTCAACTTGACTCAGCCACTTCCTGGCTGGCTAGGCTCATCAATCTGGAGTCCAACCCCACAACCCGTGCCTCAGTTATTCAATATTTTCAGGAAAATCATAACATCCGTATTAACCGTTAAAACGCTTTTCTTATGCCTTGCGGAAGAAAAAGAAAAAGACATAAGATGAATACCCACAAGCGCAAAAAGCGCCTGCGGAAGAACCGCCACAAGAAAAAGTAAAAATTTATCCTTTTCCCATTTTGGGCCGTGGCAGTCTCTGCCCTAGTGGTCCAAATATTGATTGTTCTATAATGCTATGAATGAACTTATTATTAATGTCGGAGAAGGTGAGGTGCAGCTGGCAGTGCTGCAGGATAAACAACTCTTTGAATTCAGTAGGGAGGCGGTAGATAGCCCGTACACGGTGGGCGACCTTTTCCTGGCCCGAGTAGCTCGCGTAATGCCCAATCTCAATGCGGCTTTCCTACAGGTGGGTTACGAAAAGGACGCTTTCCTACACTATTTTGATCTCAGCCCCCATTTCCTGTCCTTAGTCAAACATCTTCGGGAGGTGCGTTCCGGTAAAAATAAAACCGGCAGCCTTATGTATTTTAAGAAGGAACCAGAAATTCCTAAGGATGGAAAGATTGGGGACTATGTGAAGCCGGGTGATTTGCTCCTGGTAAAAATTGCCAAGGAGCCAATATCCAACAAGGGACCCCGCCTCTCATGCGAGCTTTCGATCGCCGGCCGCTACCTCGTACTGGTGCCCTTTGGTGAAAAGATATCTGTCTCTACAAAGATTCGCGAATTTGCCGAGCGCGACCGGCTCCGCTCCATTGTGGAACCCCATTTACCGGAAAATTTTGGCGCCATCATCCGCACTGCTGCCAAGGGCATTTCCAGCAAAGAATTGGAGGCCGACCTTCAGGAGTTGAAGGCGCGTTGGGAAAGCTGTATGAAGCAGGTGCGCACGGCCGAGCCCCCTGCTAAAGTGCTGGGCGAACTGAAACGATCCTCGGCCATCCTGCGCGACCTTATGAACGACTCATTCAGTTTTGACGCCGTCCATGTCAATGATAAGAAACTCTACGAAGAACTGCGTGAATTCGTCCAAAAAAGTATGCCCGGCAAAGAATCCATCATTCATCTTTATACAGGCCGGCAGAACATTTTTGAACATTTTGGCGTTAGCCGCCAGATAAAAACCAGTTTTGGACGGCATGTGCCGCTCAAAGGCGGAGGGTATCTGGTAATCGAACATACCGAAGCCCTCCATGTAATTGATGTCAACAGCGGCAACATGAGTTTTAAGGATAAAGACCAGGAGGAAAACGCCCTTCAGGCCAATCTGGAAGCTGCCCGCGAAATTGCCCGTCAGCTTCGCCTGCGCGATATGGGAGGAATTATCGTGGTAGATTTTATTGATATGTATAAAGCGGAGAACAAACAAAAACTTTACGAGGCCCTCAAAGAATTCATGAGCACTGATCGGGCGAAGCACAACGTTTTACCGCCTTCCAAGATAGGCCTTGTGCAGATCACACGGGAGCGCGTCAGGCCGGTGGTGAGTGTAGACACGCTGGAAACCTGCCCATCTTGTAATGGGACGGGCCGGGTGGAGTCTACTCTCCTGATCGCAGAATTTATTGACGCCGCTGTGCGCAAAGCCCTCCAAAATCCTAAAGTGCGCCGCATAATCTTGGAATGTCATCCCTATCTGCATGCTTACCTGACTAAAGGCCTTCTTAGCCAACGTATCCGCTGGATATGGCGCTTTAAAAAATGGGTACGCATTCAGCCCGACCATAACCTACGCCTGAATGAATACGTCATTAAGGATCAGGAAGGGAAGATTTTGGGTTGAGGACAAAAAATATCTATTAATAAATAAGACCTGAAACAGTAAACTTTTTTATATTTGAATTGGCTTTTCCTTCAAGAATTTTTATTTTAAAGAGGGCTTCTTTTGAAAAAATTTATTCCTGAGCGGGGTTTATTTACCTCATTTACCAGAATGCTTTTATTTTCAGGAATATCAGAAAAGACTGCATAACTTTATTAATGAAGTATTGTTGGAGAATAAAAAAATCTGTGAG
>JANWWQ010000016.1 GCA_025055635.1 Flavobacteriales bacterium
TCACGGAAGTCCCACAGGCATCTGTTACCACAAGTGTGTAAGCGGTATCACTATGGATCACATTGTTGACAATTGTGGGGCCGTTGTAGAGCCCGTTGTTCCAGTTATACTGATAGGGCTGTACTCCGCCACTGATCTGGGGGGTAATGTTGACGGTGTCACACACAAAGAGGTCTGGTCCCAGCGAGAGGCTCAGGGGATCCACCTGAACGAAAGTGAGTGTGAGGGAGGAAGAAATGGTACCGCCGTTAGAGCAGACGGTATCCACCACGGTGATAGTGAGGGTAGTGTTACCTTGAAAGGCTCCGTTATAGAGGGCATGGATTTGAATACTATCCGTTGTTTGGCCGGGTTGCAAAGTGATGCTGGGGGGAAGTCCGGTATAGTCCACTCCATCCTGTGCCGTGCCTGAAATCTGGAAAATATATGTTTTGGATTGGTTCAGATGATAATTGCGGCTAATTTTTATCCAAGCGTTACTACAGCCTTCGTACAGCACAGTATCAATACCTCCTATGCTGGCTTGAGAAGAAAGGACCACCTGGGGGGAGACAAAACTGTTAGATTTCAGGAATACCCAAGAGTCAAAGATGGCATCACCCCCGTCACCAATGGCTAGTTTAATGGTATATGTTTCACAGGGCACCACCGGAGCGCGGGCTTTGAGCACCGTGGTAAAGGCATCTGGGGCAATAGAGGTGCCATTGCAGTTATCTATGAAGTACTGGCAGTTTTGACAGGGTCCAAAGGAACAGCCAAACCAGTTGCCATTGTTAACGTTGTTGATGGTTACGGGAATAGTGGTTCCCGGAATCAAGGCTACATTCAAATTGTTGTAGCTTCCTCCCTGCGGATTAGGGCCTGTCAAAAAGAACCCAAAGGCGTCATTGAAGCCCGTATTTGCATATTCATTGTACTCTTCCGAACCAAACACATAATCAAAACTTAAGGTATCGCCGAGGGGAATAAAATCAAACTGTAGCATGGCCGCGTCGTTGATGGCAACGTTGGAGATGGCTTGTAAAAGAGGGTTGCTGCCACTCCCCACTGCATCAGAACAGAAATTGGAGGAAGGACCGTTCAATAATGGGTTTGATGCATTTCCGGTGGAGATGATGAGTCCCGAGGAGAAGCCTATGGCCGCCGAAGGATCTGTGAAGGAAGCCAACTGGCTGACGTTACCCTGGTAGCTGACATTGCTGCCCGTCACACCCGTGCCCAACAGTACCTGGTTCACAGCCACGGAAGGGGTCACGGGCGTGGTGCTTATCTGGCTGAAAAGGTGGGTTGCCAATATACTTGTTATGAAGAGACTTGTAGTAAGTATGTATCCCCGCTTTGTGAGATAGGGTGATGGCATCAGGGACATCATACTGTTAAAACAAAAATAAATTCAAATTTACTTGCACTTTATTTGATGGAAAGTTAAATGTGTAGGTTGCTTGGAAAGTAACTGATGGAAGTTCATTTTGTAATTTTCCTTTTCCATTCCACCAGTTTCATTAGCGCATCTACGGGCGACAGCACGTTGAGGTCAAGGTTTTTCAGTTCTTCCCGGATGAATTCCAATTCTGGGTCTTCCAGAGGAAAAAGACGGAGCTGTATGCCCCCTGAGGGCCAGGTGTTGCCCGTTCTGAGCGCCCACTGGTGCCGACTTTTTTCAAATTCCTGTAGCAAGAGGCGTGCGCGTTGTGTGACAAAGGCCGGCATCCCAGCCATTTCGGCTACGTGGATACCAAAGCTGTGTTCACTGCCACCGGGCTTGAGCTTACGTAAAAATACCACCTGGTTGTCGGTCTCCAGGACGGATACGTGAAAATTTTTAATCCGGGGCTTCTGTTCTGCTAATTGGTTTAGCTCATGGTAATGGGTGGCAAAGAGAGTGCGGGGCCGACAGCGCGGGTGATCGTGCAGGTATTCGGCTATGGCCGTGGCAATAGAAATACCATCGTAGGTGCTGGTGCCACGTCCGATTTCGTCCAGAAGTACCAGGCTGCGTTCGGTGATATTGTTCAAGATGCCCGCCGTTTCTGTCATTTCCACCATGAAGGTACTTTCCCCACGGGCCAGATTGTCCGAGGCGCCCACGCGGGTAAAGATTTTATCACAGGTGCCCACTATCGCTCTTTCGGCTGGTACGTAGCATCCGATTTGCGCCATCAAAGTGATGAGGGCTGTCTGACGCAACAGGGCTGATTTGCCGGACATATTGGGGCCGGTAATGATGAGGATTTGCTGGGTATGGACATCGAGGTAAATATCATTGGGTACATAGGATTCACCCGTTGGAAGGCATTTTTCAATTACGGGATGGCGGCCTTTGCGGATATCCAGGACCAAGCTATCGTTCACTTCGGGCCTGCAGTAGTTATTCTCCCGGGCTGTGCGAGCGTGGCTGAGCACCACATCCAGCTCAGCGCATACGGAGGCATTGAGGCTTATGGCCGGTACGCAGTGGGCGGCATATTGTTGGAGCTCGTCAAAGAGACGGGTTTCCAAAGCCAGAATTTTTTCCTCTGCACCCAAAATTTTTTCCTCATATTCCTTCAATTCTGGCGTGATGTACCGTTCGGCGTTGGCCAGAGTTTGCTTGCGGATCCAATCGTCAGGAACTTTACTTTTGTGGGTATTGGTCACCTCCAGGTAATAGCCAAATACCTGGTTGTATCCGATTTTGAGGGAGGGAATACCCGTCCGTTCTGCTTCCTTTTGTCGTAATTCTAAGAGATATTGTTTACCCCCTGTGGCCAGTTGACGCAATGCATCCAGTTCAGGATGGAAGCCTTCCCGGAATACGGGACCTTTTCCTACTGCGATAGGCGGATTGTCACACAGGGCCCGAGCGATATGGTCTCGTAGTTCCTCCAAGGGATTAAGCATATCCAAACGGGCCCGCAGGTAGGGATTTGTGACTTCTGTACGCATGACGTGGAGCTTGAGGCATTTATCCAGCGTCGTTTTCAGAAGGAGGTAATCCCGGGGGCTCGCACGGCGGAGGGCTATACGGCCGGCCAGTCTTTCCAGATCACCGATCTGGCGCAGGCTTTCGGACATTTTCTCTGCCAGAAGAGGGGTTTGCAGGACATAGTCCACGGCGTCCAGTCTTTCCTGAATCAATTCGGGCCGTGTGAGGGGCATCACGATGTGCTTTTTAAGCAACCGGCTACCCATCGGAGTGGTGCAGCGGTCCAGCACGTGGGCCAAAGTGGATGTGGGGCCTGCAGGGCTCTCCAGTAATTCAAGGTTGCGGATAGTAAAATCATCCAGCCAGAGGGTATCTTCCCTGTCAATCCGGGTCAGGCGTGTGAAGTGGCCCAGGTGGTCATGTCGGGTCTCCTTGAGGTAATGGAGAATGGCACCGGCAGCGCAAAGGCCCGTTTCCATGTGCTCTATTCCGAAGCCCCGCAATGAAGGGGTGTGGAATTGCTCGGTGAGCAGGTCGCGGGCAAACGTGATATCAAAGATCCACTTCTCCAACCCGTAGCGCGTAATGCCTTCAGGCAAGAGGGCCTCCAGCGTTTCATCGCGAATCAAGGGATACAGGATTTCCGAGGGTTTAAAAGCGCTGAGGAGCTGGCGTATCCAATCGCAGTCGCCTTCGGCGGCCCTAAACTCTCCAGTGGATAAATCAGCCAGAGCCAGCCCCCACTGTTTTCCTTGGCGGTACAACGCAGCCAGCCAGTTGTTCCGGCCGCTTTCAAGCAGAGCTTCTGTGAGCACGGTTCCAGGCGTCACCATTTCGGTGACGTTGCGCTTAACAATACCTTTAGCCTGTTTCGGATCTTCTAATTGTTCGCAGATGGCCACCCGATAACCCGCCCTAATAAGCCGGGGCAGATAAGTATCCAGAGCATGATGGGGGAAGCCGGCCAATTCTACCTCGGAAGCTGCTCCGTTGGAGCGCTTGGTCATCACAATACCCAAGGCCTGGGATGTCTTATAGGCATCCTCCCCAAACGTTTCGTAAAAATCCCCAATGCGGAACAATAGGATAGCATCCGGATACCGAGATTTGATTTCCCGGTATTGCCGCATGAGCGGCGTATCCACATCAATTGAGCTTCCCCCCTTCATTCCTTGTGGCTAAGATATGAAGGCCTACCATGAGCCCCAACGGGACCACAGGCTTTTGCCATCATAAAACGTGGCAAAGGAGACCCAAAGGGCCTCACACAGGTTGTTTTAATAAGAAACGCAGGCGGGTGCGCGAAATGGGCTGAGCAAAAGTATCCACATATTGAGACCAGCGCTCGCAGGAAAGATCCACAATAGGAAGATTCGGGTCCATTTGGCGGACTTGATCAAACCTAGCCCACCGCAGTTCCTCAAAAGATATTATGGGTATCCAACCCCTATCAGCCAGGTTTAGACCTTGATCCGAGGACCAATTCTGAAGATTTCTATAGAGTGTGTCTTTTGCGCATCCTGATATGGGCTCCGTGGTTTCATCCACTCCAACGGCCAGTATACTACGAAAAGAGAGCAACCCGATTGCTTGAATGGGACGTCCATGCGAATGCCAGGATGGAAAGAAACTTGAAAGAAAGTTTTTAAGGTTTTGGATTTCATGAGGATGAAGGGGATTCAACCACGAAAAGAAAAAAACCGCTGCTTGGGGAAGCCATGGATAGGTAGGCACATTGTTTGGCGTTCCCTCAAAAAAAATTTTGGAAGTCATACGGCGGAGGGGCTGTCCAAAGCTTCTTGCAAAATTTCGGCCAGGTCGGCAACCCGGATTTTATCTTCTTTTTCAAAATGTTTCACTCCATCGCCGATCATGATTTTGCAAAAGGGGCATCCCACGGCCACGATGTCAGGGGCTACGCGGAGCACATCTTCCGTGCGTTCCACATTGACTTCCTTGCGTCCCTTCTCGGACTCTTTAAACATCTGGGCACCGCCCGCTCCACAGCAAAGAGCCTGACGACCATGCCGTTCCATTTCTTCAATTTCTTTAAAAACTTGCCGGATGAGGCTCCTGGGAGCCTCATATTCTCCATTAGCGCGCCCCAGATAGCAGGGGTCATGGTAGGTGACCTTTTTCCCTTTAAAGGCATCCGGCTTCACGCGGATCCGACCTTGCTTCAAAAGCTCGTTCAATAGTTGGGAGTGGTGATATACTTCATAGTGTCCGCCCAAAGTGGGATATTCGTTGCGCAGGGTGTTGAAGCAATGGGGGCAGGCAGTAACTATTTTTTTAATACCATATTGATTGAGCACCTGAATATTTTGGAGGGCCATCATTTGAAAGAGGAATTCGTTGCCCGCCCGCCGCGCAGGGTCCCCTGTGCAGGTTTCTTCCGTCCCCAGAATGGCAAATTCAATTCCTGCCTCGGTCAGCAGACGTGCCAAGGCGCGGGATACTTTTTTGGCTTTGTCGTCAAAACTACCGGCACAGCCTACCCAGAAGAGAAATTCAGGGCTTTTCCCTTCGGCCGCCAACTCTGCTACTGTTTTTATTGTCATGGTCCGAAATTTTAGGATTCGGTGGTCCACAAGGCACGGTCTGCCGGCGAAAATTGCCAGGGCGCCCCGTTGTTTTCAATATTAGTAAACATCATGTTCAGCGCGGCGGGAGCTGCTGATGATTCCATGACCAGGGAGCGCCGCAAATCTATTATGACCGATAGGGGATCGATATTTACCGGGCAGGCCTCTACGCAGGCATTACAGGTGGTGCAGGCCCAAAGTTCCTCCGGAGTAATGTAGTGGCCCAACAGGGTTTTATCGTCTTTGTAATCGGGGCCATGTTTATCCCTCAGACGGCCCAGTTCTTCCAGGCGGTCTCGCACGCTCATGATGATTTTGCGAGGCGATAACAACTTGCCCGTCAGATGGGCCGGGCATTCGGACGTGCAGCGGCCACATTCCGTACAGGAGTAGGCGTCCAGGAGTTGTTTCCAGGTCAGGTCGGTTACATCCTTTGCTCCGAAGGAAGGCAAGCTGCCACTCTCAACCGGCTCCGGCTGAGCGCTGGGATCCAGCATTAATTTCACTTCTTTCAAAACGTTTTCGTCCGTGCGGAGCTTGCCTTTAGGTTCCAGGTTGGAAAAATATGTATTGGGGAAAGCCAGGATGATGTGAAAATGCTTGGAGTAAGGCAAATAATTTAGAAATGCCAGCACACCAATGATGTGGGCCCACCAGCAAAAGCGTTCCAGAAATATGAGCGTATTTTCACCAAATCCTTGCAGAAAAGAATGTAAAAAAGAGCTCACCGGAAAAGCTCCGGCTCGTACATAATGTTCTGCTCCCCGCTCCTGCAACAGACTGTCCGCAGCGTTCATGGTCAGGAAAAGCGTCATGAGGACTATTTCTGTAAAGAGGATGATTGTGGCATCCAGCGAAGGCCAACCCTTTAGATCGCCCGAGCGTACGAGCCTTGGGACCCGCCCTCCATAGCGCCTTACCAAAAAAACTCCGCAAGCCACAAGCACTCCCAGGGCCAGAAACTCAAAAGAACCAATAAGGAAATCATAGACTTCACCTAGTAGGGGAGCGAAAAGACGGTGGGTACCCAACAAGCCATCCAGGATTATTTCCAGTATTTCTAGGTTGATAATAAAAAATCCAGCATAAATTAAAATGTGCATAATACCTGCCAAGGGTCGGCGCACCATTTTACCTTGGCCTAGAGCCACGAGGGCCATGGTTTTCCAGCGTTCGGCCGGCCGGTCAGAGCGGTCCGTGGGCCGGCCCATTCGCACGTAGCGTATTATTTTTTTTATTTGAAATGTAAAAAAACCTATCCCTGCAGATAGTAAAATAAAAAATAATATGTTGGGCAGGTATTTCATGTTAATTTAAAATTAAAAAAGTTGAAGGTCACTTTTGTTTATCTTTCCCAATGTCAGTCTTAAGTTTTTTCCTGCGGCCAAACAAAGATACCGTGATGTATTCACCGGGGCGATTTTTAATTTCTTCCAGCAGGCTGTTGAGTGTGCGGAGCGTGCTGTCCAGGTCGTTGTGCAAAGCGGGGCTGATAATAAGGCGGCCCAGGGTGCCTCTACCGGCTCGCAGGTGGGTGGCTAAGGAATCCAAATGGAGGGCTGTCTGATTTAAGGTTCTTCCAAGTGTCCCCAGGCGCATCTGGCGGAGGCTATCGGCTGCTGCATTCATATTACTTAAAGCACCGAAAATGGACTTATTACTGTTTCTCAGATTGGAGGTGATGGATTCCATGTTGCTCACCACGGCCGAAATTTTCCCTTTTTCACTGTTGATAAGGGATTTAATGTCGTTAGTGACTTCTACGATGTTTTCTATGGAAGTGCGGATACCAGCTATTCCTGTAGTAATGTTTTTCATACCCTTTTCATCAAACACTGTCCGGAAAGCCACCACGATGGTATCCACGGAGCCTAACAGATGTTCCACCTTCACTTTTAACGGAGCCAGCATGGCATTCACCTGCTCGCTCAGGCCTTTTTCCATCATGGCATGCAGTGTGTCGCCTGGTTTTAAAAATTCTGAAGATTGGCCCATTTGAATGGTGATCTCCCGAGATCCCAAAAGGTCGCTGCTCCGGATGAGGGCCTTGCTGTCTTTGGGAATCCGAATGTCATTATTCTCAATGCGCATCTCCACGAGCAAATGGCCTTTTGCGCCGTCGGGCAGATAGGTGATGTTAGACACTTTGCCGACTTTAAATCCGTAAGCTTTCACCGGATTGGAGACCGCCAGGCCATTAATATCATCGTAGATGGCATAGTAATAATGTACCGAACGAAAGATATTCCTCCCTTTCAGAACATTGAGGCCCCACACGGCCCCCGCCAGAGACACTACCACCAACAGTCCGATTTTGAATTCCCGGGATATGCGCAAGGCTTCTGCTGCAATATTAGTCCTTTTGTTGTAATTGTGCCAAAGCCATTTGCACCGGAACTTTTTGACCTTGGCTAAAAGCCACTAGAAAAGCATCTTTGAAACCTCGGGAAATCAGGGCCTGTCGTCTTTTGTCTGCTTCTTGCAGGGAGGTGAATTTTCCTGAACAATATTTTGTGAGATTATTTTCATAATAAGTGAATACTTCCGGAAGCATTAAAAAGGGTGCGGGCATTTGGCTACGCTTACCGGGCAATGCGGAAAATTGGACGGTCAGGAATGTTTCCTGGGCTGAAAAAGGATCGGGAAGGGGAGGAGACGGCTGTTTTTTTTCGGCTTCCAGGTTCTCATTTTTACCCTCTTTTGCCACCTCCCATGAAGCCCCTCGTGGGGATTCAGGAAGCTGATTAGTCGATATTTGATTATGGTCCCCGAGGGGCGCAGTGCCTTCAATTTCGCTTTTATACTCAGCAAAGGCCCGGAAAATGGCCTCGGCCATCCGAGCCTGGTTGTGGGGGTCCATGAGGAAAGTTTCTTCATGTCGGTTGGTGAGAAAACCGGTTTCTATGAGAACTGACGGCATAGCCGTGTACACGAGCACTAGGAAGCCAGCCTGCTTTACGCCCCGGTCATAGCGACCTGCCACGGTATGGAAGTATTTTTGGCATTTAGCGGCGAACTGCAGGCTGCGGTGTAGAAATGTATTTTGAATGAGCGAAAAAATGATGGAGCCTTCCGGAGAATTCACATCAAAACCTTGGTAATTTTCTTTGTAGTTATCCTCCAAGAGAATGGCTTCGTTTTCCCTTTTAGCCACGGCCAGGTTTGTGGCTGCCCGGTGTAGGCCCAGGGCATAGGTTTCGCTGCCGTGGGCCTCGGGGTGGCCTGCGTTGCAATGGATGCAGATGAACAGGTCGCCGTGGGCTTCGTTCGCAATGCGGGCCCGATTGTACAATTCCACAAAAACATCCGTTTTCCGTGTGTACACCACGCGCACATCCGGATAGTGCGTTTCAATGAGTTTCCCCAGGGCCAAAGCAATACCAAGAGCCACGTCTTTTTCATGGACAAAAGCCCCGTGGCAACCGGGATCCTTGCCCCCGTGGCCAGGATCAATGACCACGGTCTTTACTTTTTCGGCTGGAGGTAATCCTGTGGGAGGTGTTGGGCCACTAGCGGGAGCTCCCGCTTCTAGGGGACTTAGAAAACCCAGCAGCACTACACCCGCTGTCAGGGGTTGCACCGTAAGCCCTTTTCTAACTTTGGGCTTCATAGGCACTTTCAAAATTAGACTTTTAGGTTTCTTTAATTTGAATAATTATACAAGAGTTTTTAATGCCTTTATTTTAATAACTCTGCCAGCTGTAAAAAATTTTTCTCAAGTAGATACCGCTGGCATCCCTTCCCAAGGCTTAAAAGATAGCCTTGTCATTTCCCGGCCTAAAGCGGATACCAGTACGACTGCTTCTAATGACATTGATGTCATTAAAGAACCTGTGCTGTATGAAGCCCGGGACTCCATCGTGATGACTCTGGAACCTAAGAAGATTTTCCTTTACGGAGAAGCCCACATTCAATACGGAGCATTAGACCTTAAGGCCCACCATATTGAAGTGGACCTGGAAGCCAAAGAGTTAAAAGCCCGCGGACGGTGGGATAGCGTGGCAGGCTGTTGGCAAGATAAGCCGGTGTTTACCGATAAAGATAAAAGTTTCACGGCACATGAACTTAGGTACAACTTTGAGACGCGCCAAGGCCTGGTCACGCAGATTTTTACGCAGGAAGGAGAAGGCTTTCTCCACGGAGAACGGGTTAAATATAAACAAGAACGTTACAAACGTGACACCAGCGAAGTTATCTATGTGCGGAGAGGTCATTATACCACTTGCAACGCCGAACATCCTCACTTTGGCATTCGCTCAGGCAAGATTAAAGTGATTCCGCGCAAGCGGATTTTCACGGGTCCTGCTTTCTTGGTGGTGGAAGATGTTCCAACGCCCTTGGGTTTGCCTTTCGGCTATTTTCCTGTGAGCGAGGAGCGGACCTCAGGCATCATTTTTCCACAGTATGGCTATCAGGTGACCACGGGCATTTTCCTGCGCGAAGGGGGATATTACTGGGCACTGTCACCCAAAATGGACCTGAAATTTCTGGGCAGTGTCTTTACGAATGGAAGCTGGGCGGCTGGGGTAGCCAGCGATTATAAGGTGCGCTACCGTTTCTCCGGCAGCCTGGGATTCAATTACAGCCGCAGACTGGAAGGGAACGATCCTAAGATTGCCGCTGAATTTTTTAGGGTCAACGAGTGGCGCTTCCGCTGGACGCACAACCAGGATCCAAAGGCATTGCCAGGTCTCAGCTTTCGTAGTGACGTAAATGTGGTCACAGCCGGTTTTAACAAGTTCAACCAGTTTGAGATCAACAATTTTATTCAGAACACCTTCACTTCCACGGTGGCCTTGGGATATGCCATTCCCCGGACACCCTTCAACCTGCAATCCACTATCCGCCTTAAACAAAACACTACCACGCGTATTCTTGAGCTCAGCAGTCCTGAATTGGTTTGGATCACCAATCGATTTTTTCCTTTTAAGAGCCGTCGCAGTGGCGTGCGTCCCCGGCGCTGGTGGCACGATCTGTACCAGGGCCTGGGTGTCACCCACCGTACGGAGTTTGGCAACCGTATCACCATAGCGGACACGCTCTTTCGCCGGCATATCCGTACCCTCTTTGCCGGTTATTCTGTAAATGGCGTCCGGCACACCGTGGAAGCCACTTCTGCGGTCAAGTTGTTCAATTATATTAGTATGGTGCCTTCCGTGCGGTACACCGAATGGTGGAATTTCAGGAAAACCTACCGCTACTTGGATCCGGACAACTTGGAGCCCACGGAGGACACCCTGCGGGGCTTCTTTGCAGGTCGCACGGTGAATGCTTCCTTGAATGCCAACACCAACCTCTTTACTTTTTTCAATTTCACAAGGGGTCCTGTGAAAGGCATTCGTTATTTGCTCCAGCCGACCCTAGGTTTCACCTATGCTCCCTATGTGAGCAGTCAAGAGGCTGCTTATGCCGGTGCGGGCGGCCAGCTCATTGTTTATGATCCTTTTCAAAGCGTGGGCCTTTTCGGGGGGGCCCAGCAACCTGAAACCGGGGCACTCACGTATTCGCTGAACAGCAATCTGGAAATGAAGGTCAAGGCCCGCCGCGACACAGGAAATGGAGAGCTAAAATTGCGCATTATTGAATTTGCGGGGCTTAGTGGCTCTTACAACTTCCTGGCAGATTCTTTTCAAATCAGCCCCCTGAGTCTCCAAACGCGCAACAGCTACCTCAAAGGACGCCTATCTACCGTTTTTTCAACCACTCTGGATCCCTACACTGTGGAACAATTAGCCAACGGGCAATTTCAACGCCGTCCCAAACTGGAGCTGCACAGCTCAGGGCGGCCGTTTCGCCTTGTCAATTTGGCCCTTAATGTTACGCTTAATTTGACCGGTAACAATAATAGGCAGACATTAAGAGGGTCCCCTCGCCAAGGCACCCCCGTGGAGGAATGGGAGTACGTCCTTAACCACCCCTGGGAATTTGTGGATTTCAAAATTCCCTACAATCTTTCTCTCTCGTATGTTTTCACCTACTCTCGTCCCCTACAACAGGCCACAATTTCTAACATTCTGACTGTAAGCGGCGAGGTGAACATCACTCCCCACACGAAAGTGGATTTCAGAAGCGCATATGACTTCCAACAAAAAAAATTTTCTCCTTCGGCCACTTCCCTAGGTTTTAGCCGCGACCTGCACTGCTGGCAAATGGATTTTCAATGGATTCCCTTTGGCACACTGGCCAGCTATGTGTTCACTCTACGGGCTAAATCGGCGCTGCTACAAGACTTACGGTTGAACCGCCGGAGGGGATGGGTACCTGTAACGAATTGAATGGGGTTGACTTGGCCGTTCTAAAAGAATTGTTTTTCTAAATACTGAAGTCAGTGATTATCGTCTTCATCAACCTATCCATTTTAATATTATTTATGTGTAAGTATATGTGTAAGTAAAGGTTTTTTATACCTTCCGACCTATTGGAAGTGTTCTCGGGGTGGCCTTTTGCTTGGGGCATCAGACAGATTAAGAGGAGAAAGGGGAAAGAGTGAGCTACGCTTAGATGTGGAGGTTGAAAGTAATTATACCTTGGATTTAAGTTTTTACAGAATTACAAGGTCCAACGCCTCATACAGGTTAATTTCGCTGCTTCATTTATGGAGACAACACTCAGGAAACTCCCCGTGCCTTATGGAAAGAGCGTGCACGGAGAGGAGGAGATTGCTGCTGTCCTGTACGTATTACGCACCTCCACACAAATGGGTCCGCATGTGCGCCAGTTTGAGGAACGCGTGGCCCGATTGTTTAACAAACGGTTTGGATTGATGGTAAACAGTGGTAGCTCAGCCCTGTATTTAGCCGCTGATTTGATGGATTTTGAGCCCGGTGCAGAGGTGGTGACGCCCGTGCTCACATTTAGCACCACCGTGGCTCCCCTAGTGAAAAAAGGATGGATACCTGCATTTGTGGATGTGGAAGAAGGCACTTATAATATTAATGCGGAAAGGGTAGAAGAGGCCATCTCTACGCGGACAAGAGCTTTGGTGATACCCAACCTTATTGGCAACCTGCCCGATTGGCCACGCTTGCGGGAAATAGCTGACAAATACAGGCTGTTCGTCTTGGAGGACAGTGCAGACACCTTGGGCGCCACCCTGAACGGGCATTCTACCGGCCGGTATTCCGACATTTCAACCACGAGCTTTTATGGATCGCATGTGATTAATTGTGCCGGTAACGGCGGAATGCTTTGCCTCAACGATGAGGCCATGTACCGAAGAGGCCGGCTTTTGCGAAGCTGGGGGCGAAGCAGTTCGCTGTTTGAAGAGAGCGAAAAAATAGAAAACCGCTTCAATATTGAATTAGACGGCATACCGTACGATGCCAAGTTTGTATTTGAGGAGCCAGGGTACAACATGGAACCCTCAGAGCTGGGCGCTGCCTTTGGCCTGGTGCAATTGGAAAAGCTGGAGCACAACATTGAAACCCGTATTAAGAACTTTGAATTTCTACAGTTTTTCTTTAAGCGATACGAGGAGTTTTTCATCCTCCCTCGCCAGCGCCCGGGCAGCCGCACGGGATGGCTGGCCTTTGCTCTCACCCTACGCCCTGGAGCGCCTTTCAGTCGGCGCGATTTTCAGATTTTTTTGGAAAAACATGGTATTCAAACCCGCACGGTGTTCACCGGCAACATTCTACGGCAACCGGGTTTCCGAAATATCCCTTGTCGTCGGGCGCAGGATGGCTATCCGGAAGCTGACAAGGTGATGGCTGGGGGCATACTTTTAGGCTGCCATCAAGGCCTCACGCAGGAACATTTGGACCACATTGCGGAAGTGGTGACGGCTTTTCTGAAACCTTTTGCCCCCACATGCTGTTAAAGAATTGCATTGCTACCAGAGGGAAGACTATTTCAGCAGCAACAATCAAAAATCTATTTTTGCGCCGCCCTTATGTCAAAGCACATTAAGATTAGGCGGGGTCTGGATTTGAGGCTCGAAGGAGAGGCAGAAAAAATCACTACCGTGCAGGATCATATTGACACGGTGTGTATTAGTCCTGCGGATTTTCACTTGCTAACCCCGAAGCTCCTGGTTCAGGTGGGAGACGAGGTGAAGGCCGGTACCCCACTATTCTTTGTGAAAGAATATCCGCAGGTGAAGGTTGTTTCACCGGTGAGTGGCGAGGTGGTAGAAATAATTCGCGGTGAAAAACGCCGTATCCTCGGCATAAAAATTCTTGCGGATAAAACCATTACTTATCAAAAATTTCCTCCCTTTGATTATCAGAACGCCCCTCGTGAGGAGCTTATAGCTAGGTTATGCGAAATGGGGCTATGGCCATTCTTCAAGCAGAGGCCTTTTGATGTGGTGGCCAACCCCATGCTTGTGCCCAAAGCCATAGTAGTGAGCGCCTTTGATACGGCTCCCCTGGCTCCTGATATGGATTTCGTGGTGCACGGCTGTGGGCCGGAATTCCAGGCTGGCCTGGATATTCTCACCCGTCTCACCCCTGGCAAGGTGCACTTGAATGTGCACGAAACCCGCACCCGCAGCGATATTTTCCTGAAAGCCCGCGGGGTAACCATCAACACATTCTCCGGGCCTCATCCCGCCTCCAATCCCGGGGTGCAGATTCACCACTTGGATCCCATCAACAAAGGTGAGGTGGTGTGGATGCTTAGCGTGCCCGATGTGCTATGTATCGGACGCTCCATACTGGAAAACCAATTCGTGGGCACGCGGGTGGTGGCTCTCACAGGCAGCGAAATACTCAAGCGCCGGTATGTTAAAACAGTCATAGGTGCCACGCTGAAGCCCTTATTGGCTGGAAATATCACCCATACCGACAGCACGCGTATTATTAGTGGAAATGTTTTAACAGGAAAACAGGTATCTCTAGAGGGATATCTTGGTTACTACCATTACCAGGTTACGGCCATTCCTGAGGTGCAGGAACCGCAATTTCTGGGTTGGATTGCCCCAGGATTTCGCAAATTTTCCATAAGTCGCAGCTACCTTAGTTGGCTAATGCCCCGAAAAAAGTACATCCTAGATTCTGGGCTTCAAGGGGAGAAACGACCTTTTGTGGTCACAGGTGAATACGAAAAAGTCTTTCCCATGGATATTTATCCAGTTCAGCTCATCAAGGCCATCCTTGCCAATGATCTGGAACAGATGGAAGCTTTGGGTGCTTATGAAGTGGCCCCTGAAGATTTTGCTCTCTGTGAATTTGTGTGCACCTCTAAGATACCTGTTCAGAAAATCATACGACAAGGTCTGGACACTCTCATGAAAGAAACGGCATAACTCTTAATAAATATGAATTTTCTAAGAAATTTTTTTGAGAAAAAATTGGGTCCGCACTTTCACGAGGGGGGGAAATGGCATAAATACTGGCCGGCCTACGAAGCATTTTATACCTTCCTGTTTTTGCCTGCCGAAAAATCCTCCGAGGGAGTCCATGTGCATGATGCCATGAACCTCAAACGGCTAATGTCCATGGTAATCATTGCTCTCATTCCTCCCTTCCTTTTTGGGATGTTCAACACGGGCTACCAGCATTTTTTGGCCTTAGGCCAGCAGGCTGACCTATGGCAATGTATGGCTTACGGGGCCTCCAAATTGCTGCCCCTCGTATTAGTATCTTATGCTGTGGGGTTGAGTATTGAGTTTGCCTTTTGTGTAGCCAAAGGCCATCCTGTCAGCGAAGGATATCTGGTTACAGGGCTTCTTATTCCTCTTGTATTGCCGGCTGATATACCCCTCTGGATGGTGGCTTTGGCTGTGGCTTTTGCTGTCATTTTTGCCAAAGAAGTATTTGGCGGAACGGGTATGAACATCCTGAATGTGGCGTTGACGGCCCGTGCCTTCCTCTTTTTTGCCTATCCTTCTTATATGTCTGGTAATATATGGGTTTCGGGCGTGCCCGCTGAAGTAAACGCCCGCAGTGGAGCTACGCTGCTGGCTCAGGCCGCCGATAGTGAATTTCTGGGCCATTTCAGAGCTGTTAATGGCGTGGGTTACGAAAATACTTTCTTGAGCGCTTTTTTGGGACTTGTACCGGGTTCCATTGGGGAAACTTCTGCCTTGGCCTGCCTTATAGGGGGTCTCTTTCTTGTGGGGACGGGCGTGGCAAGTTGGAGAATTATAGTGTCAGTTTTTGCTGGCGCTTATTTAACAGGCCTATTGTTCAACGCCTTGGGCTGGAATGCTTACATGCGCCTACCGGCGCACTATCATCTGGTAATGGGGGGGCTTGCTTTCGGTGCCGTGTATATGGCCACGGATCCTGTGTCGGCAGCACAAACTAGTATCGGTAAGTGGATCTACGGATTTCTAATTGGGGTGATGACCATTTTAATCCGTGTGGTCAATCCCGCCTATCCAGAAGGGGTCATGTTGGCCATCCTACTTCTCAATGTGCTGGCCCCCGTCATTGATTATTTCGTCGTGCAAGGAAATGTACGTCGCCGTTTGAAACGTTTCAAAACAGCTGCCCATGTTCAATAAAGAAAGCAACCTCTTCATAGTCATATTTTCCACGATCCTCGTGGTAGTGATGGGTACTGGCCTTGCCTTAATCAACCAGTTGACAAAACCTGCCCAAGAGCTCAATGAGGCATTAGAAAAAAAGCAAAACATACTGGCTTCAATAGGTGTGCAGGCTACTCGGGAGGAAGCCGGGAAATTGTTTGAAAAATTGATCGTCGGCGCAGTAGCTATCAATCCGGAGGGTAAGGTTCTTACGGATAATATCCAGGAGGTCTTTGACATTAACTTGGCGTACGAACTTAAAAAACCCGAGGATCAAAGAAAATACCCTATATTCATAGCCCAATTAAATGGGGAAAGAAAATACATTGTGGCAATGCGCGGTAAAGGCTTGTGGGATGCCATCTGGGGTTTTGTAGCAGTAAATGCGGATGGCGCTACCATCCACGGAGCCACCTTTGACCACAAGTCCGAAACCCCTGGACTGGGAGCCGAAATCAGAGAGAAGCCCTTCCAGCAACAGTTTGTGGGGAAAAAAATTTTGGATCCCAATGGCAATTTCGTGTCTGTTAGGGTTGTGAAGAAAGGTAGTGTGCCAAAAAACGAATACAATGTGGACGGGATATCCGGCGGTACCCTCACCAGCAACGGTGTTGATGAAATGCTGCGCCGATTCTTGGGGAGCTTCAGCAAATATTTCAGGCAACAGTTGGTATCAGCGCCTCTGCCGGCTTCTGTCGGCTCTGACAGTCTACGCCCTGATTCTTCTAAATCCGATGCTGAAAAAACCTATACCATTGAAGAACAAATTCCCTCTCAACCATAATATTCCTACCTAGCCATGAGCTCAGAAACCACAATAACTAAACCTAAAACAAGGGAACCCCTGTTCAGCAAGAAAAACTTAAAGCTGATTAAGGATCCCCTTAATGACAACAATCCCATCACCGTGCAAGTGCTCGGTATTTGTTCGGCTTTGGCCGTCACCGTCCAGGTGAAGCCGTCCTTTTACATGTGTCTGGGCGTGCTCTTTGTGATAGCCATGGGCAACGTGGTAATTTCCCTAATCCGTAATTACATTCCCAACCGGGTGCGTATCATAGCGCAATTGGTGGTGGTGGCAGGTCTGGTAACCATTGTGGACCAGGTCCTTAAAGCGTATGCCTACGATATGAGTAAACGCCTTTCTGTTTTCGTAGGCCTAATCATCACCAACTGTATCGTGATGGGCCGTCTAGAAGCCTTCGCCATGAGCAATAGGGTGTGGCCTTCCCTTCTGGATGGTATTGGAAATGCCCTCGGCTATAGCGTGATTTTGCTCATCGTGGCCACGATCCGGGAAATCTTTGGCAGCGGCACGTTCTGGGGGTACCGCATCATTCCTACCAGCTTTTATGCTACTGAAAGCTCGGGCGGCTATGTGAATAACGGTATGATGCTGCTGCCTCCCATGGCCCTCATTATCGTGGGTGTAATCATTTGGGTGCAGCGATCAGTAAATAAAAAACTTATTGAAAAACCTGAATAATTTCCTATGGAAAATTTGCTCAGCATATTCGTGAAGTCCATCTTCGTGGACAACATGATTTTCGCCTATTTCCTTGGAATGTGTTCCTATCTGGCTGTTTCAAAGCGCGTTTCCACGGCCATAGGTCTGGGTACTGCGGTCATTTTTGTGCTCACAGTTACAGTGCCGGTGAACTATCTGATAGAAAATTACCTGCTTAAAAAGGGTGCTCTGGCTTGGATAAGTCCGGAATTTGCCGATCTGGATCTCGGATTTCTAAGTTTAATATTTTTCATTTCCGTAATCGCAGCCATCGTACAAATTGTGGAGATGGTAATTGAAAAGGTATCCCCGGCCCTGTATAATGCTTTGGGTATTTTCTTGCCGCTCATTGCTGTTAATTGCTCAATTCTGGGCGGATCTCTTTTTATGCAAACCCGAGATTATGCCTCATTGGCAGAAGCTACCGTATTTGGTCTCGGATCGGGTATAGGTTGGTTCATCGCAATTGTGGCCATTGCAGCCATTCGTGAACGTCTCCGTTATTCAGATGTGCCCGCCCCTTTGCGAGGTTTGGGCATGTCATTTATCATTACGGGACTTATGGGTATTGCTTTCTTGAGTTTTGCCGGAATTAAACTGTAAAACACAAAAAATAATTGCGTAAAAATTTCAAATAATTTAAATTCCCAATGAATCCTGTTTTTATAGCCGTTTCAGTGGCCGTTTTCCTGGCGGTAATTTTCCTGTTGGTGGCGGTGTTGTTATTTGCCAAAGCTAAGCTCACCAACTCTGGACCGGTGAAGATCCTTATCAACGATGAGAAGGAAATCATTGTGCCCGCAGGTGGAACCTTACTTTCCACACTGAGCGCTCAGAAGATTTACCTTCCCTCGGCCTGTGGCGGTGGGGGCACTTGTGCCATGTGTAAATGTCAGGTATTGGAGGGGGGGGGCGATATTTTGCCCACGGAAAAAGGATTTTTCACGCGTAAGCAAATTCAGGAAAAGTGGCGGCTTGGTTGTCAAGTTAAGGTGCGGCAAAATATGCGTATTCGCGTCCCGGAAGAAGTGTTTGGCATTAAAAAATGGGAGTGTGAGGTGGTTAGTAACTATAATGTGGCAACCTTTATCAAAGAATTTGTGGTGAAATTGCCTCCCGGAGAAAATTTACACTTCAAACCCGGTGGGTATATTCAGATTGATGTTCCTCCCTGCGAAGTGGATTTCAAGGACATAGACATTAGTCCCCATCCCGATGACCCTGCAGGTCCTGACAAGTTTAAACCGGAATGGGACAAGTACAACCTATGGAGCCTGAAAATGAAAAACACTGAGCCCGTCTTCAGGGCCTACTCCATGGCTAATCACCCTGCCGAGGGCAACATCATCATGTTGAATATCCGTATCGCTACGCCCCCCTGGGATAAAGTTAATAATCGCTGGATGAACGTCAATCCGGGGGTGTGCTCTTCCTATATCTTTTCCCGAAAACCTGGAGATAAAGTGACCATTTCGGGGCCGTATGGCGAATTTTTCATCAAAGATACCGATAAGGAGATGATTTACATAGGGGGCGGTGCCGGGATGGCACCCTTGCGCTCGCATATTTTTCACTTATTTTATACTCTTAAAACAAAAAGAAAGGTGTCCTACTGGTACGGAGGGCGTTCCCGGCGGGAATTGTTTTACGTGGACCACTTCAGGAAAATTGAACAGGAATTTCCCAACTTTAAGTTTTACGTGGTACTCTCTGAGCCTTTGCCGGAGGACAACTGGATAGTGAAAAAATCCTTGGATGATCCCAACGGAGAAGGTTTTGTAGGCTTCGTGCACCAGGCCTTGATTGATAACTACCTTAGCAAACACCCAGAGCCGGAGGAAGTAGAATACTACTTCTGCGGCCCCCCCATGATGAATGCGGCCGTATTGAAAATGCTGGACGATTTCGGAGTGCCCAAAGAAAATATTTCCTTTGACGACTTTGGCGGATAAAATATTTGGAAATTTGAAATTTCTGTTTTTACTTTGTAAAAAACTAGCCATGAAAAGTTTTTACCTCGCTTTGAGTTTTGCCGCTATTTCTATCGGTAGCCTTATCGCCCAGGCCAATCTCATTTTGAGCGATGGCACCGGTACCCTCAGATTTCGGTTGACCGGCACCAATCCCTATTTGGTATTGAACAACGCCAACTTCATTAACAACGCCTCATCCTTAGCCTTTGACCCGGGAGCCGCCAACGCCAATAGTGGTATTGTTCTTGTAACCGGTAATAGCGATACCCAAATAGGAGGGAGCGCCCCTACCACATTTTCCAACTTGCGCATAAATAAAAGCAATGCTGAGGTAGACCTCAATCAGAACATTACCGTCACGTATCGGGCTTCCTTAATAGCATCCATGAACAATAGGATGGATCTTAATAATTCCCAAATGACACTTGGGCCCAATGCTATTATAACGGGGGAGAACATTACAACCACTGGGGGTGCGCGCTTTTATTGTGACGACAATGAATTGGGAACCATAAGAAAAGATACCTCTTTTGCTGGCCCGCCAAGCGGTCAATATGTGGGAAATTTGGGCGTACAAATCTGGGCAAATGCGAACCTGGGTCCCACAACTTCTATAATTCGTGGACATGATAGACAAACAAGCACAGTGCCCGGTGGTGGTACAAGTATTGGTCGCTTTTTTGATATTATTCCTGGGGGCGTTTGGAACGGCATTAATGGCGGAATAGGAATGTTTTACCATCAAGATGAATTGTACACTATACCTGAAGGCAACCTGGTATTTTATCGTTCTCCCAGCTATGGGGTCAACACCTCCGATTGGGAAGAATATGGGTATGGATCCTATGCTGGGGCCTATGCGGGGTTAGGTATTTGGGCTATTAATAACTCAACCACAAATCACGTTTTGTTAAATTATTCTGGATTGGGCTTAGGGTTTCACTCCTTCTCTCGTTGGACGTTAAGTGATCCTGACGTTTCTCCCCTCCCTGTTTCATTAACCAGCTTGACCGCCACTTGTAATAACGACCACATTTTAATTACCTGGACCACTGCTTCTGAGCTGAATTCTAAAGAGTTTGTGGTGCAGCGCAGCACTGACCTTCAGAATTGGGTGTTTGTGGGTGCTAAGCCCGGTGCCGGTAACAGCAATCAGCCCCTTTCCTACTCTTTAGTGGATCCAAGGCCTGAACCCGGCGTTAATTACTATCGTCTGCTCCAATTTGACTACAACAACAGTGATCCGGCAATCTATGGTCCAGTCTCCTCCTCCTGTAGCCCCACGGGCGAGCCCACTGGCGAAAATCTGGTCTTTTATCCCAACCCTTCCACCGACTGGATGACGGTGGATGTGGTGCTGGCCGAGGCATGGGACAATGCTGAATTGCGCATCATGGATGTAACAGGCAAGCTCGTGCAGCTCCAGAATGTCTCCCTGAAGGAAGGCTTCAACAGCTTTAAGGTGGACGTAAGCAATCTGGCCCCGGCTACCTATGCCTTTGTTTTATCTAATGGTGTTCGCTCTTTCCCAATCCAAAAATTCGTCGTACACCGCTAAAATTTCAGGCATTTATCTATAGTGAGGCCGGCATAACAGTCGGCCTTTTTATTTTTAGGAGTTTGTCTGTATTAGCAGAGGGCTTCGGTTAGCAGGGGGGCAAATGCTATCGGTTTGAGCAGAGTTATTGTACTTCAAATCGGATTAGGTGGATACCTCTCCTGTGGTCTGTTATGAACGGTTTCTCCGTGCTTCAGGCCTTTTTTCCACAAGAAAAATGAAACGTCGCCTGAGCTTCACATCCTAGGGGCTTTATACTATTTAGCTTTATTTCTCCTGAAAACAATCAAGCTGATCCAACCTACTAGTCTAATGCCAAAAATTTTTACAATCCTGGAAAAGTGAGACCTTCCCTTTAGAATCCGTAGGGGTGGTGTTGTGTAAATCCTCACTTCAAAAGCTAGGAAATCCTTACTCCATAACACGACTAACCCGAAGCCGAATTCTAATCAGAGCGGAGTAGACCGGTGTAATTTGCTATGGCGTAGAGTTTCCGAAAGAACCCAGCCGCAGAAGGCCAGAAATGCAAATCCCACCAGGTCCAACAGGTACGAATAACGAATACCGGCTTCGGAGCCCCAACCGTACACTCTTAACAGGTCAGCCAATTTTCCCTGCAAAGGAGGGATGATGGCCCCTCCCAGGATCATCATAATCAGGTAGGCAGAGCCCTGAGGCGTGGCTGGTCCCAGATCTGTTACGGCAAGATTGAAGATACAGGGCCATAAAACTGAACACATGAGCCCTGTGGCTACTATATACCAACGAGCCTCAGGCCTCGCTTCAGATAAAAACCAAAAAGTGAGAAGGGCTCCCGTTAGGCTCAGAAGGATAAGCATACGGGCTGGTTTATGGTCAGAGGCCCAAAAAATAAAAGAAAGAAGGAGAGGAAAAGGCCAGTAGGAAAGAAAATCTCTCCAGTTGGAACCAGACAAATGAATTGTGATTAAAACCACGATAAAAGCCAGAATCGGCATGATTGCTGTGAAAACCCGCTGTCTCCATTTGTTTAATGGAAAGACAGCCACGGCACCGGCCCAGCGGCCCATCATCAGACTTCCCCAATATAAGGTGACTATGGGGGCTATTTCAGAAACCTTCAATCCGCCATAATTTTTTTGGCGTAATAACTCTCCCAGGTTGCTCACAATGCTCACTTCCACCCCCACATATACGAAAATGGCCAGCATGCCCCAGCGCAACTGAGGAAAAGCCAAGGCCTGGCGGTACCCCTCCGAAGGTATTGTTCGCGGCAAATACCATAATACAAAACCGAAAATCCATACAAGTACAAGAATCAATGGTAGGAACCTGGCCCATTCCCGCCACGCCTGTACTTGATTTAATAAACGCTCTACAATCGGGTGATAGGTGGCCAGCACCACACTAAAAAGGAGGAGCACCGGTAAGGCAAGCCCAAGCGCCACACGGGAAGCGACCTTATCCACAAGGACGCTTTCCTGGTATTCCCTTGGGATATGACGGGAAAAGTGAAACAGCAAGGCAGCAACGGCAAACAGAGCCCCAACGACCAAATACAGGGCCACCACTTTGAGGAGGGAAAGCCCTTGAATGGCCTCATCGCTCAGTGCGCCCGGAGACCCAAACAGAGCCAGGGAAACTACCAGAGGACCAACCGCCGTACCAAAAGAATTGATGCCGCCTCCCAGACTGATTCGGGCCGCCCCCGTGGAGCCATCCCCCAACGCAATCGCTAGAGGTTGAGCGGCCGTCTGCTGTAGGGAAAAGCCTAAGCCTACCACAAATAATCCTGTAAGAATTCCAGCATAACTCCGCAGCAACAGCATTCCAATCATCACCAGAGCTCCAAAGGCAGAAAGCCATAAGCCGCGTACTATGGTGCCCTGATAACCCCAAGAGCTAATCAGGTCCTTGCCCTGAAGTGAACTCACCCACGTGATGCCCAGGGCCCCCAGAAAATATGAAAGATAAAACGCAAAATCTACCAACTGACTTTGAAACTGGTCTAAAGCAAAGTAGAATTTACAAAAGGGAATGAAAACACTATTTCCGGCTGCAATGAAACCCCAAAAGAAAAAAACGGTAATCAGGGTTACGAGAGCTGGATAATTGGTGGATTTTGCTTCAGAGGCGGTTGTCATTAGGGCCAAAAGTAATAAGCTGCTTTCGGTGCTCTCCTGATAAGGAACTCTTATGTCAGGGGCCTTGGACTAATGGCGCCAAAGGGAGGAAGACCGTCTTGCTGGAGGTTTGAGTAGGACTGCATCTTAGGCTTGGCTTACTGGCCCGGAGCCGGCATTGCTTTTTGGTCTGTACTCATCAAGAAATGCTAGGGTCCACGAAACTTGTATCACTCCAATCTCTGGAAACGGCCATTTTGGGAAACAAACTTCTCCGGCTTTTGAACCTTCACTCCCCTGAGTAATAGAAGAAAACGCTGTTTTTCACCAAGTGCGTAACGAGGAATTTTAAAATTAAGACCAAAAGGCCGGAAAAGTCCTCAAAAAATTTAATTCTTGCAACCATGGGTTCGGTAATTGCGTTTACAATAATGATGTAGCACCTTTAAACTCTGCCCTCCTATGAGACAAATAAAAATTTCTCACCGGATCACCAACCGGGATTCGGCCTCTTTAGATAAATATATCAATGATGTGAGCCGGTTACCAATGGTATTGCCTGAAGAAGAGGTAGAATTGGCACGGCGCATTCGCGAAGGGGATGAAAAAGCCTTAATAAAACTTGTATCTGCTAATTTAAGATTTGTAATTTCGGTGGCTAAACAATATCAGAACCAAGGCCTTTCCTTAGGCGACCTAATCAACGAAGGCAACCTGGGTTTGATAAAAGCCGCGCTGCGTTTTGACGAAACGCGCGGGTTTAAATTTATCTCCTACGCTGTGTGGTGGATCCGGCAATCCATAATGCAAGCTATTGCCGAGCATGCCCGGATCGTGCGTTTACCGGCGAATAAATTCACCCTCATTAATAAGTTGAATCGCATTTTCAGCGAACTGGAACAAAAGTTTGAAAGAGAACCCACGGCTGAGGAGTTGGCCCAATTTTCAGATATTGAATATGATGAGCTGCTGGCATTGCTTCAATCCAATACAAAGTATACATATTTGGATGCTCCTTTATCTGACTCCGAGGATAGCGGCAATCTTTATGACGTCACAGAAAACGGCGAACCTTCGCCGGAGCACAATTTGATGAAGCATTCGCTCAAGGAAGATATCATGCGCTTGCTCAAAAGTCTGAACCCTAGGGAGGCCAAAGTGATTAAATTATACTATGGTCTGGAGGATAAACATCCGTATTCTCTGGATGAGATTTCGGAAAAGATGGGTCTGACCCGGGAGCGGGTGCGTCAGATTAAGGAGAGGGCCTTGCGCAAGCTCAGGCAATGCCACAAAGCCAAGTATCTGATTGCCTATCTGGAATAACCTTCACATTTGTTAATAACACCCCCTGTTTAACTTAGGGGCCTTGATGGAAGCAGGGAAATCCTGTTTACTGGCCCCTTCCCTCTTGTCAGCCGACTTCCTGCGTCTGGGGGAGGAGCTGGATATGCTCCAAAATTCGCCTTCCGACTGGATTCATGTGGATGTGATGGACGGGCGTTTTGTGCCTAACATCAGTTTTGGCTTTCCTTTATTGGAAGCGATCCGAAGGAGAGTTACCAAACCACTGGACGTGCACCTGATGATTGAAGAACCGATGGCTCATGCAAGGAGATTTGCAGAATACGGGGCTTCCATTATCAGCATTCATTCCGAGGCCGAAAAGCACCTTCAGCGGGCCCTCAGCGAGATCCGCTCTTGGGGGGTTAAGGCCGGCCTGGCCCTCAATCCCCACACGCCCATTCATGTGCTTGAGCATCTTGTTGATGATGTGGACTTAGTGCTTGTTATGTCGGTGAATCCAGGTTTCGGAGGCCAAAAGTTTTTGCCAGAAACCTTCCGCAAGTTGGAACAACTTGTTTGTCTTAGGCAGGAGCGCAAGGCCCGTTTTCTGATTGAGGTGGACGGTGGTGTGAACTTAGACAATGCCCCCAAGTTGGTAGCTGCAGGTGCCGATGTGTTGGTGGCTGGTCATGCCGTTTTCCGGGCTCAGGACCCTCTGGGGGCTATTCGGCAGTTGAAGGGCATGGGAACTTGATTTTTTAGCCCAAATTTGGCCTAAGGGAATATTCTATGGGTGTACCCCCTACTACAAGTCTCATTAAACGCGAGGCGGGGTTGAGCCGGATCCCCTATTTAGACGGACTGAGGGGTCTGGCCTGTTTGTTCGTAGTGGCCCACCACTATTTCCTGATGCCCTTTTATGACAATAAGGACGTGATGCAATCCTGGTGGGGGCGGCTTTTTTTCCAAACCTGGGGGGTGGTGGATTGGTTTTTTGTGCTGAGCGGATGGCTCATAGGTACCATTTTGCTACAGCATAGAGACAGCCCCCGTTACTACCGTACCTTTTATGTGCGTCGTGCGGCTCGTGTGTTACCCCTGTTTTTCGTCCTTTCAGTTTTATTTCTTTTCTTATCTAAAACGTATGAGACGCATCTGCCCTGGCTCTTCAATGATCCACTGATGCCTTTGTGGAGCTTTCCTTTAACCCTCCATACCCTCGTAGGAGGATATTACGGTACTTTGGGGGATCGTTTTATTTCCGTCTCCTGGACCCTAGTTTTGGAAATGCATTTTTATTTACTAATACCTGTAATAATTAAATATTTTAACAGGTTTCAGTTTGCCTTGTTATTTTTAGGTCTTACAGCCTTAGCCATATATTTAAGGCTTGTGGTGCCGGGAGAATGCGGTGTATGGCAACGCAGCCTGCTTTTCACAAGGCCCGAAGGCGTTTTCGGTGGAGTGCTCCTGGCCTATTATCAAAAGGACAAGTTATTTTTATTTAATGGCAACCCTTGGGGACCTTGGATTTTGTGGATAGCTCTATTTCCAGGTGTTGTTCTCAGCGCCTGGGATTATTATTTCGGAGTATTTACCTACACGTGGTTTGCTCTTACAGCGATGGCTTTTTTTGCCGTTTTGCTGGTTAAGCCCATGTTTTTTAAGGATGTTTTAGAATTTAAATTCTTCCGCTGGGTGGGCACCATATCGTATTCTGTTTATATATGGCATTTGCCCATCATTGGTCTGGTGTTTAATGTTTTCCTTAAGGGCGATCCCCAGCCCAGCCATCCTTTCTTCTGGGAAGGTACTTTAGGTGCGCTAATCCTCAGTTTTCTGGTTGCGCAATTGTCTTATGTATTTATTGAAAAGCCCTTTCTGAAAGCGGGAAAAAGATTCTCCTATTAATTTTTCTAAAATGTAATAATAACATAATAACTTGATTCTAAATTAACCTCACACAACCCGGTACCGGTTCAGAAAATCATCCCAGTTCCAGAAAAGCAGTTCCAGCAAATCGCAAAGTTGTTTAAAGAAAACCGGATCAGGCTGGTTGAGTTTTTGATAATGTTCGTGCTGACATTCGTTGAGATTAAATTTAAAGAATACTGCGAGGGCCAGAGCTTTGGTAAGGTTTTGAGAAGTTTTTAATAAGTCCGAAAGATATTTCTCATATTCCACAATGATTTCTTCGGCCACCTGCATATCCCGGCGGCTGAAGCGTTCGGCAATTTCATGAATTATTAGCAGTTTGAGATCATCGGCTTTTTCCTGCGGAAAGTGATTGTAAAGTTTCAGGATGTTGGCTGCAAATATTAAATATGTAAAAGCTTCCTGGTCTTCCGTTTTAATTTCCGGTGATTTCTGAAAATGCTTTTGATTATTGAGGAAATCAGCGAGTTCGGGAAACACTTTCTCCACTACTTCGTAAATTGTTTGGCAGAAGACAGCCACAAGGGCATTTCGACGTATTTTTCGCTTAGTAAATAGAGCCGTTAATTTTTCCATTTTAATAATGCTTATACTAAAGATTTCAATTCAAAATGTTTCTGGGCCATGTTGGCAATTTCTTCGCCTATGGCCAGGGCGGCCGTAGCAGCGGGAGAAGGAGCATTAAGTACATGTAAGCTCCGTGGGCCATATTCAATCTTAAAGTCGTCAATCATTTCCCCATCGGGTCCCAGGGCCATGGCTCTCACTCCCGACCTGGCCGGTACTATTTCGTCCTCCCGCAGAGAGGGAATGAGCCGCTGAAGGGTCTTTAGAAATCGCTTTTTTGAGAAGGCCCTCCGATACTCGTCCAGACCGAATTTCCAATGTTTGGCAAAGAACTTCCAGGTACTTAAATGACTGAAGGCTTCCAGGGTGTCCACAAGGCTAAAGTCGGTTTTGCCGTAGCCCTCGCGTTTGAATGTGAACACTGCATTGGGCCCGCATTCCACGCCTCCATGGATCATGCGTGTGAAATGGACGCCCAAAAAGGGAAATTTAGGGTTAGGTACAGGATAGATGAGATGCTTCACCTTATGGACCGCATGGGGAGCTAACTCATAATAGTCCCCCCGAAAACCCAGGATATGGCTCTTCGGGCGAAGTCCTTCCCGACGTGCCAGGCGATCGCTGTGCAGGCCAGCACAATACACTACAAAACGGGCCGATAGGCTACCAGCTGGACCTGCCAACCGGGTCAGTTTTTCCCCCACCTCCACGTGTCGCACCGGCCAGTGTGTCATTACTGTGTTTGAGGAAGAGATTTTTATAAAGAGCTCGGCTAATTTTTCAGTAACGGCGCGGAAATCACATATACCCGTAACGGGCACGTAAACTGCTTGGAGGCCCGCGCAGTATGGTTCACGCTCCCGAATGAAATCGGGACCGACCATTTGGATACCCTCAATACCGTTAGCTTGGCCGCGCTCAAAAATTTTCTGCAAACCGGGCAGTTCGCTCTCTTCAACGGCTACTATAAGCTTGCCACAGACTTCATGCGGCACGCCATGTTCCCTACAGAATGCTACCAGTTCCTTTCGTCCATGGACGCAGTTACGGGCTTTGTATGACCCTGGTTTATAGTAAATACCACTGTGGATAACCCCGCTATTGTTGCCAGTCTGGTGCTCAGCCAGGCGTTTCTCTTTTTCCAACAAGACGATGCGGGCTTCAGGATACCGGCGGGCAAGCTTGAAAGCTGTAGCTGTTCCAACAATTCCTCCACCAACGACAGCGATATCCCAGACTTCTTGTTCAGACATTTGAAATGCAAAGTTACCCTAGTGGGTAGGGGCTTTCCGGAACAGCCAAAACCCGTAAGTTAATTTTTTATCAACACATTTTTAACTCATTCCAAGCCCCAGTGGGCCGGAGACTCTCGCCACGTTCGGAGAATGGTCATATCGTTTGTCTTCAGGATACCGCGCCCTGCGGCCACTTCCATGCAAACGTCGTAATTGCAAATGCTGTACAACACAACTTCATGGCTGTCAAAAGCTTTTCTGGTCTCCGGAAAATCGTAATCAAAAATTGCCAGCACGTATTTGACCTGAGCTCCTTTGGCCCGCAAGGCTTCCACTGCACGCAGGCTACTCTGTCCGGTACTTACCAAGTCTTCCACTACCAGGACCAGGGCTCCTGTTTCCAAGCGGCCCTCTATCTGGTTGCCCAAGCCGTGTTCCTTAGGGCTACTTCGTACATAAAGGAAGGGCAGATCCAAAGCATCGGCCAGCAAGGCCCCGTGGGGTATGCCGCCTGTTGCCACGCCGGCTATGGCCTCCGGTCGCCAACCCTGCTGATGAACCCCTTCTCGTAATACCTCTTTTATGAAGGAGCGCACCTGAGGGAAGGAAAGCGTTAGCCGGTTATCGGTATAAATAGGTGACAACCATCCGGAGGCCCAGCGAAAAGGCTCTTGAGGCCGCCATTGTACGGCACCTATGTCCAGTAGGTAGGAAGCCAATTTTAGGGCTGCCTCTTTGTTCAAGAGCACAGGCAAAGATGGCTAAAAAGCTACAAAAGGCCGAATCTCTCTACTTTAAACCACTTCTTACTGGAAATTCTTTAAGGCCGAAGGGGTGGCCAAAACCGCAAGTTTTTCTCTCAGAATGCTTTCTAGCTCGGCTGCGGGCAAAACGCCCGATTGACGCCACACAATTTCGCCTTTGTGGAACAGGATCAAGGTGGGGACGCCTCGGATATGATATGCGGATGCCACCAAAGGATTCTGGTCAACATCTACCTTAATGATGGTGAGACTATCCCCCAGCCGGGATTTAACCTGTTCTAGAATAGGCTTAAGCATTTTGCAAGGGCCGCACCATTCGGCAAAGAAGTCCACAAGCACAGGTTTATCCGAACGAATTAATTCGGAAAATGTGGGTTGGTTGTTTTGATTATTAGAGGGATTCATTGCGGTGTGTTTTTATTTTCAAGGGAATGAATTTGTGGGGGCAGGGCCTGTTGGCCGGCCGTGTCTGCCGGATTAATGGAGCAATATCCACCGGCACAAGTACCGCCAGCACACCCAAAAGCCAATATCCCCATCAGCATGAAATATGCGCCAAAAAGGATACCCCACCCAAATCCTACACGGGAGGAATGCACAATTATTAAACCACCGAGGGCTGTATAGAGCACGCGTATAGCATTCCACCCCTTAGTAACTCTATGTTTCAAGTTTTGGAAAATCAGTTTCATTTTTATTTAGTATTTATCATTACCACAAGTTAAATAATTCAATTTTTGAATTAAAAGACTTTCAAAACCATGTAATTATTGAATTTACATCACAAAGTTCCGCAAACATTGTGCCCGATATTGGTAACAGGTGTTACACGCTTTTTTCTAACACGATCAAAATTTTGAAAGCAGCTTGATCTGGTTGCGGTACAAAAGGAGGCGTCCCTCGTTTTCCATTTTTTTCAAAAGTCGGGATATTACGACACGGGAACTGGCTAATTCGCGGGCAATTTCTTCGTGGGATAAATTGATGAGGCGGCTGCCGGACTGTTCCGAACGCATCCGCAGGTAGCTTTCCAGACGTTGGTCAAGATGGTGAAAGGCCACTTCATCCAGGGCATGGAGAAGTTCGTGAAAGCGACGCCGGATCGTTTTCATCACGAAGCTTTTCCACGTGGGGTAGCGGACCAGCCAATCATCCATTAGGGCCACAGGCAGGGCCACATAAACTACCGCTTCCTCGGCCTCGGCCCTCACTTCACTGGGGTGTTGCTGCATACAACAGGTGAAGGTCATGGCGCATGTTTCGCCCGGATGCACAAAATACAGCAATAGCTCCCGGCCTTCTTCGTCGCGGCGCATCACCTTAATCAGGCCCTTGAGTACCAAGGGCATAAACTTCACAATTTGTCCATAATCTACAATGGTTCTGCCTTCCTCCACAGACTTCCCCTGCCCCAGACTACAGATCTCATCCAGCAATTCGCTCTCAAAAACGTCGCGGAATTCTTGACGAAGCAAATCCTGCCAGGAAACCTCAGATTCCATGAGTGGCAGCGAAGATACGCATTTAAAGTAGGAATTAAGTCTGATCTCAAGGGACAAAGGGAAAAATTCAGGATATTTCTCGCTAAAAGAATCTGAAAAATTTCAAATTCTTCATGGTCCTTCCCACAAAACATACATCATACATATAATCTCTAATAAACTCGCTACCACACTTTTTTCCTTTATTACGAAAAGGAATCTTCTCCTCAGCTTGGTTTAAATAAGCGATATTGAGCAAAAGATGGAGGGTTTAAATTTACCAATCAATCTGTAAATTAATCAGAAATCCCAGGAATTAACCAACATAACTTTTATATAAATATTCACAGGACTTCTAAATCTATAGTTTATTGTTCCCCTTTTTTTAATTTTGGACCATTATCAGCTTTTAATAAGGTTCCGGTATAATTAATAATAAATTGGCCTAATCTACAATATAAACCCTAAGAACGAATTAATCACGGGCATTCTGCTATGAAACAAACCTCCTCTACGGGGAGTTATCTTTTAACAGGTAAGCCTAACCAACTCAACGGCAATTCATTAAACTTGTAATGACAGTTGACGCTTTGAATATATTCTAAAACATCTTTATATTGAGGTTGCTTAAACCAGTCGCTTAACACATACACATACTCAACCCTTAAGCCCAAGGGTGTTACAAGTTTCAGGTATTGTTTTCTTTTAAAGTCACAGGTCTGAAGTTTTTCATCAACCGAACCCGCAACTTCTTGGTATTTTACTTCAATAATGAACAGCGTTTCCCTCACTATCACAAGTATGGCATCATCTGGCAGTAATTTTCGGCTAATGATATGTTTCCAATTTATATTATTCTCCTCTAAAAATTTATAAAATTCATGTTTTTTAAAACATCGAGCCACTAATTCATCATCAAAGTAAACCCCGTATCCAGCTTTATTACCTGACTTGTGTACGGAATATCCGGGAATTTTAGATAGTAAAATATTTAAATCAACTTTTCCTTCAAATCTCAAACCAGTTAAGGTATTCGCCCCGCCAAGCCCGCCTTTCTTAATTCCAGCGAATCAAAAAGTTGTAGTTTAATTTTATTTCCCTTAATATATTCTTCCAGGCGTTTTTTGGAAAGACGCACATATTCCTCTTCAAGCTCACAACCCACAAAATATCTATTAAGTTTTATTGCAGCTAATCCTGTTGTTGAACTTCCCGCGAAGGGATCGAAAATAAGATCTTTTTCGCGCGTGCTCGCCAAAATGATTCTTTCAAGCAGCCGAAGGGGTTTTTGCGTAGGATGTTTCCCGAAAAGCTTTTCATCGCCGTTAGGCGTCGGAATTGTCCAAACTGTTTTCATTTGTTTTCCTCCGTTTAATTTCCGCATCTCTTCATAATTAAAGAAATGCTTGGAGTATTTATTTTTAGCTGCCCAGATTATGGTCTCAGTGGAGTGGGTGAAATACCTACAGGATAAGTTAGGGGGAGGATTGGGTTTCTCCCATGTGATATCATTTAATATTTTCATGCCCAGTTGTTGGATGGCAAAACCCACTGAATAAATGACATGGTGGGTGCCTGAAACCCATATTGTTCCATTTGGCTTTAATAATTTCTGGCAGCGCGAGAGCCAAGAGACATTAAAATCGTGATTCTTCTCTATTCCCTTAGACTGATCCCACTTGCCTTTGTCCACTTTTGCCATTTTTCCTGCATGGCAAGTAATACCGCCATTTGATAAAAAATATGGAGGATCAGCAAAGATCATATCAAAAATGCCTTCAGGATACCTTTTAATTAAAATATCCATAAATTCAATACAGTTCATCTGATACAAGAATATTCCCACGCTATCGTCCTTAAAAACACAATTTTCTGATGGAAAATCAAAGGTTTGACCAACCATATCTTTTTAATCGTTATTTAAATTAAAGCATAGTTTAAAATGAAAGATGGGCTTGTTTCATACATATTCTCCCCAGCCATTTCTGACCCTGCTTTACCCTCGGGAGTGGAAGATTTTTATCCCCATACATTCAAATGATATAAGATTGGATTTTTATTGAATCCGCATTTTACTCTATATCCATAAACCGAAATGATATTGCCTTATGCCCTATAGCAAAGGTATTCACTTTTTTCATTCCATGTATCATACTCATAGTTTCATCCTGTTAACCTTTGGATTAACATTTTTTTGAGCGAAATTTTTTGGCTTGTTCTCACTTAATTGGATGGTTGTACAGTATCAACTTTGTAAACAGGGAAGGAGGGGTCTTGAAGAATTTATTAAAGAAAAACGAGTAAGGCTTGTTGAAGGCGGAGGACGGCTTTGAGGTTTCTTCTGAGGAAACCGGAAGTATCTACCATCCGAGTCTAGACTCCAGGCACCTCAAGAGAGGTGGAAAATCCGAAGGAACCCCTCTTCTGCGTTCCTTTCCAAAGGCGGGTTTTTTTTTGCTCTCTTTCTAGAGGAAACGGACCCCCGTAAGGTTATAAAGGAGCGCCTATTGAGGCCCCAATTGTCTGCCAGGAAAAGCGATGAGTGAAAGAATCTACTCCACAGCTCCAACAATTTTTGCGAGAAGCTGTTATTCTGGGCAAGATGGTTAGGGTATTTACCAATAGATTGGCTGTAGGGGCCATGTGTTTTCTAAAAACTCTGACTTTATGGGCCCAATCAGGCGTTGTGTTCGGACGGGTGGTAGAGGCGGGTACCCTGAAGCCTGTGCCTTTTGCCAACGTGGTGGTTCAGGGCACTACTAAAGGTGTGAGCACGGACATGGAAGGCCGGTTTGAGCTGAAGGGACTGGCACCGGGCTTTACTAACCTTGTGGTATCCTGCCTGGGATATAAGACCACTACCTATCGGGATATTCTTGTCACAAATGCCAAACCGGCCACGGTGGAGATCATTTTGGAACCCACAGCACGGGAAATTCAAGCTGTCACTGTGGAGAGCGCTCCTTTCAATAAAACGGAGGAAAGTCCTGTTTCTCTGCGTACGGTGGGCATTGCGGAAATAGAGCGTAATCCGGGAGGTAACCGGGATATTAGCCAGGTAATCAAATCGTTGCCTGGCGTCGCCAGCATACCCACCTTTCGCAACGACATTATTATTCGGGGGGGAGCTCCTAACGAAAACCGGTTTTATCTGGATGGGGTGGAGGTGCCTTTGATTAACCACTTCCAGACCCAAGGTGCCAGTGGCGGCCCCGTTGGAATAATCAATGTGAACCTTATCCGGGAGGTGAATTTCCTGTCCGGCGCGTTCCCGGCTGCTCGTGGCAATGCTCTCAGCTCAGTTCTGGAATTCACGCAGGTGGATGGTAACAGTGAGCGAAAGAAGTATCGCTTCGCCCTGGGTTCCTCGGACGCGGCTTTCAAGACAGAAGGCCCCTTAGGTCGTAAGGCTACCGGCATTTTTTCATTCCGTGCCTCGTATTTGCAGTTTCTGTTCAGGGCCCTGCAACTGCCCTTTTTACCGACTTACTTTGATTGGCAGTACCGCGTGCGCTGGCGGATCGGCACTAAAGATGAGCTGCTCTTCATTGGTCTGGCTTCCCTGGATCGGTTCCGGCTTAATTTGGACCAAAATGAAACCGAAGAGCAACGCTACATCCTGCGTGTAATTCCGGTGAATTATCAATGGTCCTACACAGTGGGTAGTGTTTATCGTCGTTTTACAAAGCAGGGGCGGCATGAGGTTGTCCTGAGCCGCAACATGTTTCACAACCGAGCTTTTAAGCATCAGGACAATGTGCCCCAAAAAGACTTGCTCCTCCTAGATTACCTCTCGCGGGAAAGTGAAAACAAACTGCGCTACGAATACATTGCCCGCTACGGCGACTGGAAGGTGAACCTAGGCTTCAATGCCGAACATGCCCGCTACACCAACTACACCTATCAGCGTTTAAAAACGTTGGCTGGACTGGATACTGTGCGCGTCAATTCCCTCCTTCATATTGGCATAGGAGGGCTTTTTGGTCAGGTTAGCCGCAGTTTTTTCAACAGCCGTTTGGCTGCTTCCTTTGGTATTCGAAGTGATTTCAATACCTATTCTGAGATTATGCTTAATCCGCTGAGGACGCTCTCTCCACGCCTCAGCCTCAGCCTTCGCATAGGAGAGCGCTGGGCCCTTAACGCCAACGCAGGCCGTTATTATCAAAGGCCGGCATACACTCTGATGGGCTTTGCGGACTCATCAGGGCGATTAATCAATAAAAAACGGCTGCGCTATATCCGCTGCGACCATTTGGTGGGGGGCGTGGAATTCAATCCGGGGCCTAATAGCAAAATCACCCTGGAAGGCTTCTGGAAGGT
>JANWWQ010000017.1 GCA_025055635.1 Flavobacteriales bacterium
CGGCACCTACAATGCTTACACTATAGCCAACGGATGTACCTCACAAGTCGCTTCCACCAACGTTCTGGTGGATATGCTATCGGCTACGGCTACTGTGAACCATGTCACATGCCACGGCTTGGCAAACGGCAGCGCCGTTCTCAATGCCCAAAATCCGCAGGGTCAGGTGTCTTACCTATGGATGCCAGGTTTCGTTTTGAATCAGAATTTGGGTCCTGTGGGCCCGGGCACCTACACCGGTTATGTGGCTGATGCCCAGGCCTGCACGGCTCAGGTGCAAGTGACCATCACCCAACCTCCGCCCCTCTCAGCCGCGGCCGCTACTACGCCGGTTACTTGCCATGGTCTTTCCAATGGTTCTGCTACTATCACGGCTTCCGGTGGTACGCCAGGTTATTCCTATGCCTGGTCTCCAATGGGAGGCCCCGGCAACAGCAGCACTTCATTGCCCGCTAACAACTACACAGTGGTTGTAACCGACGCTAACAACTGCCAGTCCACTGTGAACTTTGCCATAACACAGCCGCCTCCCCTCCAGGTGGCACCTCAATCTGTGACGCCCGTATCTTGCTATGGGGGTAACAATGGCTCAGCTACCGTGGCAGCTACCGGAGGCACCCCAAATTATCAGTATGCCTGGTCTCCCGGCGGAGGTTCAGGCCCCACCGCTTCCAATCTCTCCGCAAATACTTACACCGTTACCGTTACCGACCAAAATAACTGCCAGGCTCAGGCCACCATTAGCATCACCCAACCGCCCCCACTCACTGCTTCCATTAGCAATATTAACCATGTATCTTGTCATGGACTGAGCGACGGCTCAGCCACTGTTACCGCCTCAGGGGGTACCGGCAGCTACTCTTACTCGTGGGCTCCCTCGGGAGGCAACCAGTCCACGGCTTCTGGACTGGCCGCCAATACCTACACTGTTACTGTGACCGATCAAAACAACTGCCAGACCCAGGCCACAGCTACCATCACCCAACCTCCCCCGTTGAGCGTCAATGTGACCACCCAGGATGCCTCCTGCAATGCCTCTGCCACAGGGTCGGCCACTTCTTCGGTGACGGGGGGAACCCCTGGATACTCTTACAACTGGTCCCCAGGAGGCATTACAACTCCTAATCTCACAAATGTTCAAGCCAACACCTATAACCTTACTGTTACGGATGCCAATAATTGCACGGCCACCGCTACCGCCGTCATCGGGCAGCCCCCGCCATTGCAGGCTTCGGTTACCAGCATCACCAACGTTACGTGCCACAACGGCAACGATGGCGCTGCTACGGTAATGGCCAGCGGAGGTCCCGGAGGTTTTAACTTCCTCTGGCTGCCCATCAATGCGACAGGTCCCTCTCAATCAGGTCTTTCGCCCAATAATTATACTGTGTTGGTGTATGATAATTTGAACTGCGACACGGTAACCCTCTCTATTCAACTTTCAAATCCTGCCCCTGTGCAGTTACAAATCACCGCTTCAGACTCCGTGATTTGTAATGGAGAATCCACCACTTTAACAGCTACGGGGGTGAGTTCCTGCGTATGGACACCTTCCTCTTCCCTCAATACTTCCACGGGTTTACAAGTGGTGGCCACCCCTTCCTCTTCCACCACCTACACGGCCAATGGTGCCGATAACAACGGGTGCACGGCCACAGCATCCATTCAGATCCAGGTACTTCCTGTTCCGCAGGCGCAAATCAGCGGGCCCACAGAGGTGTGTGAAGGTGTGCCGTTTGAGTTAAACGCCAGCGGCTCCACCATCCCGGCCCCCGGCTCCATCGCTTCCTTTGCCTGGGACCTTGACAACGACGGGCAATCCGACAATAATGATGCCCAGTTCAACCACTCCCTATCCACAACGGGTAACAACACCATCACCCTGCTGGTTATCTCTGCCGATGGGTGCACTGACCAGGCCACTCTCAACCTGTATGTGAACCCGGGAGTGCAGGCATCCTTTGTTTCCGACGTTTCCTGCCAATCGGTGCCGGCCCTATTCACCAATACCAGCGTCACCACCGGCAACCTGTCCACCATTCAATGGAATTTTGGGGACAACAACACAGCCAACGGACATCAAGTCTCCCACCAGTACACCTCTCCGGGCACTTACACTGTTACCCTCATGGTGGCCACAGACCAAGGCTGCTCTGACACCATTTCGCAGGATATCCTTATAGGAACGAACCCGGCAGTCTCATTCACCGCAGCCCCCCAATGCTTTAACGCCGTGATATTTGTGGCCACCTCTGATGTAGAGGATGCTGCTCTGGCTTGGGATTTCGGGGATGGCGCTCAAGCCTCAGGGGACTCCCTCATGTATGTGTATGGCAGCCCAGGCACCTACAATGTGACTCTCACTGGTACTGATCCCAGCGGCTGTACGGGGACTTTTACCCAAGCCGTAACTGTAGAGGCCACTCTTTCATTGGATAAATTTGAAATTCCGAACATCATCACACCCAACGGAGATGGCCTGAACGATGCCCTCCATATTGGGGGTACATTTGGAGAATGCCAGGACTACGAGGTTCTTATATTTAACCGCTGGGGCCAACTCGTGTATGAATACAGAAAAGGAGGTAAGGAATTCCAAGGAGAAAGTAAAAGCGGTGTACAGTTAAACCCTGGGTCCTATTTCTTGGTGCTCCGGAGTGGGGCAATTCAAAAAAATAGTACCCTCACAATTGTGAGGCCTTAGATTTAGAGAAAAAACGATGTGACTCATAAAGTCCACGCAAACCCCCTTGTTTTAATTTAAAAAAACTAAATAATTCCTGCTATGGGTAAGCTTGGGAATTTTCATATTGAAGTAATAAGCAAGCAATATTCAAGAATGAAAGTTAAGCAGGTGTTTTAGGCTATTTAGATGGTTTGCAGAGATTCTGAATTATTTTCTTGCTCCCTTTATAATTTAAAAAAATATTTTTATTTTTCCCTATTTGCGCTACTGACTACAAATTCTCAAATTTGTGTTTATCAGAAAGATAATTTTATCATTTACCGAAGTCCATGTGTGTCCATTATGTAAAGTTTTGCTTGGGTACCCAGCGATACATTATCTCCGCTTTATCTGATGAAGCAGCTTTACTACATTCAAAACAATTACTTTTCCGAATGAATGACTATTTTATCATTTTAAATTAAAAAATTTATTTTAAAAATTTGAATGAGTGAACAAAAACGGATCGGATACTCTCAGGGATTAGCCTAAAAATAAGTTTTAAATTTCCATAAGAGAGATTAAGTAATTCATCGTTTTTCTAGCGAAGTGATCATTCACATTTAAAAGTTTTAAAATCAGAATATAATATTGGCAGGTTTTCTGTGATTCTGGGAAAAATTTTTTGAGTGTGGCAAGGTTTACAAGGTGTTTGAAAATTTAAACCTACTAGAATTTTTAATTTTAGCAAAGAAAATAATAATCCCTGATCCATATATTTTCTTTGAAAGATTTTTGAGATTGCTTACTTTTGTGCCCATGTTACAGACTATAACCCTAGACCAGATAAAAGTTCTGGATGAGCGCCTGGCTGCGCTGAGGAGGTTTCTTTGACCCGGAAGGGTTGAGCATACAGATACAAGAACTGGAAAAAGAGAGCGCTGACCCTGCTTTCTGGGAGGATGTACGGCGGGCTGGAGATGTATCCCGCCGCCTCACCGAATTGCGGCGTCGCCTTTCGTCCTACCAAGAGGCTCGTCGGCAGTTGGATGATTTGATGGTACTCTATGAATTCCTGAAGGAGGGGGAAGCCGATCCTAATGAAGTGCTTCAGCAGTATAAGAAAGCTGAAAAACACATAGAAAATCTGGAGCTACAGCGCATGCTCTCCCGTCCAGAGGACAACATGGACGCTATCTTACAAATTACTGCTGGTGCGGGGGGCACAGAAAGCTGTGACTGGGCTGCCATGCTCATGCGTATGTACATCATGTGGGCCGAAAAAAACGGCTACACTGTCACGGAACAGGACATTCAGGAAGGGGAAGTGGCAGGGATAAAAAGCGTCACACTTCAAATATCAGGGCCTTATGCTTATGGTTACCTCAAGGGAGAAAATGGGGTTCACCGCCTGGTGCGCATCTCTCCCTTTGATGCCAATGCCCGTCGCCACACTTCCTTCGCCTCAGTATATGTGTACCCACTGGTGGATGATAGTTTCAATATAGAAATAAAAGAATCGGATATAGAATGGGACACCTTTCGGAGTGGAGGTGCCGGAGGCCAGAACGTCAATAAGGTGGAAACCGCCGTCCGGCTTTATCACAAGCCTACAGGTATTGTCATCAAAAACCAGGAATCCCGCTCCCAACTTCAGAATAAACAGAACGCGCTGCGTATTCTCAAATCCATGCTGTATGAAATGGAAATGCGTAAGCGCAACGAAGAGCGCGAAAAAATCGAAAGTTCAAAGAAAAAAATTGAATGGGGCTCCCAGATCCGTTCCTATGTGCTGCATCCTTACCAACTTGTTAAGGACCTTCGCACCGACTACGAAACTAGTGATACGCGGGGTGTGCTCGACGGAGATATCAATGAATTTTTGCGTAGTTACCTGATGCAGTATGCCGAATAACTAGCAAATCTCCTGAGTGTAGGGGAGATCCATAGTTTCTTATCACTTAATCGATCAGTTAACAAATAGAGAACACAGATAACAGGGCTCCATAAAATCTAATGGCTTTTAAGGATTAATTTAGAAGAAAAAAGTTTTATAGAAGAAAGAAGTAGAATTTAATTATCACCGACTTAAATTCCTTAGTTTTTGAATCTCCCCTTTGAAATATGATAAATTTAATGAAAAGTTTTAATCAACTGGGCCGTGAACAAGATAGTAGCATTGAATGTTATTTTTAGTTGGTTTTGTCAACTTGTTTATCTCTCATGCGCACATACTTTTTCTTATTTATTTTATTAATTGTTTGTATGGGGGCATGGGGGTGTTTAGCCCTCACGGGCTCACAGAGTTTAGCCATTGCCCGGCGTTTAGGGGGGTATGATGCCATTATTGTCCCCGGCGTGCCCTTTGGAGATTCCGCTACCAGCGATCTCATGAAGATGCGTGTTCTCTGGGCCACTTGGCTGTACAAACAAGGGGTAGCCCGGAACATAATTTTCAGCGGATCCGCCGTTTACACCCCTTACGTTGAAGCCCGTGCCATGGGTGAAATGGCTATTAAAGCCGGTGTGCCGGCCTCTCATATTTTTTATGAAGAACTGGCTGAGCACAGCACTGAAAACCTGGTTCTGGGCTATCGGTTAGCCCGCCAGCTGGGCTTTAAACGGGTGGCTCTGGCTTCTGACTTTGTCCAAACCTGGCTTTTGGATCAAGTGATGGACCGCTTAGGCGTCGCAGGGGTAGGGCTATTGCCCCTTGTGCCTGGTCGGATTAGGCATTTGATGAACAGTTGCGATCTCACGGTCCATGTGCCACCCGTTAACACAGCCGAATTTGTTCCATTGTCGCAGAGGGAAGCTCCCAAGGAACGTCTTCGGGGCACCATGGGCCGCAAAATCCCTGAAAAGCTATATCAGCAGGCTTCTATAGAAAGTTTTCAACAATAAACCGAATTTTTCTAACCTTTAATTAAAGCTGGTGCCCGTTCGAGAGTATCTTTACTCCAGCTATGGAAAAGGTTCAGTTGATAATTACACATAGTCAGGCCTTGCGGCTTTCTGAATATCTCATAGAATCCAAAACGGGATTTTTCATTCTTCCTAAAGGGAATGGACGTTGGTGCTTAGAACCTCAGTGTGCGTCCATGATTGAGGCCTTAAAACTCGGCATGGCTTTAAAGGAGATGCGGATTGAGCCTGAAAATCTCCCTCTACCAGTGCCCAAAGAAGTACTACGAGAAAAGCGCCAGGCAGGACGGGCTACCAGGAAAGTCACTGAAACAGACCATTTGACTTCTTTTCCAGTGGAAATAGATCTCTCCCAACCCATTTCAATAAACCCAGAAAGCCCCTCTTCCCATTCTGCGGAGCCCGAAACTTCAGGCAATGAGGGCTTCCTGTTTGAAATGAACGGAAGCACGCATCCTCTCTCCTAAGCCTAACTTTAATTTCTTTGGCCTCCGGGCTTTTCTCGGAGTTAGATGGATCCATCCGTGACATTGCTCCTGGTGGCTTTCACCTGTGGAACTTCTTTACTGGCATTTCAGGATGAGGGCGTTTTTAGCGGGTTTAGTTTCAATCCGTACCTGATTAAACACAAGAGGGAGTTTCACAGGTTTTTGACATCGGCGTTGATACATGCCAACTATATCCACCTAGTGCTCAACATGTATGTCCTATACATGTTTGGCCCGTTCGTGGAAGAGATGCTCGGTTATCTGGAAGGTAATACGGCCATTGGCCGGCTGCTTTTTGCTCTGCTCTACGTCTCTGCTGCTCCCATCTCGGCGATTTATTCTTTTGAAAAACATAAACACAACCCCCATTACAATGCTGTGGGGGCCTCCGGTGCTATTTCCGCCGTGGTGTTTGCTTTTATTGTACTGAGACCCGGCTCCTCCATGGGGTTGGTGTTTCTGCCTTTCCTTCGCTTGCCGGCCGTATTATTTGGGGTATTGTACTTATGGTATTCCTGGGTCATGGCAAGGCGGGGTGGGGACAAAATCGGCCATGATGTCCATTTTTTCGGGGCGCTCTATGGCATGGCATTCATGTTCATTTACAAACCAGGGCTTTTTAAAAGCCTTCTGGAGAAGATGGCCGAATTTTCGCCCCTGTCCCTATCGTTTTGACATACAGGAACGAGCCATGTAGTTTTGTGGTGCAATAGGCTATTTATATGCTTGATAAGGAAGGTATTGCCCGGCGTATCGCCCGCGAGGTGAAGCCCAACAGTTATGTTAACCTGGGTATTGGTATTCCCACGCTTGTTGCCAACTACATTGACCCATCCATGAACGTTGTTCTCCAAAGCGAAAATGGTATTCTGGGCATGGGTCCCTTCCCCTACGAGGGGGAGGAAGATCCTGACTACATCAACGCTGGAAAGCAAACGGTGACTGTGTTGCCCGGGGCTTCTTTTTTTGACTCAGCCCTGAGCTTCGGGATGATACGCGCCGGAAAAATTGACCTTACCATCTTAGGGGCCATGGAGGTGAGTGAACGGGGCGACATTGCCAACTGGAAGATTCCTGGTAAAATGGTAAAAGGTATGGGTGGAGCCATGGACCTAGTAGCCTCTGCACGCCATATCATCGTAGCAATGCAACATGTGAACAAGGCTGGCCAGAGCAAGTTGTTGCCGGCCTGTACTCTGCCCATAACCGGCCTGAGGTGTGTGAAGCGGGTGGTGACTGAGCTGGGCGTATTTGACATTCATCCGGAAGGGGGGTTTGTTTTGCGGGAATATGCTCCTGGCGTGTCCATAGACTACATTCGGGCCCATACTGCCGGGAAATTGATTATCCCCGAAGATGTAATAGAAATGCAGATCTGATATCATGCAAAGCCACACCCGGCCCCGGTTGTCGGTGGTGCTGCCGGTGCATAATGAAGAATGTTCCTTGCGCCCTCTTGCAGAACAATTGGAAGCAATTTTGGGGTCTCTTGTAGGCGAGGATTGGGAAATTTTGTGGGTGGATGATGGCAGCACGGATAGCAGCCTCCGCGCCATAAAAAGTTTGTGTGAAAAAGATGGTCGCCATAAGTTCCTTAGTTTCAGCCGCAACTTTGGCCATCAGCAAGCATTGCTGGCCGGTTTGAGGAATTGTAAAGGAGAGTGTGTGGTGGTGATGGATGCCGATTTTCAGGACCCTCCGCATGTGATCAATCAGTTTTGGGCCTTAAGTCAACAGGGTTATGATGTGGTGTACGGCCGGCGTATTATACGGCACGAGGGGTGGTGGAAAAGATTTACGGCTGCGTTGTTTTACAGGCTTTTAAATCGACTGGCGGAGGTGCCCATTCCGCTGGATGCGGGCGACTTTAGGTTGATGCGGCGCAGGGTAGTGGAGGCTTTGCTTTCCATGCCTGAGAGCGATCGTTTTCTTAGAGGACAGGTGGCCTGGTTGGGGTTTCGCCAAGCCGAGGTAGCCTATGAACGGCCGCCGCGCAGCGCTGGTCGGCCTTCTTACACTCTGGCTCGCTCTGTGGGACTAGCGGTGAGCGCCCTCACAGGCTTCAGTGCCGTACCCTTGAGGGTGGCTTCGTGGCTCGGTTTGTTGGGAAGCTTAGCCACTCTGCCGGTAGCGGCATGGGCCCTGTATGCGCGTTTTGTGGACCATGATTATGTACCTGGGTGGGCCTCCCTCATGCTGACAGTCCTGTTTTTCGGTAGTATTCAGCTGGTTTGCCTGGGAATCATTGGGGAATATCTACACAGGATTTATAACGATGTAAGGCGTCGGCCCCACTATGTTATCGCTGAAAGCAATATTCCGGATGTGAAGTAGGTGAAAACCTTGGCGGTTTTTTCGTACAGAGGTAAGCTACGCGTAAGGTATGCAGAGGGCGGCCTTAGGCCGGTCCTGACTTGCTCCCAGAGCTTGGTCCAAAAGGCAACAATGGCAGGAACCCAAGTGCTGCCTGGGGCCACGCCGTATCCCGCCGTGTGGCAATTGCTGCTGTCGGGAGCACGCCCAAATCCACCAAAAAACCATACGGTAAAACCCCGCTAGAAGAAGTTTGGCTGTTTAGGGTCATGACCTTATTTTTGCCATAACAGTTCAGGATTGTATTCCAATATGATTGAATTGGCTAAACAATTAAGGGAAAAGGTGGATATGCTGATGGAAGAGCATAGTCGACTAAAGAGGGAAAATGAGTTTCTGATAAAAGAAAACAGCCAATTGCGCAGTACTGTCTTCCGACTCAGTGAATTACTTAAAAACAATAATAAAAACGCAGAAGACAATAGTTCGGAAGGGTTACATGTGGAAGAGCTGTGCCGCCTCGGGCAGGAGAGCCTGCAGGCTTTGGAAAGCGTGAAGGTAGATATTGAGTATTGCCTTGCCAAGCTCAATGAACAAGTGGCCCGCCATGCCTGACAAACCCCATACAGTATTGGTTAAAATTTCCGGGAAGGACTACAGGCTGGTTGTGGGCGCTGACCAAGAAACTACTCTCTTGAGAGCCGCTGACATTGTCAATGCCGGTATAGAGAAATACAAGCAATCGCCCAGTGTTTCCCTGTTGGGCGATGCGCTGGCATTATGTGCCCTGGAATTGGCCATGCGTCTGCTGAAAGGCAACTCAACGGCGACGGAAGCCGATAGTCAGGGGTGGCATATACTTAAAGAGCTTGACAGAGAGCTGAGCGAATACCTGGCCCTCCACGTGAAGCCCCAATGACTGTTGCCTCTGCCGCATCCAGTCTGATAGCACTATGGAAATTACCTACGTCGCCATTCTTTTAGCAACTTTGATTGTGGGCCTTGCTGTGGGGTATTTGTGGGGCTATGCCTTTTTGAAAAGGCTAAATACCACGAAGGCAGCGCAAATCATTAAGGAGGCCGAAGCGAAAGCTGAGACCTTGTTAAAAGACAAAATGTTGGAGGCCAAGGAAAAAATCCTGGCCATGAAAGCGGAGCACGAAAATTATGTGAGAGAAGTTGAAAAAAAACTTCAGGAACAGGTGCAGCGTCTAAAAGGCAAAGAACAAGCCTTACAGCAGAAGCTGGAGTACACCAATAGACTCCAGCATGCCTTACAGGAGAAGGACAAGGCCGCAAAAGAGAAGCTGGATATGCTACAGAAGCGAGAAGAGGAGTTGGAAAAGATTAAGGTTCGTAGTATCCAGCAGTTGGAGGCCTTATCGGGACTTTCTCGGGAAGAGGCACGACGTCAGCTGGTAGAAACCATTAAAAATGAAGCCCGGGCGGAAGCGGCCGCATTCATTCAAAGTACTATGGAGGAAGCCCGACTTACTGCTCAAAAAGAAGCCCGTCGCATTGTCATTCAGACTATTCAGCGTATAGGTACAGAGACGGCTGTAGAAAATGCCATCACCGTATTTCCATTGGAAAACGATGATATCAAAGGGCGTATCATCGGACGGGAAGGCCGCAATATCCGAGCCTTGGAGGCCGCAACCGGCGTGGAATTTATTATAGACGATACTCCCGAAACCATTGTACTTTCCTGTTTTGATCCTGTTCGGCGCGAAATAGCTAGACTGGCACTGCAACAATTGGTTTTGGACGGACGCATTCATCCCGGACGTATTGAAGAGGTGGTAGAAAAAGTGACTAAGCAAATAGAAGATGAAATTGTAGAGGTGGGTAAACGCACGGCCATTGACTTGGGTATTCATGGCCTGCACCCAGAACTTATTCGCTATGTGGGCCGAATGAAATACCGTTCTTCGTATGGCCAGAATCTGCTTCAGCATTCCCGAGAGGTGGCCAACCTGTGTGCTGTGATGGCCGCTGAGCTAGGGCTTAATCCAAAGCTGGCCAAGCGGGCTGGTTTGCTGCACGACATCGGCAAAGTGTCGGACGTGGATAATGAGTTACCCCATGCCTTGCTGGGCATGAAGCTGGCCGAGAAATACAAAGAAAATCCGGAAGTATGCAACGCCATAGGGGCCCACCATGACGAAATTGAAATGACCAGCCTGATTTCCCCGATTGTCCAAGTGTGTGACGCCATTTCTGGGGCCCGACCAGGGGCACGGCGCGAAGTTACCGCCTCCTATATCCAGCGGATTAAAGATTTGGAAAACTTGGCCATGGCCATGCCCGGTGTGTCTAAGGCGTTCGCCATTCAGGCGGGCCGTGAGCTTCGCGTGATAGCGGAGAGCGATAAGGTCTCCGATCAGGAAGCTGATGCTCTGGCTCTTTCCATATCGCAAAAAATCCAGAAAGAGCTGACTTACCCTGGTCAGGTGAAGGTGACTGTGATCCGTGAAAAGCGCTCAGTGGCCATTGCCCGCTGAAGTGTCCAGCTCCCCTGACTCCGAAGCCTCTGTAGCAGATTTTGCGACATTTCGTCGCCACGCCACAGTATCGATTATTGGCACCCTCGTGGCTCAGGGTCTGGTGGTGGCAGCCCAGCCTTTATTACGCAGATGGTATCCCCCAGAAGCCTTCGGGGAATTATCGCTGTATATCAGTGTTGTGGGTGTGCTTTCTGTAGTGGCTCCTTTCCGTTACGACTTGGCCCTGGCAGTGCCTCGGAACAGAGATCGCGCCATGCGCCTGTTCTGGGGTGGCCTGATGTTATGCACTGCTTTTTCCGTCCTGGTTTCTGGGACATTTTTGTTGATGGACGACCTGCTGATCAGGGTCCTAAAATTTCCACCGAGCGCCCGGTGGTGGCTTCCGCTGACGGGCCTATCTGTGTGGGCATACGGCTTTTTCCTACTGTTACAGAGCCTTTTTTCACGAGATCATCGCTACATGGCCGTCAATGGATTGAAAATATTTCGCCGGGTGCCCGAAGTGATTCTTCAGATTTTGGGGTCGGGGCTGAGCCAGGCTGGCTTATTGCTCGGTGAACTGGTCGGCCGATTGTGTTCAGTGCTATGGGGGGTCTGGTGGCTTCGTCGATATGAAAAACCTAAACTATTCAGAAGTTTGGTCCTCATGGATGTGTGCAAACATTTGTGGGCTTTTCGGCGTTACCCAGCGAGTTCATTTTTCCCTACCCTATTCAATGCTCTGGCCTTGCTTGCCCCTGGTCTTCTCGTGAATTACCATTTTGGGGTGATAGAGAACGGACTTTTTGACATGGGTCTGATGGTGGTCGCCTTCCCGGTCACCTTTTTGATAAATTCTTTGTCCAACGTTTTGCTGGCCTACCTTTCCCAACTTTATCGTGAGAAAGCACCTATGAAAAAATTTCTATTGCGCACTTTACGGGGTCTAGGACTTGGGGTGTTGGGGCTCTTTTTGGTGGTGTGGACCCTGGGTCCATCAGGCTTTGAATTTTTATTCGGGCCACCTTATAGGGTCAGCGCTTTCTATGCCCTGATTCTATTACCTGCGCTGGGGTCACGGCTTATGGCAGCCCCTCTGGCCGTTGTATTTGCAGCAGTCAACAGAATACACGGGAGCGTGTGGTGGCAATACACTTATACAGCGGCAATATTGCTTTTTTTCCTGCTACCTTTTAGGTCCATGGAAACCTTTTTGTGGAGTTTTTCCCTCACGGAAACCGTTTTGAATCTTCTCTATTTGTGGCACATTTATGGTACAGTCAACAGGGTTGAAAAAATGTATTGTTTAAAAAAAATTTATATGTAAAATAAGATGTACCTTTGCAATATATTAAAGTAGGCAGATTCATAAAATTGATTTTTGCCTGCGGGGGCATTTTTTCCCTATACCCCCGGGGTATGGGCCTTTTTGCTCAATCTTACAGTATAGGACTGGTAGGTTACATAAAGCCTGAAGGCGGTTCAGCGGCAGAAGCCGTTGTAGTGGTTCGGAAGAATGGAGTAAAAATCGGAGAATATGTTCCCAATCAGTCGGGCATGTATAGCATTGAGCTGGAGTATCAGAACGAATTTGTGATTGAGTTTACGGCCCCTGGTTATGTGACAAAGCGGGTGGAAGTGAATACGGCTATTTTGAAGGAATTGGAGGCCCAGGATGTGGCACCGCTGGAATTTAACATCAGCTTGCCTAAAGCTACCGGAGGCCCTGTGGACAAGGCTTATGAAAAGCCCGTATCCAGATTTTATTTTGAAAAAAGTGTCATGGATTTTGTGCGGGACAAAATTGTGGAAGATGCCTTCAAGGCGGAGTTGAAGGCTCGCCAAGAGGAACAGAAGCGGCTGGAGGCTGCTCAAAAGCAGCAGCAGAAGGAAGAGGAAGCCCGCAAAAAGGCCGAAGAGGAGGCGGCCCGAAAAGCTGCCGAAGAGGAAGCCCGTCGTAAGGCAGAAATGGAGGCCCTGTTGGCCAAGAAGAAAAAGCAGATGGAAGAAGAGGCCCGCCGAAAAGCAGAGATGGAAGCCAAAGCACGGGCTGAAGAAGAGGCTCGTCAGCGTTTCCTTGAGGAGCAAAAGAGAAAATTGGAAGAGGAGGAGCGTCGTCGCATGGAGGAAGCCAAAGCCTACGCTGAAAAAGAAGCCCGCCGGATGGCTGAAGAGGAAGCCCGCCGGCAGGCTGAAGCTCGCAGAAAATTTATTGAAGATAGTATGTACGCAGCCTTAAAGGCCCAAAAAGAAGCTGAGGAAGCCCGCCGTCGCCAAGAAAAGGAATTTCTTGAGCAGCTTAAAGTGCAACGTTTAGAAGCCGAACAAAAAGCACGGAAAGAAGCCGAAGCTGAGCGCCTTCGTCAACGGATGGAGGCGGAACGCCTAGCCGCTGAACGACTTGCCCGTGAGCAGGAAGAGCTGAGGAAACGCCGCGAAGAAGAGGAGAGACGGCGTGAAGAGGAACGACGCAAAATGGAAGCTGAGCTTTTGGCAGCCAAGATTGCCCTCCAGAAAGCCGAGGAAGAAGCTGCCCGCAAGCGGGCCGAAGAAGAAGCCAAAAGAATTCGGGAAATGGGCCTTTCCCGAGCTGAACGTATGGCTGAATTGGCCCGCTGGAAAGAACAAAACACCCTGGAGGACATAAAACATTTCAAGCGCGTCCAACAAATGAAAAAGCAGAAAAAGGCGGAAATTGCTGCTGCTACGTTGCGCGCTCAGCGAGAGATGGAGCAAAACTATATGGCTATTCAAGATAAACGTATGCAATTAAGACGTGATCGGGAGGAGTATGAGCGTCAAAAACTTGAAGCAGAACGCTTGCTGGCCCTGGAAAAAGAAGAACGGCGCCTCGCTCTGCTGCGGGAACGCCAAAACATGAAAGTGGTATCTTTGGTTCCTTACACAGAGGCCGTGCGTCAAAATCCAAGGATGCGTTATTATGGTTATGTAAACTTTGGTGATGGAACAGGGCCTATTGAGGTCACGGAGGAAGAGTTCAAAAAATACGAGAAGGAGATGGAAGAGATTTACAACGTGGTACCTCGGTAAAGAGGATTTTTACTTAGGCTAAGATACTTTCTGCACCTTTAACGTAATCACCTAAATCTATCTTAGTTTTCCAAGTGGTGGGCCAAAACACATCGGTCCGGCTACCGAACTTAATAAAACCCATTTCCTGGCCGGCTGTTACCCGCTGGCCTACCACAGCGTAGTTTACGATACGACGAGCTACAATACCAGCTATCTGGCGTACTACTACAAGGTGACCTTCGTCGGTGCGGATTGCTGTGGTGCAGCGCTCGTTTAATTCTGAGGATTTAGGGTGCAAGGCCACGAGGTAGCGGCCGGGATGGTGTTTCACGTACACTACCTCACCTGATACTGGATAGCGATTGACATGTACATTAAAAGGACTCATAAAAATGCTGACCTTGAAAACATCGGCTTTTAGTACCTCTGTTTCCTTCGTGACGCCCGCAAAGACTATTTTACCATCCGCAGGAGAGAGCACCCGAAAATTTTTCTGTGGCACAGTGCGAGGGGGATTTCTAAAAAATTGAAGGAAAAAAAGAAATACCGCCAGTGAGCAAGTGACGACAATTCCAACAGTTTCTGGATTTCCTGGTCGGTAAATGAGCACGACCAGGATGGCCAGTCCACATAATAATCCCACATTCCAGAGAGTTTTGGATCCTTCTTTATGTATCAAGGGCATAGCAAAAGGATCAAAAGTGTTCCAGGGGGGAAAGGTTTAAAGTTTTCAGAAGTTCGTGTTCAATATCAAATTACAGGTCCTTAATGGAGGTGTACTCAAAAATGAATTTTCCGTTGCCTAAGTCTTCTACGTCCATTTGTTCCAGGCCTGTCATGGAGAACATATTTGGAAATACGTGCAGGCGACGCCCCCCCACGTCAGTGAAGTTTGGTTTTAGTAGGGCTTCACGGAATTCCCGAGCCAATTGCTCGCGTTTTTCTTTTTCTTGTTGGTAGGGATTATTTAGGATGTTTGACACGACCATTTCAATAGTATTTCGGTAAGCGGCACGAACAAACGCCAGCAGGTGTTCCGCGTCAAGTCCAGGGAAATGGATGGCTTCATAAATGTATTCATGGTCTCCATACTCTGTGGTGAGCTGTATCTTACGGCCCTTCCAAGTAAATTCTAGGACTTGCTTAAAGCATTTGTCGGGAGGAGCCTCTGCACAGGTGAGATTTTCCTTACTCAGGACTCGGGGTTTAGGGATGTAGCGCCGTAGGTACATTTCTATTTGCCCGCCAGGCGGAGGAGCCGGCATAAACCACAGGTATCCGCCAAAAACGTAGCCCACGGCTGAATCTGTCTGAACCTTGTACCAATGGTCGCGGATGTAATCAAAAGTATCTTCGCCGTACTTGTCTTGAACTACCATCCGTTTGCCATAACGCAGACGCTGGATGACGTTGCCTCTATCCAATTGATCATAAAGCGGAAGGCCTTCAGGCTTTAGGCAATACACGGTGTCGCCAGGGGCGTAGTTAAACTGGGCGTAGCACCGACTGCAATTCAAAAAGGTAATGAGGGCAACTCCTATCGCTGGGAGAGAAACTTTTTCCACCATAGACCAGAGTCTTTTACGATACGTTTTTGTGTTTTGTAATCCACGTAAATCAGACCAAAGCGAGGTTTATATCCTTCGGCCCACTCAAAATTATCCAAGAGGGACCAGACAAAATAACCAGCCAAGGGAACGCCTTCCTGCTTTGCCCGAAGCGCCTGGCGCAGGTAGGATTCAAAGTATTGGATGCGGCGCAGATCATGGACGCCGTCTTCGCTGACATGGTCAGGGAAGGCGCAACCGTTTTCTGTAATGATAATTTTTCGGACTCCCTTGTATCGGGCGAATTGTTTTAAGATTTCATATATTCCTAAGGGATATACTTCCCATCCCATGTCGGTGAGATATTCACGCCCTCCGGCCACTTTATGGGGCTTAACCTGCTTGGCCCACATAAGGGGCGGAAAAAGGCTGAACCGCACCACCAACCGGGTGTAATTCTGCAAACCAATAAAGTCAAAATCAAAAGGCATTTTTTCGGTGTCGCCAGACCGCATAACCTTTTCTAAGGTCCAGAGATAGGGGAAAGAATCCACCGGATAGCCCAGACCAAGAGCGGGCTCTATGAACAACCGGTTGAAGAGGGCATCTGCGCGGGCTGCAGCTTTTTGGTCAGCTTCTTTGGCGGAGCGGGGGTGCACAGGCATCACGGAAAATGTGGTGCCAATGTGGGAATCCGGGACTTCGGAACGTAGGATTCGTCCCCCTTCGGCCTGGCATAGTACGGCATGATGGACGGCCCGTTTGAATTTTTGGAGACCTTTTTCGCCGGGGGCATGGATTCCCAGGAGGTAGCCGAGTGCCGTGAAGGCCATGGGCTCGTTGAGGACCATCCAGTTTTTCACACGGTCGCCGAAGCGTCGGGCAGAAAGCGCCGTGTATTCTGAGAACCACCCCACGATGTCCCGGTTGGTCCAGCCGCCGCGCTGGTGCAAGGCCAAGGGAAGATCCCAGTGATATAGGGTGATCCAGGGTTGAATCCCGCGTTCCAAACAGGCGTCCACCAGACGGTCATAGAAAGCCAAACCTGCGGCGTTGGGCGCACCGGTGCCTTCCGGAAGTATCCGGCTCCAGGCAAGGGAAAAGCGGAACACATCAAAACCTAGGCTCCGCAAAAGATCTAGGTCCTGTGGGTAGCGGTGGTAGAAGTCACAGGCCACGTCGCCGTTTTCGCCGGTCTTGATGGTACCGCGGCGGTGGGTAAAGGCGTCCCAAATGGACGGACCCTTGCCGTCCTTATTCCAGGCGCCTTCAATCTGATATGCCGCTGTGGCCGTGCCCCACAAGAAATCTTTTCCAAATTGCGATGCGGTCAGAGGCTCATCATGGAGAGCCTGTGACCAGCTGACGCCGGGTAAGGAAAGGGTGCAACTGGCTAAAGTTTTAAGGACTTCGCGCCTGTTCACGGTACAAATCTAATGGGGGATATAGTAGGTGGGGGAGGGGTGTGCAGGTCTACTCAGCAGCGGTGGGCCAGTTATGGGTGAGGGATGCGGAGGGCGGCCGGAGGCCGGCACTGCCTTGCCGACGGGCCTGAAGCCCGTCGGCAAGGCAGTGCCAGAACGCACGCGGAACCCGGTGCAGCCCGACCCCTTGGGGGCCGGCGGCAATCGCCGGCCGACCGGATCGGAGGCTGGCCCATCGGCCGCCGGCCCCCTGGGGACAAGCCCTAAAAGTCGATTAAAAAATTTAGGGAACCCGGGACCGACGGCAATTATGGGAAATACAAATCAGGTATTCGGAATTGGAGCAGGACGGGCTGGTGGTCGCTATCCTGGAAGCCGAGATCAATGCCGCGGACGGAAAGCACCTCCAGATTCGGGCTGAGCAGGAAATAATCAATTACAGTGGTTGGTGAGTTGGCGGGGTCATAAGGCGCCTCCAGACTGCGATTAGTGGGGACGGAGGTTTGGAAGGCCCATTTCCAGCCTGAAGCCGGGAATTCTGTGGGCACGGAGATCGCTGGAGGCAGATGCGGATTTTGGCGGGCAGAGGAATATCCTGGAGGCGTCTGATTCCAGTCACCTCCGGCAATGATGTAGTTCCCCTTTTCATATTCGCGGAGGAAGATGGCCTTCAGGGAGTCCATTTGTTGTTGTTTGACCGAGCCATCATCATAGGCGGAGAGGTGGAGATTGTAGAGGATGAGGTGGCGGCCATTAATAAGTGGGAAGCGCCATTCCAATAGGCAGCGGTCCAGCATGAATAGCCCCTTCGGCCAAGATGCATCGGGGGTGAGAGCGATGCGGGTGGCCAAGGCAGGCATGTAGCGGGAGAGGGAAAGCAGGCCCGCTTCCACTTTGCCGTAAGGCGAGCGCAGAGGGATTGGAACAAAAGGGCTGTCGTAATTTTTTGCAAACGAGGCTACACGCTCAGGCATGGCTTTCTGCAGAGCTTTTACCTGGTTAATACCGTAAGTGCGTCGGCTGTTCACGTCCACCTCTTGGAGCAGGATGAAGTCTACACTGTCCAGAGCGACCAAAAAATTTAAAATTTGATTCAGATGTTTTTCTGTGGCTTCGAGGTTAGTCCGGACCATGTGGCCCCCGTCAAAGAAAAAATCGCTTTCTGCCCCCAAGCCCGCATAGCCGATATTCCAGGTCATAACGGTGAAGTCAGCCTTGTCGTAGGGAAGGCGGAGACCCTGCCCTTCCAAATAGAGATTTTCGCGCGGTGGCGGAACGTAATCGGTGATTGTACAATATGCAAGAAATGCCGCAAAACCTAAAACAAGTATTAGGATTATTATGAAGGCGGTGCGAAGAATATGTTTTTTCATACCCGAGGAAGTTACTTGGTAGTGCAAATGTGATTACAAAGCGGTGCAGCACATAGAATGAAAGAAAAGGCATTCGGCTTGAGAGAGGTTTGGTAGGTTAACCATATTTTACTGGTGTCCAGGGGGAGGATACGTGGTCATCACCGAATGCGAAAGAAAAACAGACTTTTTAATAATTAAAGAAATTCCCCCTAGAATGATTGGATGGGCAGACTTCTCTTAAATTCAACTATTGCGAGTCCGAAATTTTTAATTTTATTTGAGACTTTCTTTTCCTGAAATAGTAGGCATACACGGGAATTCCTGATGCGATGAGGGCCATTCCGATGGCCGCTTCTCGGGGCCGTTCCAGGATGGAAATAAGGACCAGAGTGGCACAAAACAGCACAAAAGCAAGGGGCACCACGGGATAGCCAATCACTTTGTAAGGGCGGGGGGCATCAGGCATTTTGCGGCGCAATACGAACACACCCAGGGCACCCATTCCATAAAAAATAAATGCTGCAAACACGAGCATATCGGTGAGCTGGTCAAAGGTGCCAGAGAGCACCAACACCGAACTCCAAACGCCTTGTATAAGAACGGCCACATGAGGGGTGCGATAGCGCGGATGCACGAGCCCAAAAATTGCCGGAAATAGTCCTTCCCGGGCCATCGCAAAATAGACCCGAGGAGCTCCCATAAATGTGGTGTTCGTGCATGAGAAAGTGCTGAGCAGGATCAGCACAATGACAATTACAGCACCTCGGTCGCCAATGAGACTCCGTACCACTTCCACAGCGGCAATCTGGTTTTCCCTGGCATTCACGGCCTGAAAAAAGGAGGGGGGCTCGGCGTATAGGTAGGCGGCATTGATCATAAGGTACACCGTTATCACTCCCAATGTACCAAAGGTTAGGGCCAAGGGAATGTTGCGGTGGGGATTACGTATTTCGCCCCCAAGGTAGGTAACAGTGATCCATCCTTCGTAGGCCCAAAAAGCGCTCAACATGGCCGTAAAGAAGGATGCAAAGAGGCCGGCCTGCGAGGCTTCTTTTGAGGAGGGGAGAAAACGAAAATCCGTGAGAGGATGGCCTTTACCCTTTGCCAAGCATAAGGCTGCGATTAGAAAGATGCATACTATCACTGTGGAAGCAAAGATTTTTAGCACCCATCCGCCCAGCTTCACTCCCCTATAATTAATGGCTGTAAGTATGAGTAGGAGGGCAATAGTGCAACCCTTAACACCACTGTTGGCAAAAGGCTGGAACACTCCGCCCAGATCCAGTGCTTCCACGTTTTGGGGCAGGCGCGGGAGGAGCACGAGAGCATTCAGCGATTCAGCAAATACATACGCCACACCTGCGGCCGTGGCCGACTGGATCACGGCTAAGGTGGCCCATCCGTAGAAAAAAGCAAAGGGAAGGCCGTACATATGCCGGAAATAAACGAACTGGCCTCCCGGTTCGGCTATTAGGCCGCCCACTTCGGCATTGGACAATGCCCCTAGGAGTGTGATGAGGCCTGCAGCCGCCCAGGCCCCAAGGATCAAACCCGCACTGCCTAGCTCAGCGCTCATGGGCGCTATTTTCTTAAACACCCCGGACCCGATGATGGACCCCATCACAAACAGCACGGCAGTGAACAACCCAAAAGCCCGGATTAACTGAGGATTGGATTTTTCCATGGGGAATGTGCAACAAATCAAGGTATGAGAGTCGTAAAAAACCAAATCTTTAAAAAAATTTAAAATTCCGTGATTAAATCATATGGTAGCCCAGAAATAAGCCTATAAATTCCTCCAGGTATGGCCTTACTTTTGCCCCGGATGAGGTCCAGAGAATCGCCAAAGGCTTATTTTGACCGTATTGCTAAAGAATTGCCCCGTCGGAGACGTCTTTCTGCTTATTATTGGAGCGATTGTATCAATTATGCCAATTTTTTTATCCATGCACAAGATCGTGTGCTGGAAATAGGTTGTGCTAACGGCGACCACTTGGCCCAACTGAAAGGAAGTTATCGCTGCGGGATAGATTACTCTCTATCTATGATTGAAGAAGCCCGTCGCAGGCACCCTGACTTGCATTTTATCCACGCTGATGCCCAGTACACTGTTCCAGAGGAAAAATTTGATGTCATTGTCCTGATGCATGTAATTGGATGGGTGGATGATGTCCAAAGACTTTTTGAAAACCTCCATCGCTGCTGTCACAGCCGAACGCGCATCATCATCGGATACTACAATCACTTGTGGGAACCCATCATTCGCCTAGCGGAGTTCATAGGTTTGAAACCCAAAGCCCCTCAGCTGAGCTGGCTCTCTCGCACCGATATTGAAAACCTACTGTACTTAGCAGGTTTTGAGGCTTTCCGTTCCACCCGCCGCATGCTGGTGCCTCTGAATGTACCCATTCTGTCTTACATCGCCAATAAGTTTCTGGCGCCTCTACCTTTTTTCAACGCCTTGTGCCTAAATAAATATATTAACGCCAGGCCTCGCCCCTCCTGTTGCGCAAAGAATAGAAAGGAGTATTCAGTATCGGTAGTGATTCCGGCCCGGAACGAAAGTGGTAACATTGAAAATGCCATTAGGCGCATTCCCCCGATGGGATCCCAAACAGAAATCATCTTCATAGAAGGGCATAGCACTGATGATACCTGGGAAGTGATCCAGCGGGTCAGTCAGCAATATGCCTCTACCCATACAATTAAAATCGGTCGGCAGTCTGGAAAGGGAAAAGGGGATGCAGTGCGTACGGGTTTCTCCATGGCCTCAGGCGACATTCTGATGATTTTGGACGCAGACTTAACGGTAGCGCCAGAGGATTTGCCAAAATTTTACGAAGCTTTGGTAACCGGCAAGGGGGAATTTATCAACGGTAGCCGCTTGGTGTATCCCATGGAAAAACATGCCATGCGTTTTCTGAATATGTTGGGTAATAAGTTCTTTAGCTCCGTCTTCTCCTGGCTTCTGGAACAACCTATCAAGGATACCCTTTGCGGCACTAAAGCGATGTTTCGCAATGATTACCTGCGTCTCATAGAAAACCGCAAATTTTTTGGGGAATTTGATCCTTTCGGCGATTTTGATTTGCTATTTGGAGCATATAAATTGAATCTGAAAATCGTGGATTTGCCCGTCCGCTATCGCGAACGAACATATGGTACCACCAACATCAGCCGTTGGAAGCATGGCCTATTGCTGCTGCGCATGTGTCTTTTTGCCGCCGGTAAAATACGTTTTGTTGGCCGCTGAATGCCCCTCTCAGTTGAGGTTTTGACGGAAGACGAAAAGGCCGCTCTAATTCAAAATCCCTATTGTGGCACGCTTTTCCGTTATTCCTTTGTACTCTAAACCCCCATTTATGAGATCTATCCTTTTTATCTACCTATTACTTACTCTGGGTCTTATCCCCAACGTGAAGGCCCAACCCCCTGCCTGTGAAAAAGTAAAAGAACTCCTAGAGTGGAGTAAGGACAATTTTCGCGCTGTGCGGGGGCCGGAAGTGTCCCGAAAGAAAGAGCAGAGCGGCCGCGAAATTGTGACGTACAAGAGCCAGGCCGATTTAGAGGGCATGGACCAGGAAGAGATTGTTTATGATTTTGAATATTCCTTCCGGGCCCGCTTTGGTTCCTTCTTCAATGATCGCGAGAGTGCTATGGACCAGTTCCGTAGCCTTACGGATCACCTCAAAGGCTGCCTGGCCGGCTATCGGTACAAGGAGAGCGATAAAAACATCAATGACACTTATGAATATAAAGGAGGCTTTACGCCAGCCGGCGGCGAAACCGCCACAGTAGCCGTATTCGTCCAACGCGAGCCTCAGAGCAAAAAGTTTTATGTGCAACTGTGGGTGAAAGGTCTAAAACGGCCTTATTGATTCCATTTTCCTGCAAACCTCTCCATGTGGCACAGACTGGTTGAGTGGCTTGAAGGCCAGAATCCCGTTCTGGGAGCATTAATGGCCACCCTGTTTACATGGGGCGTCACCGCTTCTGGAGCAGCCTTCGTGTTTTTTATTCGTGATCTCAAGCGGATGTGGTTGGATGCCATGCTGGGCTTTACGGGAGGAGTGATGGTAGCCGCCAGTTTCTGGAGCCTGCTCTCACCAGCCATCCAGATGAGCAAAGGCGACGGTTTTGCGCGGGTGTTACCTGCCCTTTCGGGTTTCCTGGCCGGCGGAGCTTTCATTTTCATATTGGATAAATTGTTACCGCATCTGCATATCAATTTTCCTCAAAGTGAAGGGCTCCGCTCCTCCTGGCAAAGTACCACTCTGCTTGTGCTGGCCATCACCCTGCATAACATTCCCGAAGGTCTGGCCATTGGGGTGATGTTTGGCGGGGTGGCTGCAGGGATGCCGGATGCCACTATTCCCGCGGCCCTTACCTTGGCCATAGGTATTGGTTTGCAAAACTTTCCCGAAGGTGTGGCCGTAGCCATTCCTTTGCGACGCATGGGACTTAGCCGTCGGCGCAGCTTCCTCTTCGGGCAAATGTCGGCCGTGGTAGAACCTTTGGCCGGAGTGGCAGGCGCTGTGGCTGTCCACCTCTTTTCCCCCATCTTGCCTTATGCCCTTGCTTTTGCGGCTGGCGCAATGATCTTTGTGGTGGTGGAAGAAGTGATCCCGGAAACCCAATTAGACGAGCACACCGACCTAGCCACTCTAGGATTCATGGCTGGATTCGCCGTGATGATGACTTTGGATGTGGCTTTAAGCTAAGGTCTGTCCATGAGGGAGGGCCTTTTCTTTTCCCTGTGGCATGCTCCTGGAGGGCCATTATACCTATTCATTTGATCCGCAGAAACCCCTGGGATCAGGTCCTTTTGGAAAGACCTATGTAGGGCATTGCACCCAAACCGGTCAACAGGTACGCATCCGTTTTAGAAATGACCACTGGAAGCCTCCATTGGTCTTACCGGAGTCTCTTCAACCTCCGTTGCGTGAAGTTCTTACCCTGCACAATGGGGTAGTGGTAGTGATTGAATCCTTCGTGGAGGGGCAGGACCTGAAAAGCTTTCTGGCCCAATCCGGCCGGCCCCTTCAGGTATCTCAGGCCCTCCTTTTGGCCTCCGGGTTATGCCAGCATTTGCAGCGTTTCCACGAGTTGAATTGGGTGCATGGCGACTTAAAGCCTTCCAACATCCTAATTCCTTCTCATGGTGGCCTTCAGGACGCCTGCCTCATAGATTTTGATTCCGCCGCTCCGAGCGGAAAACGTTTTGCGCCTTACAGTTTTGTATATGCCCCGCCAGAGTTGCTTCTCAATCACAAGGATCTGTACGGCCCCCACGGCGATTTGTTCAGTCTGGCGGTGGTACTATGGGAAGCCCTCACGGGGGAACCCTTTTTACAAGCCTCTCATCCGGCTATTCTCTTTCAAATGCAAATCAGCCGGCCTATGCCAGCTCACCCTCGCATCCCTCCCCCCTTGCTGAAAGTGCTTCAAAAAGCGGCCAGCATTGCCGCCTTTGGTCGCCCTCCTCAGATGCTTGATCCCTTCCAGGTGCGCCAAGCCCTCAGGATGGCCATATCCCACAGGTATCATCAGGCATCATATTTGCTTCAGGATTTATTCCAGGCCATTGGGGAGACTTAGATGGCTTGGGAATTTCATAATTTTGCAGTGGAGAGATGGCAGAGTGGTTTAATGCGGCGGTCTTGAAAACCGTTGTACCGAAAGGTACCGGGGGTTCGAATCCCTCTCTCTCCGCCTGGCAGGTAACCCGTGTGATATAGAAACGGGTTTACTTTGCCGTTTTTCTATTTTAGGGGGTGTCTCCGACGGCCGTCAGTCAGTGGGCTGCCTTGTGCTTGTCCCACGCATTCGCTTTTCCTCTGCCATTGCTAGGCCCTCATGGCCGTAACAACCTGTCCCTAAGAGCCGAAAGCATTATCCTAGGCACAGCACGCAGAGTTGGGACCAGGAATTTTTTTGTTGTTTCTCTCAGAAAGGTTCTCGTCTTGCCATAACTATCCGTGGCTATCTACAACAGATTACTATTGTTGCCGTGCTCTTGGGAGAGGTTGGGTCTGCAATTAAAAGTTTCCATATGTAGGTTCTATTTCACCAAATCAGGACTTGCTCCGGCTCGCTGAGGCCATTTAGAGGGCGGCACTAAACATTTTTTAGGTATCTCCGGCCTTTATCCAATTTTTTTGGTTATCAATATTTTGGCGGCCGCTGTCGGACTGTTGGCCCAGTTGTGAATTAAAAGGATATTTATTGAAGTATTTTTATTTAGAATTGTTTAAGCGTTTTGCCCCATTTTCTTCTGACAAATGCAATCACAGTCCTGCGGCGCAACCACATAGCCATAGCAAGCGCCGTGAAAAAGGAAAAGGTGGCATATACGGCAGCCGGATGCCCCAATGATGTGTCATTAAAAACCAAGTCTGAACTGGCTAACCCAATGGCCATGGCAGTATTTTGCAGGCCTACTTCGGTGGTGATGGACACACTATTGCGTGTTCCCAAGCCCAGTAATCTGGAAAAAAATAGCCCCGCCCCCAGGCCCAATACATTCAGAGTCAGCATGTAGGGTAGCAAACTCAGAACTACCGGAAGAGAAAGCTTCTCAGAGTCTTTCTCCCAAAAAAGTACGCCCAACAAAGCCAGCATCATCAGAGCCGCTACCACTGGCTTCATCCGTTTGGCCCATTGGGCCACAGGGGGCCCCCACTTCTGGCGCAAAAAAATTCCCAGGGCTGCCGGCAACACCGTTGTGAAAAAAATGTACGTAACGGTCTCCTGTACGGGCATGTGTATTTTTCTGCCTAAGGCGGTTCCTAACAAAGACGCCGCAAGTTTCATCACCATGGGTATACTGAATAAAGTGATCAGACTGTTTACTGAGGTAATTACAATATTTAAGGCCAAATTGCCCCCTAAAAGAAAGGCTACCAGCCCAGCCGAGGCACCTCCCGGACAGGCTGCTGTAAGGACAATCCCCATTTTAGCCGAAAGATCCAAAGGTGCCACCGAAGCCACTACAAGGGCTATTGCCGGTAATCCCAGAAGCTGTACCGCTAGTCCTGTGATAGCGGCTTTGGGAAATTTTAACAAGTAAAGAAAGTCCCACTTTGTAAGCGTGCAGCCCATGGCCAGCATGGTGAGCAGAATAGTGGCCGGCAGCAACCAATCGGAAAACACAGAGCAAAAGTCAAAAAATCCTTCCAACAGCTTTACTTCCTGTTGATACCTCTTTTAAGCGCCTGCTAATCAAAAGGCTGAATTCAAAAATTTGTTACCTAAAATTAGGAAGGCTTTTCTTTGAAATTTGGAAGGGGGCTCTATTTTTGCCCCCGCAAAAAATGCCCGCCAGCAAACAATTTCCTAACAAACTCCATTATATTCTTACCTATTCCTGTTCCATGAGCCTGAGGTTCATCCGTGCCCTTTGGCTAGCCCTTTTGGTCGCCTGGGGGGGCTATCCTTTCGATGTACTAGCCGCCGATGGTAAGAAACTTTTTGAAACCAATTGCGCTCGATGTCATTATGTCTCCGATAAAAAGCTGGTGGGCCCCGGGCTGGCGGGAGTCAGGCAGCGCTGGAGCTCGCAGGACAATCTTATAGCCTGGATCCTAAATTCAGCCGAATATCTGAAGACGGGTGATAAATACGCCTTGGACCTTTACGAAAAATTTAACAAAGCCGCTATGCCGGCTTTTCCTAACCTGAGCAAGGACGACGTACTGGCCATCCTGGATTATATAGACCAGGCTGCCCAAGAAGCTGTGGCCAAGGCTCCTGACAGTGTAACACCGGCAGAAGGAGCCGGCAGTCAGCCAGGGAAATCCTCTGATAGCCAATATACTACGATTCTTCTTTTGGTCTTGGTGTTAGTGCTTATTCTTTTGTTGGTTTATCTAACTAACATATCCCGAAGCCTGGTACTAATTTGGCAGGCTCGTTCGGGCCAAAAGGACCCCCCTGCCAAGGATTTCTCCATTGCCGAACGACTGGAAAACTTTCTCAGGGCCGCTTGGGTGTGGGCTGGTACACCCGGGAACCGACGCTGGGCAGGTCTCATTATCCTTCTTGTTGTGCTTTATCTTCTTAAGCTCGTATGGGACGGCCTTTACGGTATAGGTGTTTTCCAAGGCTACCAACCCCAGCAACCCATTAAGTTCTCCCATGCCAAGCATGCGGGTGAACTCAAAATTTCCTGTGTTTACTGCCACACTGGAGCTACTCAAAGTAAACATGCCACCATCCCCAGCCCCACCACCTGCATGAATTGTCATATGGCAGTGAAAGAGGGGCCCAAGTACGGGAAAACAGAGATCGCTAAGATTTATGCTTCCATCGGGTATGATCCAAACACCGATCGCTACATTGAAAACTATCAAAATCTTCCTTATGAAGAGGTGGTCAAAATTTTTACCACCTGGCTTGAAGGCTCGGGCGATGCTTTCCGGGCTGTGGAGAGATTTATTCAAAAGCCCATTGATTGGGTCCAAATTCACAAGCTTCCCGACCACGCCTACTTTAATCACGCCCAGCATTATAATGTTGGCCAGATTGAATGTCAAACCTGTCATGGGCCCGTGGAGCAGATGGAGGAAGTGTATCAATACTCCACACTCACCATGGGCTGGTGTATCAACTGCCACCGGCAAACCCCAGTTAAGTGGGAGGGTAATGGATACTATGCCAGACTGCATGATTACCTGAAAGCCCGTTATAAGGAAGGTGACAAATTCACCGTGTCCCGGGTGGGCGGTCTGGAATGTGGCAAGTGTCATTATTAAAACAATTTTCTGAAATCGTCCATATGCCAAAAGAAAAGATCTACTGGAAGGGCCTGGAAGAGCTTCACCAGACGTCGGAGTTCCAGCATTTACGCGAGAACGAGTTTGCTCAGGCTCCTACGGCCGAGGAGATTTTAGGCGCCGGACCTGACTTTACGACAGGGCGAAGGGATTTTCTCAAATTTCTTGGATTCTCCGTTTCAGCTGCCACTCTGGCAGCCTGTGAAGCCCCCGTCCATAAAGCGCTTCCCTACGTGGTGAAGCCCGAAAACGTAATTCCTGGTGTTCCTTTATACTTTAATACCACTTTCTTTGATGATAATGACTTTGCCTCTGTTCTGGTAAAGACACGGGAAGGTCGCCCCATCCTGATAGAAAGCATCAACCCTCAGTTAAAAGGGACGCGTGGGCTCACAGCACGCATCGCAGCGTCTGTTTTGGGCCTATATGACAGCAAAAGGCAGAAAACGGCCACATACAAAGGGGAAGCGATCGACTGGAAAAAGGCTGACGAAAGCATCGTTGAGAACCTGAATAGCCTGATGAGTTCTGGAAAAGAGGTGGCTATTCTTTCCAATACCATTATTAGCCCTTCAACGTTGGAAGCCCTTCGGCTATTTCGGCAAAAATTTCCCAATGTGCGGCACGTGGTCTATGATCCAGTATCTTACTCCGCAATCCGCAAGGCCCATGAGCGCACCCACGGAAAGGCCATTATCCCTACCTACCGATTTGATAAGGCCCTTTCCATAGCCAGCTTTGGAGCCGACTTCATTGGGACCTGGTTGGACAATTCCGCCTACAGCACTCAATTCTCCCAAACCCGTCATCCTGACGGGCCTATGTCACGTCTCTTTTCTTTTGAAACCATCATGACCCTCACGGGTGCGAAGGCTGATTATCGGACGGCTGTCAAACAAACCGAATTGGCTGCAAGTATCATCCACCTGTATAATAAACTTACAGGTAGCAATTTGTCAGCTCCACCTGTGGAATGTTCAGAAGCGCTGGACCGCTGTGCCCAACATCTCCTGGCCCACAAAGGCCAGGCCCTAGTTGTCTGTGGAATCAATGACCCAGATGTGCAAATTCTGGTCAATGAGATCAATAAGTTTCTGGGTGCCTACGGCAATACTATTGATATCAATACGCCAGTGTATTTACGGCAGGGAGATGAGCAGCAAACCTCCGCCCTTTTGTCCGATATCAAAGCCGGAAAAGTAGGAGGTCTCATACTTTATAACGCCAATCCTGTTTATAATCACCCCGCAGGGGAGGAGTGGGCTTCAGCCATTGAGAAGCTCCCGCTGAGCATTACGTTCGCCGACAGACCCGACGAAAGTGGGAAATACTGTCAATTCATTCTGCCTGATCATCACTATTTGGAAAGTTGGAATGATTTTAACCCCTGGGAGGGATTTTATACATTAGCCCAGCCTACCATACATCCGCTCTTTGACACACGGGCAGCCCAGGAAAACTTCCTGGTGTGGGCTGGCCTAGCAGAAAGGGGGGATAAAAACAGCACGGTGTATCGGGAGTTTATTAAAAATTACTGGAGAAACAATCTTTTCAACCGACAAAACACCTTTACGACGTTTGACGAGTTTTGGTATACCTGTGTTCACGACGGTTTTTTTTCTGTTGGTGTCGCCCCACAAGTCGCCGGTACGGGCAAAAACTCCCGTAGCCAATCAGCCTCCAAGAATTCTGAGGATGAATCAGGAATCATCATTTTTTCAGACATAGAACCAGCCTCTCAGGGGCCCTCTTCTACATCCACCGCCCCACCCGCTGGAACCTCATTAGGCCAGCCCGTAGACGCAGCACTCTGTTCCTCTGCTGCTCAGGCCATAGCAAAAAAGTTTACCCCCCGCGAAGGTTACGAAGTGGTTCTTTACCAAAAAGTGGGTATCGGATGTGGCCAGCAAGCAGCCAACCCATGGCTCCAAGAACTTCCTGATCCCATAAGTCGAGTGACGTGGGATAATTATATCACCATGTCACCTGAAGAAATGAGGGAACTCGGTTTCTCCACATACATCGGACAAAATGATCCCGCGGATGTGGCTGAGCTGGAAGTGAACGGTAAGAAAGTCAAACTGCCTGTGGTAGCCTCCCCAGGTCAAAAGAAAGGCACCGTGGGAGTGGCCTTGGGCTATGGGCGAAAGTTTGGCAAGGGGGAAGAGGTCATAGGAGTCAATGTATTTGGATGGATACCTTCCGTAGAAGGTTTCCATTGGGGTTTTGTGACTGGTGGCACATTAACTAAAACGGGAGAAACGTATCCTATGGCAGCCACTCAAACCCATCATACCATGATGGGTCGCCCCATCGTTAAAGAAACTTCCCTTGCTCAATACCGGGAAAATCCTGCTTCCGGCAATCACCATCCCACCTTCCACACCAAGCTCAAAAAGCTCAAAGGAAAGGAAGTTCATGGTCACCTGACCGCCGAGGAAGCCGACTTTTATAAAAAATTTGACCGGCCCAACCACAACTGGGGCATGGTAATAGATTTAAATGCCTGCAACGGATGTGGAGCCTGCGTGATTGCCTGCCACGCCGAAAACAATGTACCCGTGGTAGGAAAGGATGAAATCCGCCGGGTGCGGGAAATGCACTGGTTGCGTATTGACCGCTACTACAGCAGCGATATGACCATTGAAAAGGCTGAACAGGAGGGCCTCGGCGCTGTGGAAAAATTTGCCCGAATGGAGATTCCCTCCGAAAATCCTCAGGTGGTATTTCAGCCTGTTATGTGCCAGCATTGCGCTCAGGCACCTTGCGAGAATGTATGCCCTGTGCTAGCTACCACCCATAGCAATGAAGGCATCAACCAGATGACTTACAACCGGTGCATTGGCACCCGCTACTGTGCCAACAACTGCCCCTACAAAGTGCGTCGGTTCAACTGGTTTAAGTACCATGATAATGAAAAGTTTGACTTCTATATGAACGACGATTTGGGGAAAATGGTACTGAACCCAGATGTCACTGTCCGCAGCCGAGGAGTAATGGAAAAATGCTCCTTCTGTCAACAACGGATTCAATATGCCAAGTTGGAGGCTAAGAAGGAAAAGCGTCCCGTGCGCGATGGTGAAGTGGTCACCGCTTGCATGGCTGCCTGTGCCCAGGGCGCCATTCTGTTTGGCGACTACAACGACCCGCACTCCATGGTGGCCCAGCGTAGGAAAGAGCCTCGAACCTATCAGCTCCTGGAAGAATTGGGGACCGAACCCAACGTGGTGTACCAGGTATTAGTGCGCAATGTGGAGGAGCGCTATTATCACCCCCATGAGGAAGAACACGGCGAGGCGCTAAACGTCCCAGACCATAACACTTCTAATTCCGATCACCCTCATTCCCAAGCCCATCACTAACCTTTAAACAATACAATTCCTGACAATGCACGGCGAATCACCATTCAGAAAACCCCTCATCCTAGGTGATAAAAGCTATCACCAAATTACCGAGGACATATGTCGTCCTATAGAGCAGAGAGCTGGCAAGCTCTATTATGTGGCATTTGCTTTAGCATTCACGGCCCTTTTGTGGGGCGTGGGGCTCATTGCCTATTTGATTGGTACCGGCGTAGGTGTCTGGGGGCTCAACCGGACGGTCAACTGGGCGTGGGATATCACCAACTTCGTCTGGTGGGTAGGTATTGGTCACGCAGGGACCCTTATATCAGCCATCTTGCTCTTATTCCGTCAGCGCTGGAGAATGTCCATTAACCGATCGGCCGAGGCTATGACCATTTTCGCAGTGATCTGTGCGGCTATGTTCCCACTCATTCATATGGGGCGTATTTGGGTGTCCTATTGGACACTTCCCCTCCCTAATCAATTCGGCCCCTTGTGGGTGAATTTCAACTCTGCGCTTTTGTGGGACGTCTTCGCCATTACTACCTATTTCACAGTATCCTTGGGCTTTTGGTACACAGGCCTCATTCCGGATTTTGCCACGGTGCGTGATCGGCAGACGATTCCCTTCATGAAGATTATTTACCGTATTACAGCGATGGGCTGGACAGGTCGTGTCAAGGATTGGCAGCGTTTTGAAGAAGTTTCCCTCGTGTTGGCAGGCCTTTCTACGCCTCTGGTGCTCTCGGTACATTCCGTGGTATCGTTTGACTTTGCGACCTCCGTGATACCAGGATGGCACACCACCATCTTTCCCCCCTACTTTGTGGCGGGGGCCATTTTCTCGGGATTTGCGATGGTGCTGACCCTGTTGCTAGTGATGCGGAAAGTGCTCCACCTGGAAGACTACATCACCATTTACCACGTGGAAAACATGAATAAAATTATTATTGTCACAGGTTCTATCGTGGGCGTGGCATATATCACAGAATTATTCATCTCGTGGTACAGTGGGGTGATGTATGAACAGTATGCCTTCATAAATCGGGCTACTGGGCCTCTATCTTGGAGTTATTGGATTATGATGTCATGCAATGTAATCTCCCCCCAACTGTTTTGGATTAAAAAGCTTAGAACCAACTTGTTGTTTACTTTCATTATGTCCCTTGTCGTGAATGTGGGGATGTGGTTTGAACGCTTCGTTATCATCGTCACCAGCTTACATCGGGATTTTCTGCCCTCCGCCTGGACGATGTTCTATCCGACATATGTGGACATTGGAATTTTTATTGGTTCGCTAGGCATTTTCTTTACACTGTTTTTGTTGTTTTCCCGTACTTTCCCTGTCATTGCTATGGCTGAGTTAAAATCCATCTTGAAAATTTCCGGTGAAGCTCAAAAGCAGAAGCAAGCTGTTCTTGAACCCGAACATGCTCAACATTGATTTACTATAAGCAGGAAAAATGGATAAAAACAATAAAGTAATCTACGGTGTATTTACCGACCCAGACGTCACGTTGGCCGCTGTGAAAGCCTTGCGCAGGGAAGGGGTGAGGATTAAGGAAGTTTATTGTCCTTTCCCTGTGCATGGCCTAGATGAAGCGATGGGTTATAAACCTACGAACATCTCTGTTTCTGCTTTTGTATTTGGTGCCACTGGATGTTCCTTGGCTGCCTTGATGATTTGGTACATGAATATCCATGATTGGCCCATGAACATAGGCGGAAAGCCATCCTTCAGCTTTGCTGAAAATTTTCCCGCTTTTGTCCCGGTACTATTTGAGAGTACAGTCTTGTTGGCGGCCCATGGAATGATAGCTACATTTTATTTCGTCACGAAACTTTTTCCCGGTTTTCCCGGCCGTAATCCTGATAAACGCTCTACAGACGACCGTTTTGTGATGGAAATTGATCTTTCCGAGCAGTCGTTGAGCGAGGATGATATTAAACGTCTATTACAAAAGTACGGTGCCTCTGAAATCAATCACCCATGAGAAAGATTCATGGTATAATAACTTTTGGTGCAGTAAGTCTGGCTTTGCTGGCTGGTAGCTGTACAAAAAGCCCCCAAAGCCCGGGTTATGAATATATGCCCGACATGTACCGATCGGTGGGTTATGAGGCCTATCAACCAAATCCCAACTTTGCCGATGGTACCACGGCCCAACCTCCGGTGGAGGGAACTATGCCCTATCAATCCGACCGATCCCGACTTCTGGATTTTATGCCATACCCATTACCTAATACACCTGAAGGCTACGCTGCTGCTGCCGCTCTTAAAAATCCCGTTCCTTTTTCGGAAGAGGCCTTAAAGGAAGGTGAAGCTCTGTTTCAGACTTTTTGTTCCCACTGTCATGGAACAAAGGGTTTGGGCGATGGAGTGGTGGGCACAAAAAACCCTGCCCTCATTCCCCCTGCCTATAACTCACCGCAGTTGAAGGATCTTCCAGAAGGACAAATTTTCCATTCCATTACCTATGGAAAAGGAATGATGGGTGCCCATCGCTACCAGCTCACTAAAACCCAGCGCTGGAAGCTGGTGCATTATGTTCAGTCCTTGCAAAAACAACCGGCTCAGTAATCAATTTATAATGGAATTATGGAAACCGTTGTAAGTCAAAAATTTGTATTTCCGGCGCGACTGCGCTTGCTGAGTTTGATCATGATGGGTGTGGGTCTGATAGCCCTCATCGCCAGCTTCCTTCTGTATAGGGATGATAGTCAGAGGGTGTGGTCCAACCTGTTGGTTGCTTCTTTCTTCTTCACAGGCGTTTCCCTGGCGGGTACCTTTTTCCTGGCGGTGAATATCGTAGGAGAAGCCGGTTGGTACACTGTCCTGCGCCGCATTCCTGAAGCCCTGGGCAAATTCATGCCTTTCGGCTTGGTTGCCCTAGCGGTGGTAGTGATCACGGGAATCCTGGGCATACACAAAACCTGGATCTGGATGGATAAAGAAGTTGTGGCCACGGACGAAGTGGTACGGCATAAATCGGCCTACTTAAATGTACCTTTTTTCCTGGTGCGCTTTGCTGCCTACGCCGCTATCTGGTACGGATTTACAGTGATTTTTCGCCGCCAATCGCTCATGGATGAGCAGTTGGGCACTCTGGATCACTACTTCAAAATGCGTAAGTATGCAGCCACCTTTTTGGTGCTCTTCGCTATTACTTCTTCCACCTCCGCATGGGACTTCCTCATGTCCATAGATGTCCACTGGTTTAGCACCCTTTTCGGTTGGTATACTTTCGCCGGTTATTGGGTCTCCGGGGTGGCCGTAATGCTCCTCATTGTGATCTATCTGAAAAAACTGGGTTATATGCCCCAGGTTAACCTCAGCCATATCCATGACTTAGCCAAATATCTTTTTGCATTCTCCATCTTCTGGACCTATCTGTACTTTTCTCAATTCATGCTTTACTTCTATGCCAATATTCCTGAGGAAGTTGTTTATTTTATTGAAAGATATGATACCCAATATAGGCCTTTAATACTGGTGATGGTAGCATTGAACTTTGTATTGCCTTTGCTTGTTTTAATGACGCGTGATGCCAAAAGAAATTATTTATATACTGTAACTATTGCTACACTTGTTGTGTTAGGGCATTATTTAGATTTGTACCAGATTGTGATGCCAGGTACTGTAGGTACCAATTTCGGTCTAGGTTTACCGGAGGTGGGATGCTTTTTGCTCTTTACAGGTCTTTTCATCTTTGCCGTATTTCGTGGATTGGAACAGGCTAATCTGGTGCCTTCCAAGGCCACGTTCCTTGATGAAAGCCTGCATCATAATTACTAATGTGATGAATAACTAAAGAATCGCAGCTATGCTCAACAACATTCTTTTCGCCATCGTTACCATCCTGAGCGTGGTGACGCTCACCAAAATCATCACCGTATCCAACCTCATTGACACCATTCGCGGCAAAAAACCCTGGGAAATCACATATAAAGAAAATGGCATCAATGGCCTTCTGTGCCTGTTCATGGTGTTTTTTGGCTGGTTCCTCTACGTTTACTTTTATATCAAGTATGTTAGGGGCGGTTACCTGCTTCCCGAAGCAGCTTCTCTCCATGGAAAAGATATTGACCAGCTTTCTGATGTATCCTTTACAATTATTTCAATCGCTTACATGGTGGTGCAGCCTTTTCTGTGGTACTTCGCTTATCGGTACCGGATGAGGCCCAACAGCAAAGGGTACCACTTCGCCCACAACACGCGCCTGGAAATGGTCTGGACGATAATTCCGGCCATAGTCTTTTGCTCTCTTATTTATTACGGTCTCAAAATTTGGATATCG
>JANWWQ010000018.1 GCA_025055635.1 Flavobacteriales bacterium
AATGTATAGATCGTAAGGCCGCTCGTGTATCAGTTGGGTGGCCTCGGCTCCGTCAGAGGCATGAGTCACCTGGTATCCCTGGTCCGTGAGCAGATCGCGGGTGATGAGCGCCAGATTCTGGTCGTCCTCTACCAATAAAATGTTAAAAGCGTGCTCCGTGTTTGGGACCGTCATACGCCTCAAAAATATAGATATGGCAAGGAATGTTTTGGGCTTACCTTTGGCATGATGGACAAGCCTACCTTGATTGTGGGTTTTTCGCCACGCCCAGGTAGGTACAGTTTACTGGCTTATGAATCCCTCGCCACGGGCACTCGGTAATATTGATGAATATGCGAGGGGGAGAGTATGAGGGTAAAAGGGTTTTCCGATTTTGCTGTGAAGAGGTGAAAACTCTGCCCATTCACACCATTACTTTATACTTACGACCGGCCGTTCAGGCTCTATACTATGACTGCCTGTTGGACTTAAAGCCCCAAAGGATTATATTCAACCCAGGGACTGAAAATTCTGAATTTGAAAAGCTATGGAGGCAAAAGGGGGTGGAAGTGGTGCACGGTTGTACCCTGGTGATGTTGCGTACACATCAGTATTAGAAGCGGCTCAGGATGTTTTTTACCGACTGAATGTAAGAGCCCGGGAAGAGGTTCACATGTACCAAAAGGGGGTAGAGGTTGCAGATGTCCACGCGCTTTTCCCAACCAGGCGCTAAAGGATACTCGTTAATATACCCTTCGTAGAATTCATAATCAAAGCCTCCGAACAAGCGCGTCATGGCTAAATCCATTTCGCGATGGCCATAATAGACGGCTGGATCAAAAATGGCTGGCTCTCCTTCTAGGGTACACAAAAAGTTGCCTCCCCATAAATCGCCGTGCAGCAAAGCTGGGGGCTCTTCCGGAAAAATTTCCGGCAACCGGGCATAGAGATTCTCGAAACGCTGCACTATGGATTGATCTGCTTTTCCGCTGTCCACGGCACGACGCAGCTGGGGTTCCAGCCGGTAACGTACAAAAAAATCTGGCCAATTATCCACCCAGGCGTTTTTTTGAGGCAGCGAGCCCACAAAGTTGTCATGATCCAAACCAAATCTTTCGGAAGTATGTCGGTGCTGCCGCGCCAGGCGCATGCCAAAATCTTCCCAAAAGCCAAAAGAGGGTTCCCCCTGTTCCAGGAATTCCAGAATGATAAAACAATATTGGCCATCGTCCCCGGTGGCTATGGGGTCCGGAGCTTTAAGTTCTCCCGCAGCCTTGAGAAGCGACAGGCCCCTGGCCTCGGCTTCAAACATGCCTTTGTGCCTGGAAGCGTCGTTCCACTTAACAAAGAAGGGTCCAGCGCTGGTGCGCAGGACGGCAGCCGCATTGATGGATCCTCCTCCTTTAGGATCTGCACTGTGGATGCGCACAGGCTCCCCCAGCTTTTCCGAAAGGCTGCGCTCCAGGAAGGACTGAAATTCAGCCGAGATCATGATGCAGGACGGTTGTGAAGCCATGAACAGGATGCGAAATAAACCATAAGCTTTGGGCCTTGCAAGGAATTTTTCAACAAATTGAACAAAGAAATCTTTTATCCAAACCCAACGAGAAAAACTGCCCTTTAAGTGATAAAATTTAATTTATTGCGACTTAGTTGTAAGCTTTGCAAACTCAATGGATACAATCAGCCAGCGTAAGAAAGTGGTCATTGCCGGAGGCGGTAACGCAGGTATTTCCCTGGCTGCCTTTCTCAGGCGGAAAGCCTCAGATCTGCATATCATTGTCATTGAGCCATCTGAATATCACTATTACCAACCGGCCTGGACAATGGTTGGAGGTGGCATTTATCCCCTTGAGAAGACGTTCAGGATTACAAAAACATTAATTCCAGACGGTGTGGAATGGATCCGTGACAAAGTGGCCGCCTTTGACCCTGAGAACTCACATGTGGTTCTGGCCTCGGGGAAAATAGAAACTTATGATGTCCTTGTGGTGGCCGTTGGTATAAAGCTCCTTTGGGAGCAGGTTCAGGGCCTCGCCGAAACACTTGGAAAAAACGACGTTTGTTCCGTATATGGGTATGAATTAGCTGGTTACACCCGCCGGTGCTTAGAAAATTTTCGCGGGGGACGGGCTCTATTTACAGCTCCGGATACCCCTGTAAAGTGCGGGGGAGCCCCACAAAAAATCATGTACCTGGCAGCAGATAATTTCCACCGCCGAGGTCTCAGTGCTCATAGCTCGGTGGAATATTGGAGCGGAGGTACCCGAGTTTTCGGTATTGAAAAATACGAAAAAACTCTAAAAAAAGTTATTGAACGATATAATATCAAGACGTTCTTCCGAGTGAAGCTGAGCGCTGTGGATGGGGAACGACGCATAGCTACCTTTCAGGGAATAGGCGAACACAATAAGGGGCATCGCTACGAAGAGCGGTTTGACTTACTGCATGTAGTGCCTCCCCAAGGCCCCCCGGATGTTGTGGCTCAAAGTCCCCTGGCCGATGACAAGGGTTGGGTTGCAGTTGATAAACACACCCTACAACACCCGCGTTGGCCCAATGTGTTTGCCCTGGGTGATTGCGCAGGCTTACCGGTGAGCCGTACAGGGGCTGCTGTCCGAAAACAAATGCCTGTAGTGGCTCATAATCTACTTGCTGTGCTGGAAGGACGCCCTCTCACACACTCTTACAATGGCTATTCAAGTTGTCCGATTATCACGGGATATGGTCGTCTGGTGCTGGCAGAATTTGACTACGACCTGCAGCCCCAAGAAACATTTCCATTTGACCAAAGTAAAGAGCGGTGGACTATGTACGCTTTGAAAAGATACATTTTACCCTGGCTATATTGGAACAAAATTTTACGTGGGAAAATGTGAACAAATGGCTGAAGGCTTATAGACATTCTATCCAATGCCTTGGCAGAACCAAGGGATTCGTAGTCCTTTTTTTCTTAATCCAGGGGCTATTTCCGGTCCAGAGCCAGCAATCAATTAACCATTGGCGGCTAGAGGGATACTTAGAGACGTATTTTGCCCATGATGCGCCTGCAAGGCCACAACGCAGGCCGGCATTTTATAGTTCCTTTACCGACCTAGACCGGCTGGCAGTGAATTTATTAAGTTGGAAAGTGGCCTACGAACGCAAACGGTGGGCCATTCATGGGGCCGTGATGCAGGGCAGCTACTGTCGGGAAAATCTGGCTTCCGAGCCCGCTCTTTTGCGCCACCTGAACGAGGCTTTTGTGCAATGGCGCAGGGATGACAAGGGCACCCTGGCGGTGCAGGCCGGTGTTATCCCTTCGCACATTGGGGCCGAAACAGCCCGCGGACTGGATGGGTACACCCTTACACGATCCCTACAGGCGGATAACTCGCCCTATTACGAAAGCGGTCTCCGCATTGACTGCAGACCCTCAGGAAAACATTGGGCCGTTGCGTTCCTTGTTTTGAATGGCTGGCAACGCATACGGGTAAGTCGTTCCTTCCGGGTGCCTGCTGTAGGTCATGCTTTCCAATTCGGCCGGGGGCTCTGGCGCATTCAGAGCAACTCTTTTGTGGGTCCCGCTGATCCAGAACAACCCCACGTCTGGCGACTGTTTCATAATCTCATAGTGGAATGGCAAGCGAAGTCCCGCTGGACCTTTCTTGCTGTAGCTGATGGAGGCATATCCCAAGGCTCCATCAAAGCTTGGTGGGTATCGCCAACCCTGATGGTACGCCGGCAGTTGACCGAATCGCTTAGTTGCACCCTGCGGGGCGAGCTTTTTATGGATCCCCAAGGAGTGGTACTCAGGACACCTTCGGCCTTGCCAGGCAATGTAAAGGGTATCTCTTTCAATGCTGATTGGCACATTTGGTCTCACCTTCTCTTACGGGCCGAAGCCCGCTGGCTTCACAGCGTCAGGCCGGTATTCGGACCTCAGGAAAATCCTTCTTTCACCACTTTGGGTATAACGGGGGCCATCATTCTCCATTTTAAGGAAGATTTTCTTGCCTCTCCAAACCAGAAAAAATCCTGGCTTTTCGGGAGATGATCATTTTCTTTGCAAAAAATAATCCAAGTCCCGAGTTCATGGACTTGATTTCCTGGGGCGTGCTGGGCTACATGATAGTTTCCCTCGCCTTGGGGCTGCTGGCTGCCCGCCGCGTGCACAGTGCGGAAGACTTCATGAATGGGGGTCGGCGCCTGCCCCTGCTGCTCAATGTAGCGGCCTTCTTTGCCCTATGGTATGGATCTGAAACCATTCTGGGCGCTTCGGGGGCCTATGCCAATGAGGGATTTCAGGCGGTGGTGGAAGATCCTTTCGGAGCCGCCCTTTGTCTGTTTCTGGTAGCCCTGGTGTTTGCCCGTCCCTTATACCAGCGCAACTTGCTCACCCTGGGTGACTTGTATGAGAAATCGTTCGGTCCCCGCGTGGGACTGTGGGCTTCTCTAGCTATGATTGCCACCTTTTTCAGTTACGTAGCAGGCCAGTTTGTGGCTCTTGGAGTGCTCTTTACCGGTATTTCAGGTTGGCCTTTGGAGGCCGGAATAACCCTTTGTGCGGTGGTGGTCACTCTGTATACGATGGCCGGGGGCCTGTGGTCTGTGTCGTTCACGGATTTATTTCAGGGAATTATGATTGTAGCAGGTCTTGGTTTGGCTCTTTACTTTTTGCATCAGGAGCCGGCGCTGGGAACTCCCTTGGAAGTCTTGGAGAAGACGGAAGACCAGTATTTCCGCTTGTGGCCTGAAGCCACCCCAGAGGCCATCCTTCATTTCATAGGGGCGTGGATGGTGATGGGTTTGGGGAGCATTCCCAGTCAGGACGTATTCCAGCGGTTCAATGCGGCCCGGAGTGCGCGGATGGCCGCCCTCAGCGCGGGTTTAGGTGGTGCCTTGTATTTGTGTCTGGCTCTGGTGCCTTTGTATTTGACTCTGGTTGCTCTCAAATTAGACCTAAAGCCTAATGAAGCGCCGGGCGGAGCCCAGGGTATACTGCTTCACCTTCTTCATACCCATACACCGCCTTGGGTGCAGACCCTCTTTTTTGGCGCCCTTATTTCGGCGGTGCTCAGTACAGCCAGCGGAGCCCTTTTGGCGCCAGCCAGTCTGTGGTGGGAAAACATAGTCCCTTTTCTGAGCCGATCCGGCAAAAGGTCTCTCTTTACTCTCCGGATTGCTGTGCTGGGAATGGCCATCCTGAGCTACGTATTGGCTCTTCTGGTACACAATATTTTCCAGCTCGTTTCGCTGGCCTCAGCTATGGGACTGTTTATGCTTTTTGTGCCGCTGTGTGCAGCTTTATTTGATCCTAAGCCATCCCCCCGCGGGGCACTTTGGGCCATGGCCTCCGGAACCCTAGTATATATCGTCTTTCTTCTATTGCCCCCCTTGTGGATCCCAACTCCCATGGGCGGTTTTTTGGCTTCCGTACTGGGTTACTGCGTAGGTCGTGCAATTAAATAAGAATTTGATGACTTTTAAGGAAAAACTTTTATCTCAAATCTTGGCATGCTCCAATTGCGAAGAGATTTTCGTCTGGTTACTGGAAAATCAAACAAAATTTTTCAATCTAAATTTTCATAATAGTGCCATAAAAAATTAGGAATAATGTCCAAAAATATTTCCTTACATCTAAGGGATTCCCCCAAATAAAATGCTTTAGAAATAGACAAAAATTTAAGCGAATATTTCTTTCACTTAGGTTTATAAAACTATTCAGACTGGATCTTCATAGGCAGTTTATACGCAAGTTGAATTTATAAAAAACTGTCCATTTGTTTTATTCTTTCTAAACGGAATTTGCGGTAAAAATCCCTACTCTATTTTTCCATCTTCATAAGGGCTCATTGTTTAAGATATTCGGTTACCTGGCCCTCATTAAGTTCGCTTACACATAAACTCCCACAATGCCAAAGTTTTCAATCTGGAAAATCGGCCTTAGGGGGACAAAGTTCCGGCAAAGGGTGTACTTTACTGATTTATGTACTTTCGCAGGCAAAACAGCGCGTGGAGGCTATTGTTGTCGTTCTGCTTCTTTTCACTTACAGCCTCATCATTTTTGAAACCCGCTTCAAAATTAACAAATCGGTGGCCGCCCTACTAGGGGGCAGTGTGGCGTGGATCCTCTATGCTTTATTCACTCAAGAACATGGCCATGCCCTGGGGGACAAGCTCATCGCTCATTTTGGTTCTATCGCCGCCATCCTGATATTTCTTCTGGGTGCCATGACCATCGTGGAACTGGTGGATCTTCATCAGGGTTTTTCCGTAATTACTTACCGCATTCGTACGCGCAATGCCAGGCAACTGATGTGGGTGACATGCTGGGTCACCTTTTTTATGTCGGCCGTGCTGGACAATCTGGCTACGGCTATCGTGATGGTTACCCTACTGCGCAAACTGATGCCCCGCAGTGAAGTGCGCATGATTTTGGCTTCATTGGTTGTTATTGCGGCTAATGCAGGAGGGGCTTGGTCTCCCATTGGGGATGTCACTACCACCCTACTCTGGGTGGGAGGTCAGGTGAGCGCCGGTGGCATCATCCTGCAACTCTTCCTGCCCTGTCTGGCCTGCATCGTGATACCCGTGCTGGTGGCCAGTGTACGCTTACGTGGCGAAGTGCGTTTGCTGGAACAGATCAGTATGGCCGAAGTAATAAAAGCCGAACACGTCCGGGGCAGTAAGCGCATGCTTTTTACAGGGGTAGGTAGTCTTGTGCTAGTACCGATAATTAAAAGCATTACGGGACTTCCTCCCTTCGTCGGCATCTTATTTGGGCTTGCGGTGGTGTGTCTTGTATCCGAAACAATCCATTGGAAAAAAACCCCCGCCGAGCGTCAACGGTACTCCGTCACCTATGCCCTGAGTAAGGTGGACGTATCAGCCATTTTTTACTTCATGGGCATACTTTTACTTGTTTATATGATGGAAGAGCTTAACCTTTTAAGCGCTTCCGGTATCTTTCTGCGGAATCATTTACCCAGCTTGGACTTTTTGGTGGTGCTGGTGGGCCTTCTTTCGGCCATCATTGACAACGGCAGCTTAGTAGCAGCCATGCAAGCCATGTTCTCCCTGCAGGAATTCCCCATGGACAGCCGTCTATGGGAATTCACGGCCTATTGTGCCGGTACCGGCGGTAGCCTCATCATCCTGGGTTCGGCCGCCGGAATAGCGGTGATGAATATGGAAAAAATAAGTGTGGGGTGGTATGTAAAAAGAATCAGTATTCTGGCGCTGCTGGGTTATATTTCCGGTATCGGCGTATATCTGCTCCAGAAGGAGCTCATTGTACTATTGTTCTAAAATTTTCCCTATTCACAAAACTTTGTGCATACATTGCCTTAATGATCTTATAACATTTTTGTTCATTGTTGCGTTTTTTGAGTAAAATACCTGTCCATGAAAACCATTCGCCCAAAGACTCCCCATCTTTCTGATACATGGATTACAGATAAACATATTGACCTGGAATATAAAAGCTATCTGATATTAGGCTATCTGCAAAGTGTGGAAGCCTGTTTTCGTGCATGGCGGCTTTATCCCATGTTGGCCGACCTTATTCGGCATTACCGTGAACTGGTAGCCGTGAAGCTGGCTGCCGAGACTTGCGAATCAGGGACCGTCACTTTGGCCGGTATTGACTTGGAAAATATCCGACTAATTTATGAAAAGCAGGTGCCTCCCCACCAACTTCTTGAAGAAATTCTTCGGGTCTTAGAATTTGCAGAACCTCAGTTTGCCGAATCCATTCAAGAAGGAAAAGCTTATTACGAACAGGTAGAAAAACTTATTCATGTGGAGGAGGTGGGTGTGATACCTCTCCGCCAAGATGAAGGGTTTGTGATCCTAGAGGATCAGGAAACAGCCCGTAACCGGGTGTATGAATACCATGTGACCCTTTATGAAAAGCCTGGAGAACGCTTCAAGGCCATTCACACCTCTTTCGTGGCGGATTACCCAGTAGGGTTGATGTACCATTTTCGCCGCATTAAGCAAGAAATTCTTCGTTTGCGTCCAGATCTTCCCACCCCTGCAGTTTATGGCGCAGTGAGTGAACAACCGCTTCCGTTTGACGAAACCTTTTTGCCTATAGTGCGCCGTTTGCTAGCCTACCGTATCACACCTTCTGCCTGACCCCAAACCTTAGTCTTTTTTGGGTTTACCGGCACGATAAAAATTTGGCTGATTAACCTTGGGTTTGTTTCTTTGAAGTATGCAACCCAAGGTGGGCATCATTATGGGCAGTCATTCAGATTGGTCCATTATGCAGGAGGCGGCAGTCGTTCTAGAAGAGCTGCAGGTGGCTTTTGAAGTGGCCATCGTCTCAGCCCACCGGACTCCCGATCGCATGGCTACCTATGCACGAACCGCTGCCCGACGCGGCCTTCAAGTCATAATAGCTGGAGCCGGAGGTGCCGCCCATCTGCCGGGTATGACAGCATCCTACACCACCCTGCCCGTCATAGGGGTTCCGATAAAATCCACCCACAGTTTGGACGGGTGGGATAGCACATTATCAATTTTGCAAATGCCGGCCGGCGTACCGGTAGCCACCGTGGCCTTGAATAACGCCCGCAATGCCGGCCTATTAGCTGCCTCCATCATAGCCTTGCAGGACTCGGACCTGCGCAACCGGTTGGAAAACTTTCGGGAATCCCTGCGGCAGGCAGTCCTGGGATCTTTTGCCAACTTGGAAATTCAAAAATTTAATTATGGGAGCCGATGGGCCGACTCCGATTTATCATCCTGACAGGCTGTCACTTACTTCTATGTTTATCTGGGGAAACCCAATCCTGGCCAGCGGGAGGGAGGGCCGCTGGCATGGCTTATGCCGCTCTTTGTAACATTGACGTCTTTGCCTTATTCAATGGCCCCGCGGCGATAGGTTACCTGAGCCGGAGCACAGTTGGTCTGTTTTATGACAACCGCTTCCTGCTACCCGAACTTAGCACGGCTGGCCTATCAGGGGCTTTTGTGAGTCGGCGCCTGGGTGTCTTCTCTGCGGGCTTCACCCGCTTCGGAAGCAGGACTTTCAGTCGCTCGCGGGCCTCTTTTTGCTACGCTCGCACATTCAGCCCCTTTGTGAGTGCGGCTATGGTCTTTAACTACCATCATCTAGCTTTCTCAGAATTCTACGGCCAGGTTCACGCCTTTACGGGCGAACTGAGCCTGATGACGCGCCCCATAAAACCCTTAACTCTTGCTTTTCACCTGGTAAATCCCATACGGCAACGCATAGCCTCCTTTGACAGGGAACGATTACCGGCTCTTCTCCGTTTTGGACTGGCTTACCAGTGGAGCGAAAAACTCAGGTCTAACCTTGACCTAGAGAAGGATCTGGAAAGGCCGTTTGCGGCCCGGCTGGGCCTGGAACTTATCCCGCATCCCATGCTGTACGTGAGAGGTGGGGCTGCCACTGGCCCTGTCCTAGCTGCCTTTGGCATGGGCCTCAGATGGGGCCCTGTACGCTTGGACGTTGCCTCTACTTACCATCAGGCTCTAGGTTTCTCCCCGCAGGCATCCTTGGGGGCCGAATTTGGCCCTGACCACCATCCAGAAAAAAGAAAACCTGGCATAGGAAAATAAATCTTTCCATGAGAGGATGGATTTTTTCAGCCGCTATACTCGTAGCCTCACCCTTACAAGCCCAAAAGGATCGGGCCAGCCAGGACGAAACCCGCCGCGACAACCTGATTGAAAAACTCATTGAAACCATCACGGATAACGTGGACGCTCAGCTGGACTTCACCAATCTGGTGGAAGACCTGCAGTACTATTTTGAGCTTCCGCTTGACCTCAACCAGGCAGACAGAGAAGACCTAGAAAAGTTTCAGGTATTCAACGATAGACAGATTGAAGCCATCCTTAATTACCGCCAGAAGTTTGGTCCCTTCCTTACAATATACGAGCTGGCCTATGTACCGGGGATGGATGATGAAACCCTGGATGCGGTCCGGCCCTTTGTGACCGTTTATCCCAAGCCCCGCGAATCCTTGCCCACCTTCCTGAGAAGCCTCCATCACGGGAAAAGCGAGTGGTTCTGGCGGGGCCTTTACACCGTGCAACGGCAGGTCGGCTACCTGAAAAATAAAGTCGATCCGCAGGCCGGTTACTTGGGCCCTCCATTTGGCCTCTTCACCCGATTCCGTTATTCCCACCACAGATATTACAGTCTGGGGTTCACAGCCGATAAGGATGCGGGGGAACCTTTTTTCAGCGGAGTGAACCGCTGGGGATTTGATTTTTACAGTGCTCATTTGTATGTGAGCAACCTGAAATGGCTAAAAACCCTGGCCCTAGGGGACTACCAATGCCGCTTCGGACAGGGCCTCACTCTCTGGACAGGTCTTGCCTTTGGCAAAACAGCGTTTGGTATCAACCTCAGGCGCACAGGCCAAGGCGTAAGGCCATACACTTCCATCAATGAAAACCTTTTCATGCGGGGCGGTGCTATCACCCTTAGGCCCCTCCCATGGCTTGATATCACAGCATTTTATAGCCGGAAAAAACTGGACGGCAACCTCGTTGTGACCGACTCAACGGATCAAGACGAATTGCCCCAAGTAAGTTCTCTAATCACTTCAGGTCTGCATCGTACCGCCGCGGAAATAGACAACAAGGGTACCGTGACCGAACAAATGGCTGGCGGACACCTGGATGTACGATGGCATTCGCTGCATGTGGGAATGACAGGAGTGTACACCCACCTGAGCGCCATCCTGAACCAATCGGAGTCTATTTACAACACATTTCGCTTTAGGGGCAACAGGCTCATAAACGTCGGTGTGGATTACCAATGGGTGCATCACTACCTGACCTTTTTTGGGGAAATGGCCTACAGCGACAACGGCGGGTGGGCCATGATTCATGGGTTGCAAGCTACTCCGGCCACCTTCCTCACATTCACCGCTTTATACCGAAATTTTCAGCCTCGGTATGCGGCACTATATGCCAATCCTGTGGCTGACCGCCGCGGAGCCAACAACGAATCCGGATTTTATGTAGGGTTAGACTGTAAGCCCGCTCGCAAATTTGGCATTTCCGGCTATCTGGATCAGATAAACTTTCCATGGCCACGCTTTGGCATTGACGCCCCTTCCCGCGCCTGGGATGCCATCACGCAGCTCACATGGCTTCCGGCCAAAGGCACTGAAATCTACGGCCGAGTGCGCCACCGACTCAGCGCTCAGAACAGCCGTCATTCCTCGGTAGTGTCCTACGTGGAAGATCTGCAGCGCACCAACATTCGGCTTAACATTACCACGGATGCCGGTCCTTATATCCGCTTCCGAGGTCGGGCGGAAATGATGCTTTTTCAGGCTCCCTCAGAAGGTCGAAAGTATGGTTACATGATCTTTGCTGACCTTACATATAAAAGCCTTCGTCAACCTTTCTCGGTTGCAATCCGGTACACTCTTTTCCACACTCAGGATTACGATACCCGCATCTATGCCTATGAAAACGACTTGCTCTATTATTTTTCTATTCCTGCCCTGTACGGCCGGGGTATCCGTACTTATCTGACCCTCCGATGGCAAGTTTTTCGTAACCTTGATCTCTGGTTTAAGGCTGCCCATACCTGGTATGCGGATAGGGACGTGATTAGTTCGGGTTTAAGCCAGATTAATGGTCCTGTTCGTACCGACTTAAGGGCCCAGGTGAGATTTAAGTTTTAGCAATTTTTTTCTAATCAGCTGACAGTCAAAGAGCCCAAATGAAGGGTCTAATTTTTAAGCAATTGAAGTGCTTTATTTTACTGTAAGTGAGTGAAAGGGCTTGAGCTTAATAAATAATACCCATAAGCCTTTACATGAAAAATCCGAATTTGCTATCTTCTTATTAGTAGGGTCCACACTGACACTCCCCGGAAAAGTGCAGCCGCACGCGAGGAAAGCTTTCCGTGAGCCGTTGCATTTCTTGCCGAGAAAAGAGAATGGCCCTCAAATCCACCTCTTCCAGTTGTTCCAACTGATTGAGGGAAAGGGGTAAGTCGCTAAGGTTGGTGTCCCAGGCCATAATTTGTCGCAGAGCGGCACACTGCCCCAGACTCTCAGGAAGCCGCAGCAGGGGATTGCGGCTTATGTCCAGGAATTCCAATTTACGCAGCTGACCCATTTCTTCCGGCAAAGTTTCAATCTGATTTTTTTGAAGCCGGAGGATGCGCAGTTTTTTTAACTGCCCTATGGCAGGAGGGATTTCACGGATCTTATTACGGCTCAGATCAAGCTCTTCCAGATTCTCCAGTTCAAACACCTCGGGTGGAATGCGGGTGAGTTTTTGGCGGGTGAGGCTCAATCGCCGCACGGCCAAAGGGGATCGCAGCGCTTCCCGTAAAGAAGTATAAACCGGCACATCCTGAAAATAGCCGCCCTCATCCTGGGCATACACGTATGGGACAAGTAGAGATAACAAAAAAAGGGTTGCGCCCCGGATTATCATTTTAGTCCTAGCCGCCGGCGAGCTGTCCGTGCATCTTCTTGCAAGGCCTGTGCCAGATGGTCCAAGGATGGAAAGCGGGAATCGGCTCTCAAATAATCTACGAAGCGTAAGGTGAGTTTTTTCCCATAAATGCTTTGATTGAAATCAAATATATGGACTTCCACCTGGCGGCCGCTTTTTTCTAGGGTGGGTCGCTCACCCACGTATGCCATACCGTAATATAGTCTGTTGTCCAGTACAATTTCAGCTGCGTAAATACCATGGACTGGCACCAGCTTTAGGGGGTCCCGTGGTCTCAGATTGGCAGTGGGAAAACCCAACTGTCGGCCCAAACCGTCGCCTTTCACCACAACCGCCTCTAAAGAATAGGTGTATCCCAGCATAGTGTTGGCATCCGCCACGCGCCCTTCCCTTAAAGCCTGCCTGATTTTTGTAGAACTAATCTGCACTCCATTCCACTCCACGGGATCTACCTGCTCGAAACCTATCCCCCAGTCTTTGCACAAGGGTTGTATAGCAGCGGGCGAGCCCCGACGCTCGCGACCAAAGTGATGGTCGTATCCCACAACCAAATATTGCAAACCGGCTTTTTCCTTTAGCAACCGAAGGTACTCGTCCGGTTCTAAAAGGGAAAAAGAGGGAGTAAACTCCACAATGCATAGGGCTTGTACTCCCGACTTCCCTATCCTGATCATGCGCTCCTTTAAAGAATTGAGCAAGGTGAGCGTTTCCGGATTTTTCTGCAAAACGATCCGAGGATGGGGATGAAAGGTCACCACCAGGCTACGCAGAGACCTCTCAGAGGCAATACGACACACGGTGTCAAATATGGCTTTATGACCCAGGTGAACTCCATCAAAGGTTCCGGAAGTAATTACCGATGGCAGGTAAGGCAGCCTATCCAGGCCCCTGTAAATCTTCACGGCGCAAAAGTAGGTGCCGCATGCTCTATTGTTTTGGTGGGGCTAAGGGAAATTTCTACTTTTGCGGCCAGTTTTTGAAAATAGAAAATTCCATGTCTCAGGTTGTTGGTAGAATTTCTCAAATCATCGGTCCCGTCGTTGATGTAAAATTTGACGATTCGAGCCAGTTACCAAATATTTATGATGCATTAGAAATTGATCGGCCCGGCGCTCCACCCCTTGTGCTGGAGGTTCAGCAGCATATTGGGGAGGACACCGTGCGCACCATCGCCATGGATAGCACCGATGGTTTGAAGAGGGGTACTCCAGTAAGGTCTCTAGGAACCTCTATTACCATGCCTATTGGCGAAGCCATTCGGGGGCGTCTATTTAACGTGACCGGAGACCCCATAGATGGTTTGCCCCCGGTCGATAAAAAAGGGGGGTACAAAATTCATCGGGAACCTCCCAAGTTTGAGGAACTAAGTACTACGCAGGAAGTCCTTTACACGGGTATTAAGGTTATTGATCTGATTGAACCTTATGCCAAAGGGGGTAAGATTGGCCTGTTTGGGGGAGCCGGAGTGGGCAAGACGGTGCTCATTCAGGAACTTATCAACAATATCGCAAAAGGGTACGGAGGGCTTTCGGTGTTTGCTGGCGTGGGCGAGCGGACACGCGAAGGGAATGACCTGTTGCGCGAAATGATTGAAGCCGGAATTATTCGGTATGGGGAAGCTTTTCGGCATTCTATGGAACAGCAGTCGTGGGATCTGAGCCTGGTGGATTTGGAAGAGTTGAAAGAATCAAAGGCTACGTTTGTTTTTGGTCAGATGAATGAACCTCCTGGCGCGCGGGCCCGTGTGGCTCTATCAGGACTGACTATTGCAGAATATTTCCGTGATGGTGATGGCAGAAGTGGGGGACGAGATATTCTATTTTTTATTGATAATATTTTCCGTTTCACTCAAGCTGGGTCGGAGGTTTCGGCTTTGTTGGGCCGTATGCCCTCCGCTGTGGGTTACCAGCCCACATTAGCCACTGAGATGGGATTGATGCAAGAACGCATCACTTCCACTAAACACGGTTCCATCACGTCTGTGCAAGCTGTGTATGTCCCGGCTGACGACCTCACTGACCCGGCCCCAGCCACCACTTTCGCTCATTTGGATGCCACGACGGTTTTAAGCCGTAAAATTGCAGAGCTGGGAATTTATCCGGCCGTGGATCCACTGGATTCCACTTCTCGTATTTTAACCCCTGCCATTGTGGGGGAAAAACATTATCAAACCGCTCAGCGCGTAAAGCAAATTCTTCAGCGCTACAAAGAACTGCAGGATATCATTGCCATCTTGGGTATGGACGAACTGAGTGAGGAGGACAAGTTGGTGGTCCACCGGGCCCGTCGGGTACAGCGCTTCCTCAGCCAGCCCTTCCACGTGGCCGAACAGTTCACCGGCATTAAAGGCGTATTTGTGAATATTGAAGATACCATTAAGGGTTTCAACATGATTCTTGATGGAGAAGTGGATCAGTATCCGGAGGCTGCCTTTAATCTTAAGGGCACCATTGAAGAAGTGATAGAAGCCGGCGAGAGAATGCTTGCTGAGGCGCGGGCTTAAAAGTTTTTTCTATGCTAGTGGAGGTTATCACCCCTGATGAGACGCTTTTTAGCGGCTCTGCCCGCCTGGTTAGCCTGCCCGGTTCCGATGGTTCCTTTGCCCTGCTAAACAGGCATGCTCCCATCATTTCCACCCTCAAAGCCGGACGCCTTAAAATAATTACCCAGGATAACCAAACCCTCTTCTTTGAGATCCAATCAGGTGTCGTGGAAATGAGTCGGAATAAGGCCACCATTCTTGTGGAAAAACCTTCCCAGAACGGTTGATCTGAATCGCGAGGGAAAGATTTGGTTAAACGGTTAGCTATAATAATTTGAGGCTAGGGCCTGGAGCACACGACAATAGGCGTTGAATAACTTGCTGTTGGGGTTTCAACGGTTAGGATATAAATGCCGGAATGGAGGGAAGGTAAATCCAAACGATATCCTGATGGTTCAGCCTGGGAGCTAAGAATTGCCGCCGCCCGTCCACTCACATCCCTCAAGTAGGCTTTGAACACGGGTGCTCCTGGGAGCTTAATATAAAGGGGACCTTCCATGAGAGGATTTGGAAACACTTGAAGAGAAGCGGGTGACGTTCCGGAAGAGAGGTCTGTGCCCTGGAGAGTGATCTGAAGCGTCGTGGTGTCTGCCCGGCAGTCGGTGCTGATGGCAAAGACCACATTGTATGTGCCCGGTGCTATATAGGTGTGGGTTGGTTGCGGCTGAGTGGAAGTGTAACCATCCCCAAAGTCCCACCAGTAGTTTTCTGGCTGGCCCACAGATTGACTGTTAAACTGAACACTAAGACCCGAAACCTGGTAAGAAAAAGCGGCTGCCAGTGGTTGATAACTGGTGCTGAATAGGGTATCTTTTAAACCCACGCTCGTATTGTAATATGTACCCGAAGGAGTGATTTCTAACTTGACGGCCTTTACCATATAGGTGTGTATCCCCGGAAACACCAGACAAGAATCCACATAAGTAGTATCCGTCACAGGAAATGGGGTAATCTTCTTCCATTGTGGCAGCGAATCGTTCTTAAGGTAAATGTGGTAACCCATAATGCTGGTATCCGGCGAGGGACTCCATGTGAGGAGCGCTTGAGAACCCACAGAAGTGGCCGTAAATTGGGAAGGGGGAGCCACCACATCAGCCCTCAGCGTGGGATCACCCAACAGAGCCATATGCACACCGCGGGTGGCCAGCCCGGCGTCGTAGGTACTGCTGTTGTTCATAGACACACGCGCCGAAAAGCCCAGCGTTTCACCCAGCGCCATATGATGGAAAGGCCAGAAGGGGCGACCAGCCCAGCACACGGCCAAGGTAGATCCCGAAGCAAGTGCCGTGCGCATCAGATTGTTCTGAGGGTTATCCCAATCACCGAAGTAGCTGCCAAAAAGCATAGTGAAGATGGTGCGGAGGGAATCGGCGGCAAATTGATTAGCTGTACCCACACCGCTGCAGGTGGTGAAGCTGCCGGCCCCACACCCATACGACCAACGATATGAAGCCGTCGTGAGTTCGCTGAAGTAATCAGCTGCAAAAACCTGGGAGGGCCCCACCAGGGGAGAGAAACTTCGCCATGCGGATGCCGAAAAACCCTCGCTATAGGAGGTGAAATGGTCGTCAATAAGAGCCCGGTTGACGCTTGTTATGAGCCCCGTTCTATAGGCGTGGTTTTTGTCCAAGTAGCGCTTGAGCAGCTGGGTCTCGCTCAGGCCGAAAGCTGTGATGTTTCTAAAATCCACACGGCCTACCTGAAGCTCTAGGTTGCTAGGAAAAGTATTTTGATCCCACTTTCCGTCGCCCGGCACGTTGTGTTGGCGGGCATCAGAAGCGCCGGTACTATTGACGGTATTGTCGGTCCAGGTACCGTCCATATCTCCGTAGTACCCATCGGCGGGCCAGGCTCCTTGATGATCGGGGGTATGACCATCCGGCGCCAGGTTACCAGAGTAGGGTATGGGCACGCGGCCAAGCAGAAATAAGGCCTGCGTTTGACCGGGGCTTTGCTGGTAAGCGTTTTTTATGAGGTTTTTTACCTGGGCAGGTGTGTGGGTTTCTGCTACCGGAATGGATACCACGTCCCAGCCATCGGCTTCCGCGTCTTCTATCCAACGTTGTATTTCATTCTGTAAGCCATTGGTGCTTATGGTATCATACACTAATAAAATTCTGCCTCTGGAAAGTACTTCAGGGACTTCAATGCCGGCGTAGATGTAACCATAGGCAGTAGTCCCCCCGGATTTGACCACGCGGTATTCGTAGGCATCCCCAACGGACACATTATTATCAGTCCAGGAGGTGGCGGTGCCTGGCAAGGTGGCCAGGACGGAGCCCCAGCCCGTCGCTGTTTTGTTTTTGCGATAAACTTTAAAGTCCGCGGCTCCGCTCCCAGGGGCCCAGTGGATGATGATAGCAGGCGGATTGTTTTGTACGGTGGCCGACAGCAAAAGACTTTTATTCTGACCTATGGTTTGGGAGTAAATTTTGGATAATCTTCCATAAAACATAAAAATACCAAGTCCTATTAGAAGGAAGGTATGACGCTTCATAAATGCGAAAAAATATTTTTCCTCAAAAATATTTTCCCCATCAATTTTGCATGTTACATTTAGAAAAAATCTATTTCATTTCACACGCCACCCCCTTCCCGTTTAAATAGTTACTCAGGATATTTTTCGAAAATTAATAAAGTATAGAGCGAGAGAAAAAATCGCAGAGGAGAGAAGCATTTTATGAACGCTACAATTTATGGAAGTCCAATACTACGTGACATGAAATTCAAATGGGGTCATTTTTTCAAAAATTTTGACACGAATTTATTCTCCTTGCCTCCTTTGTTTTGAATCCAAAAATACCAGGACCCCCATAGTCCATGGCTTGGAATTCATTCCAATGAGCGCGTAAGGCATAGTAGCAGCAAAAAATTGGGCATTTTTATATTTTACAGAAGCTGTAAATCCTGTTCCTAATCCTACGAAATTCCACCGAAACCCTAAAGTTGTAACAGGTGACAGAGAAAATCCTGCCCCAATGAAAGGAGAAAACGTCATGGGAAAGGGGAAAGTGTCGTCGGAATTTTCCACGCCTATACCCAGACTGCCACCTAGCTCCAGCTTGCTTTTCTTGTTCTTGCCCAAACGCGGCGCCCAACCGGCATTCAGGTGGGCCTGAACGGCATAGGTTATGATGTTTCTGTTGGGCACATGGAGAGTGTCAAAATCATAAAATCGGTAATGGGCAAAACCTGCCCATCCATTGGCTTCAAATAAAAAGGATTTGTGTTGAAAAACGCCGCCTCCGTTCAAATTCAGTAAAATATTATCCTTAAATTTATTTGTCGTTTTTTCTTGTAAAGCTTGTCCCACTCTGGCTCCGATATAACCTTTCCATTGTTCTTCATGAGGATGCAATAAAGGTGCCGGAGGCGGGGTACTCCAGGCCAAAGGAAGATGATAAGTATCGCAGGAAGTGGAAAGAGATAGTAGTGTCATTACACCAATTTTTGCAATTAAAATATGAGACCGGGATAAAATCCGAACTTTAAAACTTCGCCATCTCATGGCCCATGACTAACAGGACTAATGGAATGCTCCAAATGTAACAAAAATTTGAATATGTATTTCGTTTAAAGTCCCTGAGTTATTTTTTACTACAAGGCAAAAACAAAGGATTCTTTGCTAGAGAGCGGCCGTAAATTTGTTTCATGGGAGTAGTTAGAATCATCCAAGGAGATATCACGAAACTGAATGCTGATGCCATTGTGAATGCCGCTAATAGCCAGCTATTGCCAGGAGGAGGCGTGTCGGGATCCATCCATAGAGCAGCGGGGCCAGAACTGGCCAAAGCCTGCCAAAAAGTGGCTCCTTGTCCACCGGGTGAGGCCCGTATCACACCAGGATTCCAGCTACCCGCCAAATATGTTATCCACACTGTGGGACCCGTGTGGCAAGGGGGTTCCCAAGGAGAGGAAAAAGTCCTGGAAAGTGCCTACCGTTCCAGCCTGGCCCTGGCCAAGCAGTATGGCCTTGCTACGGTTGGCTTCCCTTCTTTAAGCACGGGCATTTTCGGTTATCCAGTCCATTTAGCAGCCCCGGTGGCCCTGCGGACTCTTCTGGAAGCCGCATCTAGCTTTGAAACTCTGTTTATGGTTTTATGGGACGACAAAACATTTCAAGAATATTTGCAGATTTTTGAATTATTAAGGAAAGATTTTTCCTAAAGTGTAAACGAAGAGTTCCTCTAGCCGTCAAATCAAAATCTAATTACATAAATTCAAATTTCGGAAGCAACCCATTTTATTTCCAAAGATGCTTTATTCAATATAGTTTTTATATTATTTCCGTTTTTTCGTTTTAAAGATTAGCGGTTGACATGGAGCTTTTCGCGCCTTGCCTGTCTATCTTTGAGGGTCTGAAAGAATACTATGAGCCAATCGGTATTTATTGTGAGTGCTCGGCGTACGCCGCTGGGCAGTTTTGGAGGTAGCCTGGCCCAAGTTTCTGCGCCTGAACTGGGAAGTGTGGCCATTCGTGCCGCTTTGGAGTCAGCCGGTCTGCCTGCAGAAAAAGTGGAAGAGGTGTACATGGGTTGTGTGCTCCAGGCCGGTTTAGGACAAGCCCCTGCCCGTCAGGCCGCGCGCTTTGCCGGCATACCTGACACGGTACCTTGTACCACGGTAAATAAGGTGTGCGCTTCGGGGCTGAAATCGGTGATGCTGGCGGCCCAAGCTATCCGGGCGGGGGAAATGCACCTGCTTGTGGCCGGTGGCATGGAAAATATGAGCCGCGTACCCTATTATGTAGAAAATGCCCGGTATGGTTATCGTTTAGGCCACGGGCAACTGGTGGATGGTTTAGTGAAAGACGGCCTTACGGACGTGTACCATCAATACCACATGGGAAATGCAGCGGAGTTGTGTGCCCGTGAATGTGGTATTTCACGAGAGGAACAGGACGCCTATGCCATGGAGAGTTACCGCCGAGCCCGACAGGCCTGGGAAAATGGGTGGTTTGATGCGGAGATAGCTCCAGTGCGTGTTCCTCAAAAGAAGGGGGAACCTATCCTGGTATCCCGCGATGAGGAATATACTCAGGTGGATTTTCAGAAAATTCCTACTCTGAAGCCTGTTTTTCAAAAGGATGGTACTGTGACGGCGGCCAATGCGTCCACTATCAATGATGGGGCTGCGGCGCTAGTAGTAGCCAGCGAAGAGATGGTAAAAGAGTTGGGTTTGCGGCCTCTGGCCCGCATACTATCCTACGCGGATGCCGAGCAGGCCCCGGAGTGGTTCACCACTTCACCGGCAAAAGCCTTGCCCCTGGCCCTCCACAAGGCAGGCCTTCAGCCAGAGCAGATTGACTATTGGGAAATTAACGAAGCCTTCTCCGTGGTGGCCTTGGCCAATCAGAAAATCTTGAAAATTCCCTCCGAAAAATTAAACATTCAAGGAGGCGCTGTGTCCTTAGGTCATCCGTTAGGGGCATCGGGGGCCCGTATTTTAGTGACCCTGGTTCATATTCTTCAACGAACGGGAGCCCGTTATGGGGCTGTAGGTATTTGCAACGGCGGGGGTGGAGCGTCGGCCATGGTGATTGAACGCTGCTGAGTCCACACCGTGGAACGGGGAGTGTGCCTGTTTTCCGTGGTTCCTGTTAGGGCGGAGCCTCGTCATCAGGCCGAACAGGTTAGTCAGCTTCTCTTTGGCGAAACCTACCAGTGCCTTCCCTCTCAGGATTTAGATTGGCTTTCCATCCGGTGTGACTGGGATGGTTATGAGGGCTTTATCCCCCTTGTTCAACACACACCTTTGACAGAAAACGATTATCAGAATTTACAGACTGTAACCTGGCACACGGCCTACAGGTTGGTGAGCCGTGTGGAAGATCTGGAAAGTGGTATCACTTTTCCTGTGCTACGGGGCAGCACCCTTTATGCCCAGGATGGAGAAATATTTGCTATTGGGGAACGCCGTTTTATTCTCCATGAGGAATCCCTCACTCACCGGCCCACTGATCCCCTGGAACGCATGATAGACTTTGCTTTCACCTACCTAAATGCACCCTACCAGTGGGGGGGGCGTTCCCCTTTTGGAATAGATTGTTCGGGCTTTGTTCAGGTGGTATTCAAATCGGCCGGTATTCGCCTTCCGCGGGATACCTGGCAACAGATGGCTATGGGCTCACCTGTGGATAACGCTGGAGAGGCGTGTCCCGGCGATTTGGTTTTTTTCACGGGCAAAGATTCCCAGGTTTCTCATGTGGGATTAATCTATGATGAACAAAAAGTCATCCATGCCTCGGGCTTTGTGAAAGTGGGTATGTTGTCGGATTCTGGCCTGTGGGATCCCTTGCTTCGCCAAACCACCCACCGTTTGCATAGCATTCGGAGAGTAACGAGGCCTGTATTCCAATGAAGAGTAGCCAACACTCTTACCAAGCCCACTACGTAGATTTCTTGAATATCGGATTGATTTTCGCTTCCTTATGGTTAGCGGTCCAACTACCTTTTGAATTATTCCTCTTTTCATATGCGGTACTGGGGCCCCTCCATTACCTCACAGAGATCAACTGGCTTCGAGAAAGACAGTTTTTTACCGCTGGTCGTCGGGATTGGTGGTGGCTGGCGGCTTTCGCCTTTTTGATTTTCCTATCTTTTCTATCTAGTGAATTTCTGCGGGCATCCACTGCTGAACCGTCACCTATCATTAAAGGATCGCCAGTGCTCTATGAAATTGCCCGCTTTTTGGAACAAAGTGGCTCGGCATTTGTGTTCATAGCCCTGGGATTAAGCGCTGTTTTTGTGTTCATCCGCCGCCCCTTGTGGCGCTGGGTGTTGGGCCTTCTCTCGGTGGGGATAGCCCTTCTTTTGCGGAGCCAATTATGGTATTCGGTCATGTTTGGTATGCTGGTGCCTACCATCGTGCATGTGTGGCTGTTCACAGCTTTGTTCATGCTCTTCGGAGCCATAAAACATCGTAGCCTCCCCGGATTTCTCTCCGTACTATCCTTGTTGGTAGCGGTGCTAATCATTTTGAAGTTAGGGCCAGGCGTATTCTCCGGACGTCAGGTTGATCCACAGGTTGTGAGTACCTATTTTTTAAGTAAGTTTCAATTTCTAAATTTAGTTTTATTTAAAATTTTGGCTCCTTCCCTTCAAGTCCAAAAATACCTTAGGGAACAGATGCCCTGGGCATTTATGAACACTTTGTATGGCTGGCGCATTCAGACGCTCATTGCCTTTGCCTACACCTACCATTATTTGAATTGGTTTTCCAAAACCGGAATTATTCGTTGGCATCGCACCAACCGGAAAAATCTAGCTTTGGCCGCGGGGGTGTGGGTGCTCTCCGTGGCCCTCTACTTTTACAATTATCACGTGGGGCTGGTGGCTTTATTTTTCCTTAGCATGTTGCATGTGTTTTTGGAATTTCCTTTAAATGTGCTGTCTGTCCGCGGAATAATTGCGGGCTTGGGTTTTGGAAACTTGAAACCCTTTGCTCGGAAAACATCCTGAATATGTCCCCGAAAAGCTAACTTATGGAGTTTGGTTAATTATTTTCCCGTGATTCTCTTAAAGTTTTTTTATATAAGAATGCTTTTGGAATTCAGAAATTAACATTATATTTTAATAATTCCCTTTACTGCTCATCCCTTTAAGAATAATTTCAAATCATTCTTAGGAATATCTTTTTTATTAAAAACAAATTAAACTAAAAAAATGGAATATTTTTATTTCATTTTCTAAGAATTTCCCTTTTCAGGAGTGCGTTTGAAAAATCGGGATTTCCACTTAAATCAAAAGGCAAATAAGCTACTCGGGGACCTAAAAACCGGAGTTGGATGTCATAATATAATGGAATAACAGGCATTTCATTTTGCAATATTGAATCCATACGATGCATTAAGGTGAATTTCTCCAGCGGCGTTGTAGCAGTGGTAAGGCGCACATATAGGCTATCGTACAAAGGATGGCTAAATCGGGAATAATTGGGCCCTGCCGGGCACCTATGAGCCGAATAAAAAAGAGAATAATAATTTTCAGGGTCGGGGTAATCTGCAATCCAAGAGGCTCGGAAGAATTCAAATTCCCCGTTAGCCACGGCCGTCTTGTGGGTGGCCTGATCGCTGAGTCCTAATGTTAAATCCACACCTTTGCTGCCAAGCATTTCTTTTAGCAAAGCACCTTGGAGGGCGTAAGGTGCTGTGGTCATCAAGCGTAACTGAAAGGGCTTCGGAGGCGGGGTCGTTGATAAAAACGGGACGGTATGACGCCGCAAGGAGTATGGAACCAGCGAGGCATCGGCAGGGATACCCAAGCCCTCCAGAGCGTATTGAACCAGGTGAGGGCGGTCTATGGATGCTGCGATGAACCGCCGTACTGAACTACTGCGACAGGGCAAACAATCTTTTTCTAGATTAAAACCCAGATACTCTGTGTTGAGAACCGGTCCTTTTTCCAATCGTACAGGAATTTTTAAATCCTGTTTCAGAGAGCCTTCGGGGTCCAAGAAAAAAACGGAATAGGCCCTCTCGTTACCGACTAAGAAATCCAGCTGGCCCTGCAAAAATTGAATAATCTCTGCCTGCCGATCGCGAAGGAACCTGATATGCACCCCCTGTGGTATAGATGCTGAATCGTAGGATTGATTTTTTTTCCAATAGCGGGGATTACGCAAAAAAATGAGGAGCTGTTCAGGATACCAGGCTACGAAGCGGAATGGGCCAGTACCCACGGGATGGCGGCTCCAGTTTTCTCCATAGTATGACAAGGGTTCGGGGGGGATGATGGAGACCTGGGGATTGGCCAAAAGGAGTAAAAAGGCCGCAGAGGGCTGACGGAGAATTATTTCAACAGTATCACCTTCGGCTCGAACCCATCGGCTTCCCTCCGCATTTTGACGGACCGCACTGAAGAGCCAGGAGGAAGCCGGATGTTCAGCGGCTCGCTGCAATGAGAAGACTACATCCGAGGCCCCTAAAGGCCGCGTGGAATCGGGACCAAAAGCGGGATCGGGATGGAAAAATATGTGTTTGCGGATACCGAGCCGCAAAGTACATCTGTCGGGACTCCAGCGGTAACCGCTGCATAAATGCGGTATAGGACGCCCGATGCTGTCTACTTCAAACAAAGTTTCGGCCCACAACCGAGTGGCCCAGATGTGGGCTTTTTTGAAAGCCTGCACTGGATCCAATGATCGGATGCCCTCCGGTTCATTGTATCTCAGGAAGCCCGGGGGCGCTTCCGACGGAGAGCACGCCCCCAGATAAGCCGCCATCAGCCATGCTGCCGCTCTCCTCACAATCAGACAAAGGTAGAGGATGGTACCTTTGAGGGAGAAATGCACACCCCCGTGCGATACCCCCTCATGGAGCACTTTTACACTCTGCAGGGTGAGGGCACCCATGCGGGTAAGGCGGCGTATTTCCTTAGGTTGGGAGGATGTAATGTGGGCTGCGTGTGGTGCGATGTGAAGGAATCCTGGCCTTTAAAAGGCTGGCCCCTTTATACGGCAGAGGAATTGCTCCGTCTGGTTCAAGCCTCTGGGGCTCCTAATGTTGTAATCACAGGGGGAGAGCCCTTGTTGTATGACCTGACTCCCCTAACGGCCACACTTGGCGCAGCAGGACTGAATCTATGGCTGGAGACCTCGGGTGCTTATCCCTTAACTGGCCAGTGGAATTGGATCGTACTGTCCCCCAAAAAGTTTAAAGAGCCGGTGGAGGGTATACACCGTCAGGCGCATGAACTTAAAGTAGTGGTTTACCACCCCAGTGATTTAGACTGGGCTCTAAAGCATGCGGCTCTGGTCAGGCCTGAGTGCCGCCTGTTTGTACAGCCCGAATGGAGCCGACGCCACCGACTGGAGCCTCTTCTGGTGGAATTTGTAAAAGCTCATCCTCAGTGGCAGTTGTCGCTGCAAACCCACAAGTATCTGGGAATTCCTTAAAAGAAATTTTTCCTACCTCCCAAACCGTTAAGCCATACTCAAAAGCTAATGGTTCGGGATTTTCTGACGTACTTTTGCCCGCTTCATGAAGAACGGGTGGCTGGTATGGCTGGCGCTCATCTGGCCTTTCGCTTTGGCAGCCCAGCAAAATTTCGGAACGGTGCGCGGTGTCGCATATAATAAGAAAACAGGCGAACCCCTCATATTTCTAAATGTAGTGCTAGAGGGCACGCGCTTCGGCGCTTCCACCGACATCAACGGCTTCTTTTCCATCAACCGTGTGCCGCCGGGTACATACACTCTAAAAGCTTCCAGTCTCGGGTTTGAGACGTATTCGGAAACAATTACCGTGGAGCCGGGTAAAACTCTGAATAAAAAAATTTTCCTAGTTCCCAAGGCGATTGAAATTGACGTATTTGACGTAACCGCAGAACGTGAAAACCGCAAGCAGGAAGTGAATACGGGAGTCACCAAAATAACGCCCGAGGAGATTCGGCGCTTGCCCAGTGTAGGAGGTGAGGCTGATCTGGCCCAGTATCTGCAGGTATTGCCAGGCGTTGTTTTCACAGGCGACCAAGGCGGACAGCTGTACATCCGGGGGGGTACTCCCGTCCAAAATAAGGTCATCCTAGATGGCATGATCATTTACAATCCCTTTCACTCCATAGGACTCTATTCCGTGTTTGACACGGAAATTATCCGCAGCGCGGATGTTTACAGCGGCGGATACAATGCTCAGTACGGCTCACGTATCAGTTCTGTCATGGACATCACCACGCGGGACGGTAATCAGAAGCGTCACGGCGGGCGATTTTCCATGAACAGCTTCACCGCTAAACTGCAACTAGAAGGTCCCTTGCGCCGGATGACCGAAAGCAGTAAGGCCTCGGCCTCGTACCTCCTTTCAGGGCGTAGTTGTTACCTCCCCTACTCCTCTAAGCTGCTGTACCCTTACACAGAAAACGGCCGGCAAGGGGTACCTTTCGGTTTCAACGACCTATACGGAAAAATCTCTGTGAATGCCGGCAACGGAAGCCGCGTGGGACTATTTGGCTTCGCCTTCACGGACTGGGCCTCTTTTGAAGGCGTAACCGATGTGCGCTGGAACCAGTACGGCGGAGGGAGCAATTTTTCCCTCATTCCCGGATCAGCCAACGTCAAGGTTGATGGCAACTTCGGGTACTCCTACTACAAGATTTCCATGAAGGAACCGCTTTCCAAACCACGGTCCAGCACGGTCAACGGTTTCAATTTTGGATTGCACTTCAGCAATTATTTCAGTCGCGACAAGCTCACATACGGACTGGAGGCCATCGGCTTTGCGACCATTTTTGACTTTTACAATGCTGCGGGGCGGCGCATAGATCAGACCGAGAATACCACGGAGATGGCCGTATATGTCCGTTACCGGATGAATAGGGGCATCTTTGTGGTGGATCCGGGTTTCCGGCTGCATTACTACGCCTCTCTAGACGAGGTGTCGCCCGAACCGCGTCTGGCTGTCAAGTGCAATGTGAGCGAGCGCTTCCGCCTTAAGGCCAGCGGCGGAATGTATGCACAGAACCTTATCGCCGCCAATAGCGACCGTGACGTGGTCAACTTTTTTTATGGATTTCTGTCAGGTTCGGATAACCTGCCTTCACAGTTCAAAGGACGTCCCGTGCACACCCGACTGCAAAAGGCTCAGCACGCCATAGCAGGCTTTGAGGTGGACATCCTGGACGAACTGACTTTGAATGCCGAGGGCTACTTCAAGTATTTTTCCGCGCTCACCAACTTGAACCGGGACAAGCTTTTTGAGGACAATGCCGCCAACGCCGACAAGCCAGACCAAATAAAAAAAGATTTCATCCGTGAAGTGGGTTACAGCACCGGGGCGGATCTGACCATCAAATACGAAAAGAACCGGCTATATCTCTGGACTGTGTATTCGCTTCTGTACACCCAACGGGACGATGGCCTGCGGCAGTACGTGCCCGTATTTGACCGCCGGCACAACGTGAACCTGGTGGTCAGTTACCGACTGGGAAAAAAGAAGGAATGGGAAGTAAATGGACGGTGGAACTTTGGATCGGGTTTTCCCTTTACGCAGACACAGGGGTTTTATGAAAAGCTGCCTTTCCAAAATAACGGCCTGAGCCTGGATTATACATCCCAGAACGGGGAGCTGGGTATTCTCCTGGGGCCCATCAACGAAGGCCGCTTACCCACCTACCACCGGCTTGATTTGGGTGTGCGCTGGCTGAAACAGGTGCGTGAAAACCTTCGGGTGGAGGCCAATTTCACGGTAACCAATGTATATGACCGCCGCAATATTTTCTACGTTCACCGCGTTACGTTCCAGAGAGTTAACCAATTACCCATCCTTCCTTCCCTAGGACTTTCTGTGGCCTTTTGATAGGCCCACGAGGTCGCTGTTTTGTCTGTTTCAAAAGGGAATTTTGAAAATAAATCCTGCAAAAATTTATTTTATTTTCCTATTTAATTAATAAAATACCAGTCAGATCTGTTTTTTATAATTTATTTTTATAAATACTATTCAAAATTTTAATTTTCGATTACACTGTAAATTTTGCCCCTGAAGTTCACAAATAAATCATTCTAAATTCCAGAAATAATTAGAAATAAATTGACTTATCTGAAATTTCCCTCCATTTTATACAGGTGCCTGTAATTAAGAAAAGTTTTTTATTGTTTTTTTGCTTTAGGTCAAGTGGTGGTTCTCATCTTCAGATTTTTCAAAAAAAGGCCCTGGGTTCTTTTAGGGTTTATCTTAATGTTTTGTATTACGGGAATTTGGCGTTTTTCCAAGCTAAGAATTGAAAACGACCTCGTTGCATTTATTGAGGAAGGTCAGGAACTGAAAAGAGCCAGACGCATTCTGACGGAGCATCCTATGGGAAGGAGGATTATATTGTATGGACAGGCCAAGCCGGGAAGCGGATTATCTTTGGAAGAAGTAGCAGACCACATGGAAAAAGCGTTGGCTGCTACTCCTCAGGATTTGTGGAAACGAATAGAAATCCGTCAGGAACCCGAGGAGATTGGGGCTTTGCACAGCCGAGTAATGCAGTGCCTTCCTTGGTTACTGGGAGCGGATACTTTACGGGCTCTGGTCCGCCTATGGGACGACCCTGAACACCTGCAGCGGCTTTTTGAACGGATATTTCACCTGGTGCTTTCACCCACCGGGGGCTTTCTAATCAATTCAATCCAGGAAGATCCGCTAGGCCTTTCCCGAATCTGGCTGGCTCGCCTGGAGGCCTTTCGTTCCCCCGCCTTGCAAACCACCGCCGAGGGATGGCTCACGGATACTTCAGGAACCACGGTTGTGGCCATGCTGGTGAGCGCCCGCTCCGCACAAGATTTATCATGGAATTCTCAAATTTTAGAAGCGCTGGAACAATGCCGAGATCGACTGGACAGCGAAGGGGTGGCATTCGGATATTTTGGTGCCCCCGTTGTCACTGCGGTTAACGCCCGGCGCATCCGTAACGATGTGTGGCTCACGCTGGGCATTGCGTTGGGATGTGTGGTTGCGTTGCTCCTGGCCGTTTTGCGGCGTCCAACCCTTCTCATCCCCATCGTATTTGTTGTTGGAGGAGCTGCTCTCAGTGCGGTGCTGGTCGCCAGCCTTGTGATGCCCCGCATTCCTGCCCTTAGCCTCGGTCTGGCTGCTGTATTTGTGGGTATCAGCGTAGACTATGCTTTGCATTTACTGGTTCATAGGGCTCAAGGACTGGAGCCTGAAGCCATACTCAGGAAGGTTGCCCGCCCCATGGCGACCAGCATGCTCACAACAGTGGCTTCCTTTCTGGTGCTAGTCTGGACGCGTTCTCCCGTCACGCAGGCCTTTGGCTGGTTGGCTGCCGCAGGAATTGCAGGGGCCTGTTTTACGGCGTTGGTGTTGATTCCTCATTTTCTGCCCCTCGTAGCCGCAGATCCTTTAGCCTTTCGGCCCCTAGAAAGTGGTGATAAGCTCAAAGTTTGGGGCTTAGGAATAATAATTCTTGTTACAGCCGGAGCGGCCGTTTTATATAAAACCCCTGCACTGGAGAGTGATCCAGAAAGCCTTACCTATATGCCACAAGAATTAAAAAGGGCGGGGCACACACTGGATAGCCTCACAGGAATTCACAACCGCAATATCCATTTAGCCTTTCCAGCCCTTGACGAACAGGGGTTTTATCTTAATGAACGCCGATTGGACAGCTTGGCGGCTTCATATAAAGCTGCAGGCCCTCCCTTTGAACGCTGGAGTTTGGCTTATCTGTTCCCTTCCCCTGAAGAAAGACGATTATCCGCACAGGTTTGGGACTCGGTATTTACTCCCAACCGTCTTCAAAAATTGGAAAAAGCCATGGAAAAAGTGGCTGTTCGCTATGGTATCAGGCCTGAAGCCTTGGCTGGTTTTTTTCACAGACAATATAACACCTTCATTTTCCCACCCTTAGATTCACTCATAAACATATTGCCTGTCGGGCTTCAGGAAATGTTTCGCTTTCAGGATGGTAAAGAGCTTTACCACCTGACCTTGGTACGTGTAAAAACCGAATTTCATTCGCAGATTTCAGGGGATATTCGTAAAACGATTAGCGGGGTGCGCATAGCCGACAATAAGAGCCTTGCGGAAGCTTTGATAGGGCAGCTGCGATCCGATTTTCAAAAGGTAGCGAACACCTCGGCACTAGTAGTTTTCCTGATTTTATTGCTGGCCCTGGGCCGTATAGAAACCACCCTGATAGCCTTTTTGCCCCTGGCTCTTTCCTGGCTTTGGCTCGGAGCCTTTATGAACATGTTCCAGATGAGCTTTAACCTGGTGTCACTCATAGTGTGCACGTTCGTTTTTGGGTTGGGTGTGGATTACTCAGTGTTTTACCTGCACGCGGCCATACGGCGGTATGCAAGGGGCGAACCCCCTGATGGAAGTACTGGGCGGGCCGTGTTCCTCTCCGCCGCTACGACCATATTGGCAACAGGCGGGCTGGTGTTCAGCGTACATCCAGCTCTTAGGTCTGTTGGTCTTTTAAGCCTGGTGGGAGTGGGATCCGTGTGGTTCATTTCGGCCGTATTTCCCCAACTGGCTTTTGAGTGGCTTGCCGTACGACCTACGGCTAAGGGGCTCAGGCCCCATACGCTAAAAAATTTGCTCACAACTATGGTGGTATGGGTGGCTTTGGTCGTTCCCTTTTGGGGCGCCTTAGCTTTAGCCATGCCCGTGGGCCTCTTCACCTTGGGCAAGCGCCCTTTGATGGGTCGTTTTTTTCGCTACTATGTCTGGCTATGGGCCCGTTTCTATGTAGGAATGGCTTTTTGGAAGAGACGCCGTTACGTGGCTATTCTCGTAAATTTTAAGCATCCCTCCCTCATATTTGCCAACCACCAGTCGTTTATTGATACGGCCATTCTTTTTTCTCTGACCCCTCACCTCATCGTGGGAACCAAAGACAGGATATACTTCCATCCCATTTTCGGGCCTATTTGTAGATTGTGTGGTTATGTGAATGTGAGCCGTGGACACGAGACCACTAAGCCGCATCTCCTAAAGGCATTGGAAGAAGGTTACAGTGTCGCTTTGTTTCCTGAGGGCACCCGGTCTGACGATTTTGAGGTACACCGATTTCACACTGGTTTGTTTGATTTGGCTTTAGAGTCAGGTGTTCCCCTCGTGCCTGTCACCATTGTGGGCACCGGATATTTTTTGCACAAGGGTTCTTTCTGGGGTAGCCGGCACCATTTAATCCTGGAAGTGGGGCCAATCTTGAGGCCTGCTCTTGCGGCTGGAGAGGGAGCCGCCCGAAAATTGGCCATGAATATGGCCCGGTATGTACGGGAAAGATACACCTACCTTCGCCACCGCTATGGTGGAGGGCCAGTGGCCGCCGATCTAGTTCGTCACCGTTTTCTGTACCTCAACCCCTGGCTGGCCTGGTACATTCGCATCAAACTGTGGCTGGAGAATTACTATGAGGATTACCACCGAGCTCTCTCGGCAGAGGAGGATATCGTGGAACTTGGATGTGGCCTGGGGCTCATAGGCCATGTGCTCACGTGCGACTTTCCCGGACGCAAATACACGGGCTACGATTGGGACGAGGAGAAAATCCAGATAGCCCGTGCCCGTTGCGGTCCCCTTCAGAAAAATGTACGATTTGAAGTAGCCAACGTACTGCGCTTATTGCCTCGCTCCTGTTCGGCCCTCATCGTGGCCGACACATTGCACTATTTGCCTTCTGAAAACCGCTGGAAACTGATGGACGCCTGGACAGAGGCCCTCAAACCAGGAGGGCTCATATTCCTTAGAGACGGGATGGCGGATGCCAATTATGCAGTTCATTTCCTCACGAGGCTTTCGGAATTTTTTTCCATCCGAGTTATGCAATTTAACAAAAGTGCCAGATCGGTGGCTTTTTTACGACAGGAAGAAGTAGACAGTTTTATCCGACGCCATAATCTCCAAATTGAACTCACCAAAGCTTGGAGTCCAACCTCCAACAAGTTATGGATCCTGCGAAAACCCTAGGAAATACGCACAACTACCTTGCCGATCTGACGGCCGGATGCCAGAAAGTCTATAGCTTCCTGTACTCTTTCCAAGGGAAAAACAGCGGCAATACGGGGTTTAATTTTATGCTGAGTCACAAAGTGGAGCATATCAGCAAAATCCTTGTCGCTGCCCATGGTGGACCCCAGGATGGAAATTTGTTTCCAAAAAATCACCTGAGGGCTGAGATTTTGAATTTTTCCGCAGGTTCCGCCGTATACCACAATACGGGCGGCTGGCGCGGC
>JANWWQ010000019.1 GCA_025055635.1 Flavobacteriales bacterium
GAGCTATTGCGTATGCCCTATACCGCCTTGTATGTAAGGCGTGAACGGCAAGGCCCTTTAGACCTTCATGTGATAAAGGTAATTCCTTTATCAGATACGGGACAAGTAGTACTAGCCACTTTATTCATTGGTACTCAAGATGCCCATCTTTACAGGGTAGAAACCATAACGCGTGACCAAGGAAAGGTGTTGTTGGACTTCACACCAGGGGACAATCCATATGGTTTGCCTCGGCGGGTATTGATCACTTTTGAGGTGCCCCATGCCGAATTGCCTGCTGGCTTCACAGGTGATATTGATACAGGTTTAGAAAGTGAATCTTTACACATAGGCGCGCAGCAAAAAAAATTTCGGGGAAAGGTGGCCATTAACTACGAAAATTATAGGTTTAACACTGGCCTGAGGGAGGATATTTTCATTAAAAAAGAGAAAAAGTAAAATTTTTTGATTAGCATCTTAATAAAATGGTAAATCGCCACAATATCTTTTAACTGAAGAGTAAGCAGAATAAAAAATGGTTTTTTATCTGCTGAATTATTAGACAGTAATCTTTTTAATTCTAAATAAGCGTTGTTTAAGATCCTCCACGGCCAGTTCTAGGAGATTTTGACCGCCATGCAAGGGATGGGAGGGGTGAGGAGAAGCGGAAAGAAATTCCTTCCAAGGCAAAGCCTCCTCTCGGCAAACTTTAAAACTTCCCAATCTCTCGTGCAGACGAGCGAGATATTGCTGTTCGGGTTGGCCTGGCGTTGGCACGATCCAGGCAGTGCAACCTGCCTTAGCTAAGTCCATTAAAGTGGAATAACCTGCTCTGCACACGTGGGTGCGACTTTGCTGCCAAAGTTCTTGTAAAAGGGCTACGGGTGCCAGATCCCAAACATCCACATTAGAGGGCCAACGAATCTTAGACGGCTTCAGTGTTCCCCGCACGAGCGCAAAGCGGTGGCCAGGAAACTGGTGTATCCCCGCCAAAATCCTTTCTTCAAACCGGCTGCGATGCGGTTCCGGACCAGAAAGGGTGAAACACACATCATATTTGTAATTGTGAGAGGGGGACAGCGGCGAAAAACGGGAAAGCCAACCCACGTAACGCAGCCGAGTTGAGTCCTGGCGAGGATGACCTAAGTTTCCCGACAGCCCCATACGCTCAGGGACATCGGGTACCCAAATTTCATCGTATGAACGTGTCATCCAGCGATGAAAATCAGAAACAACCCGGTCCACCGGCTTACATCTAGTGACTATCACTTCCACCTGATGGGTAATATAAATGTTGTATGGACCTGGAACGCAGCATCCCGGGCGGCTATCCGAGATTACAATGTGAGGTCTGTGAATCTGGGCCCAACGACGGACAAATCGTCTTTCCTCTAAGAATTTAGCAAAGAAGAGAGGGGAACGTAAGAGCAGGCCTAACGTAAGGGGAAGATATTTAGAATATCGAACTTCATACCCTGGCATGGAAAATATTGCGACGTCACCTATTTCTTTCTTATAAAAATCAATCTGATCGCCAGAGGCCCCAACCCACACCCGGAACCCTGCCTTCTGAAATGCTCGCACTACAGGAATCGATCGGCTCGCATGGCCCCAACCCCAGTCTAGCGCCACCACTAAGACCCGTGGGGAAAATTTCATACGTCAGAACTGGACCGATCTGGCATAGCCAAAACATCAATGGTACCCAGATGGGGCACCACCTGCGCCCAATTACGGCGAGTCAATTGTTTGCCCGTAGCACTGTTGTAAAGGGTATAGCCCTGTGATTCAAAATATTTTAGGTAATGGTCAAAGCCGATACCATGCTCTTCCATAACATATTGTCCCACCTCAAAAATCACTACGGGTTTAAAAGATTGAATCAACTTACGGGCACCCTGTAAAACCCTCCATTCGTGGCCGTCGGTATCAATTTTAATAAAGTCCACGCGGGAGAAGTTGTGCTTTTCGGCCCAGCTATCCAATGTAATGGAGGGGACGCCCTGGGTATCCAGGGCCTGACCCAAATGCACGGCATGGATGGGGCCGCTTTCTCCTGCCGGGTTGCCGGCCAAAGGCCAACTGGCAAATGCCTTTATGGTGGGCTGGTTGCTGTTCGCCTCCGCCACAAAGGCCTGAATTAGTTCAATGCGTGACTGGAGGAGGGGATTGAGTGCCAGATTTTCCCGAAAGCGACGGACGCCGTAATGGGTGGGTTCAAAGGAATATACTCTGCCTCGCGGGCAACGCATGGCGAATTGCAGAGCCATAAATCCCGCATTACCCCCCACATCCAGGACTACAGCATCCTCTTTCCACTGAAAAAGCCGATTGCGAAATACATGGCGCTGGAAAGTGCCGAAAAGAAACACAGACAAATCAATACCTTCGCGGAGGTCTAGACTATAGCGAATACCCTGCCGTGTAACCACTACCCTGTCCCGGCCCACCCAAAGCCTTACCAATCTGTAAAGCAGGCGGGCCAGGAAAATTTTAATACGCGTTAGGGGAATCCCTTTGAAAGCGGGCATCCTTATCGTAAATCAATCTTGTACAGATAGGCCTCTTCGGCTTGGCCGATGCGATGAAGCAGGTGAATTTTTTCAGGGTATTTGCTTTGGATCTGATAGAGTGTTTGGGTGATGGTAGTGATGTAGTGTCCGGTATATTTATAGGGATTTTGGCGCAAACGGGCGTCAATTACATACTCGGCCCCCCTTTTGCGAAACCAGGCCAGGCAGGAGTCGGGATGTTGGGGCGGTGCCACGTACATGCCCTCAAACTCTCGACCGCCGGCGTAAATGCTACTAATGGTAGGTTTGCGTGAGACTATCTTGGCCTCGGGGGGGAGGTTTTTAGCCGCATATTGGCTCATCTTTATGAAATTTATGAGGTCGGGCGTGAAACCATATAAGGCATCCCCTGCCAGGGTTTTACGCAGAAGGGTTATATGGCGTTCTAAATTGGATAAGGTGCGGCCTGTATTGGCAAAGGCAACGATAATAAAAATCATCAGCGCGCTTCCGCGCACCCATTTCTTTGCAAAACCTTGGCCAGCTGCGTCCGCTAGAGAAAAAACTGAAAACAACACATAGGGCACTACTACCATGATGAGTCTTTCCTGGTCCCAGCGTGTCTGAAGGACCACAAAAGTGATGGCTGAAAAAACCATAGTGTAAATAATAACAAAAGCCGCTACGGCATCGCCGCGCCTCAAATGAATGAAAGCTCCTCCGATGAGGAGGATCCATACCAAAACCGCTAGGGCCGGAAATTTTTTGGTAGAAGTGACTGGTAAAAACCCAAGCATTTGCAATATTCTTTTGGAAAAATACAACACAGAGTTTTCTGTGAAGCGGTTGACAAAGCCGGCCAGATCTTCCTTGCCTGCCTGGGGATTGTAAGGATCCTTGAGCAGGAGACCCTCAGCTTGACTTTTAAAATGGGGTTCGTTTTCTTTAAAAATAATGGATTTTGTCACATGGTAAGAGCCGTAAATGGCTGCGGACCAGAGGGCTAGCAGCAGTGCCTCGCGCCAGCGCCGCCGCAGGAGCAGCCAAAAAGTCAATGAGGCCACAGTAGCTATTCCTATGCTTCGTGCCAAAAACATCAAAACCGACAGGAGCCCTCCCCCTGCCCACTGCCAGAATGGTCGCGGTTTTTCAGGACTGGTGGACAGGACCGCCAACCGAGCGACCCACCACACCATGACGGCCTGCAAAAACATAAAAAGGGCTTCCGAATATGTGAGGCTGGCAAACGTGAGGACCGAGTAATTGAATATCATCACCAGCAGGATGCCCAGCCAGGCCGCCCTTTGACCCTCGTGCAGCCGCAAGGTGCGCCACGTGAACCACACCGTCCCCAATGTACACAGAACAGACAACATCTTTAGGATCGCCAGTTTTAACCCCAACAAGGCAATGAAAGGGGCGAGCAACAAGGGATAGAGGGGCCCTTGAAAGGAAGGATACTGGCCTTTTCGGACAAATAGAAGGGCACGGTAGATGTAGGCTGAATCATCTCCAGCAATAGACACCTTAGGGTCAAAATGCACAAGAGCCAGTAGCAATGTGATCCCCAGGAAAATCCAGACCGTCCTCTCCGGCAGTCGGGAAGCCCATTCTTCCAATTGCCAGGATGAGGGTTTAGAGGAAGTCTTTTTCACGGACTAATTATACATCCGAACTTCGATTGCCATGCATCAACCACGCCCCGCTGAAAAGGTTATTTTATAGTTGGCCCCGAAATTCCAGAACATCACTACTCCGACTGCTGCCAACTTAGCCAAATAAAAGTTTATACCCACTACTTCGGAACAAAACCAAACCACTAGATTATTCAATCCCAGACCAATAACCGAAATTAGCATGAACAGGAGATACTGCCTAATTAGCTGGGGATTCCGATTGCGAAAGGTCCAGATGCGGTTCAAGAGCCAATTATTACTGGCGGCACACACAAAGCCGACGCTGTTGGCCATGTAGGCGTTGATGTGGAGTTTCTCTTTCAGGAGCCAGGTTACTGCAAAATCAATCACCACCCCTGTGGATCCCACAATACCAAACTTAAGAAACTTGCGTGCGACGTGCTTCACTTGGGAAATAATGTAAAATACTAAGGCAAAAGTTTCCTGGAGGCAAAAGTGTGAAAGGTTTAGTAAAACGAAATTCCTAAAGCTTTAAAATCCCCTCTAAGTAACAAAAAGCTTGATCTTTAATGGGATTGCCTTTCCTAAGGCAACGGTGGATATTCCGCCGAATTCCTCTCGGTTTCGTGGAGTCGGATTCGGAGGCGCAGAGGGTCGGGCAAATGCGGTTTTAACAAATGGTACACCACCATAGCAATGTTTTCTGCTGTAGGTATTAGTTGGCGAAATTCCTCTGTGTCTAGGTTCAGATTTTTATGGTCAAAGCGTTCGATGATCCACTTATGTATTAAATCGCTCAAGAATTTCAAGTCTATCACGTAGCCAGTTTCTGGATTTACGGGCCCTGTTACGGACACTTCTAATTCATAATTATGTCCATGATAGTGGGGATTGGCGCATTTTCCGAAAACCTCCAGGTTTTTTTCAGGGCTCCAGCTGGGATTTTCCAGTTTGTGTGCGGCGTTAAAATGGGCTTTTCGCGTCACAGTGACCCAGGGAAAGTCTTGCCTCATGGTACCAAAATAACTTCAAAAATGAGAAGGTGGTTTCAGAGGGGATCCTATCGATTTTAGGGGTTGGAATCCGCTAAGGTAGAGGGGTTCTGTATCGTGAAGGGAAACGAAGGTCTTAGCCTGGAAGGCCTCTAGAGCGAGTTCCAAGGCTTCGGAAGCCTCCGGTTGAAGGTTGACATCCATAATTAGAGGCTCTGTTTTAAGTTTCTCTATGAGCGACTGGGCCCCGCTTCCTACCACAATCGTAGAGGTCCATGGAATACCGCCAACAAGGGAATCCCAACTGGTATAATGATAATTTTCTATTGAGAAAAGGGGGTTTCCTTCCTTATTGAATGCCGCCAAATAGAGGTAATCTCTCTTAGATGCAATGGCCAAGACAATCCATTCAGGATGTCTCTCTGCATATTTGCGAAGAGCCGTCAGCCTAAGAATTTGGAATGTGGAAATTCCGATCAAAGGGCACCCTATAACCTGACAGAGGCCTTTGGCGGTGGCGAGACCGATTCGTAAGCCAGTATACGAGCCTGGGCCGAGAGAGACAGCCACGGCCTGCAGATGAGAGGGGGAGGCACCAGCTTCCTCCAGGATTTGTCTTATCATGGGCGCCAAACGAGTGGCATGCTGGAGGGGCTGTTCGTCAGTGTCCACAAAGTAGTGGCCTTGCCAGGCCAAAGCCACACCACAAGCGGCACCGGAAGTTTCCAGGGCAAGCAATGCTGGAGATGGGTTTGTCGTCACCGTTTATCGGGTTAATCCTTTTCCGAGAAAAGCTTATCGCGGGGTACCACCACAATGCGCGTGCTATCCTCCAGGAGGCGGTTGATAGCACCAAAAGGTCCATCCACTACCTCTTCTCCTTCCTGTAGCCCTTCCAAAATGACAATGTACCGGTTGTCCTGAATTCCCGTTTTCACCTTGCGCATCCGAACCACATCGCCAGTCCGAACGAAAACGTACTCCTGGTATTTTGGGGTTAGGGATTCAAGAGTGTCTTCCCGCGTGGTAACGGCGGCAATGGGCACGGAAAGCGCATGGAGGGCGCGGCCGGTGATAATTTCTACACGGGCGCTCATTCCGGGCCTGAATGGAAAGCGTACACCCCGGCTACTGTCTATTAGGGAAGCATAGCTGCTGCGGAGGAGTTGCACTTTCACTTCATAACTGGTGACCTCATCGGCCGTGCTAAGCGCCTGAGCAGGGTTGCTTCTGGCTGACCGGGGAGAATTGGCAATTTGGGTCACAATGCCAGTGAATGTGCGGCCCGGGTAGGCATCCACGGTCACCAAGGCGGAGTCGCCAGGTCGGATACGGACCACATCGTTTTCATTGATATCTACGACCACCTGCATTTCGCGCATATCCGCTATGCGCAGTATTTCCGAGCCTTCCATTTGAACTGTGCCTACGACGCGTTCTCCTTTTTCACGAGCCAGCAGGGACACTATACCGCCCACGGGAGAAAAGATACGCGTGCGGCGCAGATTGCGTCGGGCCTGTTCCAGATTGGCCCGAGCTTGTTCCACAGCAAACTGGGATGCTTTCACACTTTGTTCGGCGGCTAACATTTCGGCCCTGGCGGTTTCCAGATTGGCCCGGGCCGCATCGTATTCGGCTTCACTGATGGCTTTCTTCTCAAAAAGCTTTTTGTTCCTTTTATAGTCGGCCTCTGCACGTTCCAGCTGAGCACGCACTTGCAGGAGTCGAGCACGAGCCCCTTCCAGTTGGGCCTCGGCACTATTCAAGGTAGCCTCAGCGGCCTCGGTGACGCTCTGCAAAACATCTGGGTTAATTTCCAGGAGTAATTGACCGGGCTTAACGCTATCGCCCTCGCGCACGAACAACTCCACGATTTCACCGCTCACATCAGCCTGAATTTTCAGCTCCGTCACCGGCCGTAGCTTACCATGGGCGGCCACTATTTCTGTAATGTTGCGCCGCTGTACCTTGTCCACGCTCACGGCTACCAGATCAGTGCCGCCGCAGGCGCACAGGGTCAGAACGGAGAACAAAACCAAAATTTGGACAGGGGTAGGGGAACAGTACATCAGTTCAGGGGGATGGGTTTATTGGTGAGGTAATGAAGTATGACAAGGCGAAAGATGAGTTCATAACGGGCTACCACCTCATCGGTTTCTGATTGCAAGTAGCGATTTTTTATTTGAACAAATTCTGCCGAAGGAAGAGATCCCGCTTCCAGAGCTGTTTCAGCATAATCCAGAGCCTCGTGCGCCGCTTTTAGGGCCTTCCGTGTGGCTTCCCAGGACGACAAGGCCGCCAAACCGTCATTATATGCGCTGAATATGGTATTGCGCAACTGCTGCTTTTGTTGTTCCAGTTGCAGTTCGCTGTTGCGCACATTAAGCCGGGCCCGACGCAGATTAGCGTGGTTATTCAGGCCATTGAGTATCGGTACGCTGAGGAAGAGACCCACTTGGTTATTAAAATTCTGTCGCAGTTGGGAACCAAAGGGCGTGATAGCTCTTTGGAATTCCCACAGCACGATAGGGGCCTTAGGAATATCCAGGCTATCGCCGCCATAGGTGTAGTAGCGGACTGGATCCTGGGGAATAACTGTAATGAGGGTATCCGTGATCCTCTGCGTCAGCGACGAGTAGCCGCTACCCAGGCTGGCACTGAAGCTGAGCGTGGGAAAGAACGCCCCTTTGGCTATAGAAAGCTGACTGAGAGAAGCTTTAAGATTCCATTCAGCCGCGCGCACGGCGGGATTTGAAGAGAGTGCTTCGGCGTAGAGTACATCCGGCATTTTTTTTAGTATCTCCAGCCCGGCTTTTTCAGGGCTTAGTTCCGGCCGTTGCACAGAAATACTATCCATCATAAGGAGTTGGGCCAGGTTGAGTCGGGCCATGCGAAGGGTGTTTTCGGCCTGTATGACAACAGCTGCTTCTGAGGCCAACTGGGCTTCCATGTTCAGAAGGTCCCCCCTGGGTCTTGCACCGGCTTCTACCAGGTCGCGCACGCGCTCCAAGGTGGCCTGCGTGGATTGGTATTGAAGGACGGCTCGCTCCCGTCGCTCTTCGGCAAAAATCAATTGCAAAAACAGGGAGGCCACATTGAGCGTGAGGTCCTGCTTCACTTTTTCGGCTTGGGCAGCAGCGCTTTCCAGGGCGTACCGGGCCTGCTTAAGCCGATGGAGATTTTGGAACCCGCCAAAAAGCAGCAAATTGGCATTCAGGCCCAGGCTCACCATCTCGGTACGCTGGTTCACAAAGCGCAGGTTAAAAGGGTCCAGTCGTTGGCCAAAGGTGAGGCCCCCGAAACCACTCGCAGAGAGATCAGGCAGATATGCCGTACGGGCTTGAAGAAGGTCTAATTCCCGCACTTGGCTGTTTATTTCCGCTTGGCGTACGCCCAAGTTGTTTTTCATTGCCTGCTGGAGACATTCCCCGAATGTCCATGGCCGACTTATCTGGGCAAGGGTTACTGGCGGAGGGGCCACTCCCGATAAAAGCCCTGAAAACACAATGGACATACCCCATTTCATAGGGCAAAAGAGGTTTAAATAGGGCTCAAAAGTAGTAGGCTTTCGCACGTGCTGTTTTCAGGAGCGTCGCCTTTTCTCATATTGGGCCGATTGATTTATAGCGCCAACGTCTACCAAGAAACGTGTCTTGAGAAAAGATCTGCCCAGCACAACGCGATACTTAACCTTAAAAGCTTCTTTGAGGGATAATTCTATAGGAATTTCTACTCCGAAAACGCGCACTTTTGTGTGGATGACATAGCGCACCTCCACTTCGCCTCTTTCATTACGCACCTGTTTTTGAGGTTTCCAAGGAAAAAAGGAAATCGCAGTAGGTTCAAACCGTTCTCTGGGTGGCAACGGTACAACCCGAATCATTTTCTGATCAGCTACCCACTCCTCGTCAATATGAAGACAATACAGAATGTTGGAATACACGCCTGTATTGACAAAACATTCCACCCCTTGGATCTGCAATTCCGGAAAATCCAAGGTTTCCACCCTGCCCAACACCCATTTATGCCCTCCCAAGGGTTTCAGTTTAGGATTGGGAGCTCCCATAGGTCCAAAGATATGGGGCCTCGGGAATTTGAATTATGAAAGAACGGGTTGACCCTGCTTGGAAGTCGGATAGAACAGAGACATTACCCTGTGAATAATTTGTGTTTCATTATCAAAGTTAAAATTTTTCCCCTAAAATTATTTTTAATATAGTCTCAAAATTCTTGGAACCATTAAAATGAAGCAACCCGGTGTTAATGAAAACTCTAATTTTTTAGTTGATAATTTTATTCATTCTACTCTTATGAATTAAACAGGAAAATTTTACCTCTTGCATACAAGAAATCAGGCTTTTCCATTCAAAAATTATCGAGATTCTCGTTTTAGATATTTAGTTACTCAAAATCATTTACTATATTTCTGATATAATCACATTGACAAGCTTAGACTTTGAAAAATTAATAAGACGCGATGTATCTGATGGAACACATGAATTCTGGTAGTTTAATTTGAATATATTTTTACCAAGAAAAAAGCATATTTAGAATAATATAAAATTGCAATTCATTTTAGATACCCAATTAATTTCCTCTAAAAATTTTTTTATATTAAAAAATTTTGCAATTTTGCAAAGTCGTCATTTACGATCTTTATGAGAGTCACCAATTCCAGTTTGGAAGTTCTGAGCGTGAGGGGCATACCCATACTTATCCATTGGAGCTTTTTGCTGATATTAGGATATGTGGGATACGAAAATTATCGCCAAAGTCAGGACTTCGGTCAGGTGCTCTGGGCCCTGCTTTTCATACTTTCCTTGTTTTTGTGTGTGACTTTGCATGAGCTTGGCCATGCTCTGGCAGCCTTGCGCTACGGAATTCGTACCCGGAGTATCACCCTTTATCCGATTGGAGGAGTGGCCATGTTGGAACACATGCCTGAAAAACCCATACAGGAATTGGTGGTGGCTCTGGCAGGCCCTGCGGTAAATGTAGTGATTGCGTTTATGCTTGGGCTATGGATTGTATTTTCTCCTGTAGAATATCGCTTAGAAGATTTGGCTCTGGCAGTGAACAGTCATAATTTTATACTTAACTTAGCTTTTGTAAATATATTTCTTGTTTTATTTAACCTTTTACCAGCATTTCCCATGGATGGAGGACGTGTGTTGCGTGCCCTTTTGGCCACAGTTATACCTCGTGTGCACGCCACACGCATCGCAATGTTTGTGGGGCAGGCTATGGCGATTTTGTTTATTTTTTGGGGATTTAAACAGAATCCTTTTCTAATTTTTATTGGTTTTTTTATCTTTTTTGGCGCAGCTCAGGAATACCAGATGGTACGGCAATCAGGATATATGATCAATAAGCCGGTGGCCTCCGCTATGATGACGCGTTTTACGCTTCTTTCCCCTCAACATTCCCTTCAGGACGTGGTAGACTTGATTTTGCGCGGTCAGGAAAAAGAATTCGTGGTAGTCGACGAAAAGGGCCGACCCGTGGGGATAATCACGAGGGATTTGCTGGTGAAAGACTTGGCCCAGAAAGACAGGAGCTGCCCTTTAGCGGAATGTATGCAGCCCACCTCAATTTATTTTAGACCCCACACCAATCTGGACGATGCTTTTCGTACTCTCCAAAAGGAAGGGATAAGTATTGCCCCCGTCATATCCGAAGGACAAATTGTGGGAGTAATTAATATAGAAAACATTATGGAGAGCATCTTGCTGGTAGGGGAAGGCTAAATTTGCAACCATGTTGCATTTGGCTTATTTTTACGGGCGCGATGCAGCCCGTAAGTCTTTTGGGATTGATTTTCGTTTTTTCAATAGCTGGTGTTTTACTGGCCGGGCGGCTTAGGCGTTGGGATGCATTATTATCCTCTTTTATGGCAGGGGGCTTTTTGGGTGCGGCTTTTGGACATTTATTAATTTCCTGGGATTGGAAGTCTTTGCTTTTTGGGCCAACTTTAGCCTTTTTGGCTGGACCATCCGGCTTTTTAAGCAGATCCAAGAACTTTGGTACAAAAGTCTTTCCCGGTGTGGCTGTCCTCCTGGTGCTCAATGGACTGCACAGCATGTTGGGAGCTGCCGCGGCCACGGCAGTCACTATCCGTGTCTCATGGTGGTCGGGTGCTGCTTTGGTTTTTGCTTTGCATGAGTTAGTGCATAAAGCCACCCTTGTGAGCTGGCTGCGCTCTGAAGGCTGTTCTGGACAAAAGTCTGCCTGGTTAGCTTGTGCCAGTGCCGCAGCTACATTTGGAGCATGGGGAGTGTGGCGCTTCCCACCTTCCACGTTGGATTCATTAGAGGCGCTTAGTCTGCTAGGTTTGGCATGGATGGGTTTGCGTCATCTAAGGCGGCACATGCCTGAAAGCAGGGCGGAAAGCCTTCGGTTCTGGCCCCCTGTGGTGGCTGGCTTTTTTATCTTTGCCATCTGGCAGTAGCTTGATGTTTTTCCCAGATTACTCTTCTACAACGTCGGAAAATTACTTAAAGGATCGGGGTTTACGCCCCACTCGAATCCGAGTAATGGTGGTAGACATCCTGAAACGACAACCCAGCGCTCTCAAACCTCAACAGATACAGGAGGCCCTTCCGCAAGATATTGACCGGGTAACATTTTACCGCACAATTCTCAACTTTGAGCGTCACGGCGTGGTACACAGAGTGGCGGGAGACGATGGCCATGTACGTTATGCTCTTTGCCGTCATGAGCATGCTTCGTCAGGTTCCTTGCCTCGAAGCGAGGACCATCATCCGCATTTTCTTTGCCAGCGTTGTGACCGGACTTTTTGTCTGGAAGAAGTGCCCATTCAGGATCCTATCTTGCCGGTAGGGTTTCGTGCGGAAACGGTTTCATTTTTTCTTCGGGGAACGTGCGCCGACTGTAATCCTGAAAAGAATAAGGATTTGGGTTAAATTGGATTTGTGGGAGCAAAAAATGCCTAGTTCAAAAGGGAGTTAGGGCGGATTATTTCTCAAATTAAAGTAGGGGCTTTATGGTTAAGATTTTACTTTAGGCTTTCCAAAATTTTTGTTAGTGTAGCATAATCTTGCCATGACAATTGCTCTGCACGGAGTTCCATCCATGGCGCTGCTGCGGGGTGTTCGCTAAGAGCCGGGTAAGATTCAACCAGATTGTTGCGCAGCTTTTTACGTCTGCGGCTGAAGGCTGTCTTCACCAGGTTTCTGAATAGGCTTTCCGAACATGATATGTGTGTTTGAGGCTTTCGCAGACATTGAATGACCGAAGACCACACAGCTGGAGGAGGATGAAAATGACTAGGAGCCACATGCATGAGGATACGGCAATGGTAAAAGGCCTGCATAAACACGCTCAGGATTCCGTAATCACGAGAACCTGGGGAAGCCACAATTCGGCGAGCGACTTCCCGCTGAAACATGCCTGTGAGTACGGGTACACGCCACCGGTGATCCAGCACCTTAATCAGGATCTGGGATGAAATGTTGTAAGGGAAATTCCCGATGACAGCGTATTCCGGGGCTAGAAATTCCTCGGGGAAAATCTTTAAAAAATCTCCTTGCAAAATGCGGGCGGTTGCTCCAAATTGCTCTGTAAGGACAGGAATGCAACGGATGTCCAGTTCCACAATGTCCAAAGCCGGAGCCTGAAGCAGATAACGGGTGAGGATACCCTGGCCGGCTCCTACTTCTAGTGTAGGGAGGTTTCCTGCTGCCTTAAGGTGGTACTCTGCAATACGAGCGGCGATAGAAGCCGAGCGCAAAAAATGCTGCCCCAACCTTTTGCGGGGAGCCAAATAGTTCATTCTAGTTGTTCCAGCAAGGTGCGAAATGCCACGAACTTGTCTTTGAACTTCTCGGAATGTTGCCTTTGGAGCTCGGGCGCAAATAGCCGCTGATATTTTTCAAAATCCGCCATAGAGGAGGCGGTGTACTGAATGGCATAGGTAACCCCTTTCTCTTCTTCCATAAGCAAGCGGCATATGCGCCATTCAATAAAGCAACCCGTGGCCATCACATCCGGAATATGGACTTGACGCATCCATTGAAGCCATTCTTCATGTATGTCATCGTCCACGTTAACCGTAACGTTGTAAATGATACGTTTGGCCACTGCTTAAAATTTTTTGTTTTCCTTAAAATTCGACTGTTGAGTTGCCAGCAGGAGCATAAGTGAATCTTCTACCCTATTCATGTCAATAAGTCGAGCTGCAGCTTCGTGGGAGCGCACGGCTATTTCTCCAAGGCTTAACTCCAGCAATTCTGCTACCTCCTCTAAACGGCCTGATTCTACAAATTCAGTAATTTCCTGCTTAGAAGGCAGGCGCTCCAAATTGCCTAAACGGGCCAATTGGTTTCCTGTAAGCACGGGGCTGGTACGTACCGACTCCGGAAGGCTGTCAATGCCAATACCTAGCTTTTGAAGTGGCTTCTCCACTTCAAAAAGAGCCGCCCCTGAGGCCCGGCAATACCAATCCTTTCCGAGTCGGGCTACAAGGTCAATTTTATGCTGGTCAATATTCCCATCTTCATCTAAGATGTCGTGACGGATGTGGATTTTCAAAATTTCGCACACAATGAGGTTACCTGCTCCTCCTTCATGACCGGTTTCAATTACCTCCTTCACCCGACATTCCATGCGGAAAGGGCTTTCGCCGACACCGTAAGGCCTTACAAGATCTGAAGGCACGGGGGTAAGACCCGCTTTTAAAAATTCGTTCACTCCACGGGGATATTCGGTACTAGCCAGGCTACATTGGTTGACCATGGCGTAATTCACAGCATTTATGACCACTTCGGGAACCTCGCGCACGTTGTAATAGGTGTCTTTAAGCGTATTGTCGCGCACGCGCCGAGCCGGGGAAAAAATCACCAAAGGGGGATTGCTACCAAATGCATTAAAAAAACTGAAGGGGGCAAGGTTTGGGCGACCTTGGGCGTCAATGGTGGAGGCAAAGGCTATAGGACGAGGAGCTACACCAGCCAGCAGGTATCCATGAAGGCGAGCAGTGGGAATAGTGCCAGGGATTATCTCTAGAAAGTTTTCCTTATTCATTTAAGACCGAAATTATTCTTCAATATAAACGGCCATTTTCATAAACTTTTCACGACGCAACTGGACAAGTTTTTCAGGTTTAATCTTTTTTAACTCATTGAGCGCCTCCACCACATATTTTTTCACTGTTGCAAAGGCTTGCTCCGGATGGCGGTGAGCTCCGCCCAATGGCTCTGGAATCACAGCGTCCACAAGACCTAAAGCCAACATATCATCAGCGGTAAGCCTGAGGGCCTCAGCGGCTTTTTCCTTGTAATCCCAACTCCGCCACAAAATGCTGGAACAGCTCTCTGGTGAAATTACGGAGTACCAAGTGTATTGAAGCATAAATACTCTGTCTCCCACTCCGATGCCCAAAGCGCCACCAGAGGCTCCTTCACCGATGATTACTACCACGATGGGAACTTGAAGACCGAACATTTCGTAAATATTTCGGGCAATGGCCTCACCTTGTCCCCGCTCTTCAGCCTCCAGCCCCGGATAAGCGCCAGGGGTGTCAATGAAGCAAACTATGGGAATATTAAATTTTTCAGCCAGCCGCATCAAGCGCAGGGCCTTACGATAGCCTTCGGGGTTGGCCATACCAAAACGGCGGATCACCCGCATGCGCGCATTAATACCTTTTTGTTGACCCACAAACATCACGGGCTGACCATCTACCATGCCCATACCTCCAACCATTGCTTTGTCATCCTTGACATTGCGGTCACCGTGCAATTCAATGAAGGTGTTGTCGGTGAGCGCAGTCATGTAGGCCAGGACATAAGGACGGTCAGGATGGCGACTTACCTGGACTTTCTGCCACGGTGTAAGGCGACTGTAAATTTCTTCTGTGAGATTCCTGATTTTTTCATCCAGGCTACGCAAGGTGTCGTCGGCTGAAATGCCCGTTGATTCTGCTATCTGGGCTACCCTTTGCCTTTCCTCTTCCAGAAGCCGAATGGGTTCTTCAAAATCCAAATAATTCATGAAGCCCTGTTCCAACAACAAATTTCGATACGGACCAGAAAAAATGGAAGTGGGCCCCCACGAGCGAGACCGCTATAGGAAGAGAAAGCTTTTTACGTGCTAGCTTTTAATTTCCGCACTGCTTCGGTAATTTTAGGAACCACTTCAAAAGCGTCGCCTACAATGCCATAATCAGCAGCCTTGAAAAAGGGTGCTTCTGGGTCTTTATTGATTACCACGATCACTTTACTCTGATTTACGCCCGCGAGGTGCTGAATGGCTCCAGAAATTCCGATAGCGATGTATAAATTAGGACGTATGGTAAGTCCTGTTTGGCCAACGTGTTCGTGATGAGGGCGCCAGCCTACATCAGCCACTGGACGGCTACAGGCCGTTGCTGCGCCAAGCGCACGGGCCAAATCTTCTACAATGCCCCAATTTTCGGGACCTTTAAGCCCTCGGCCTGCTGAAACTACAATTTCGGCGTCGGGCAATGAAACTTCCCCTTTTTTCTCACGAACTTCCACTTTATGGATACGGCTGACAGGCAGAGGAGGTGCATAGGACACAACGGCGGTATGTACTGGGGATTTTTCGGGCTGCGTGGAATTGGGAGCAAAAGCAAGAATTTTCAGAGGTGTGGAGCATTCCACCGTGGCTATGGCTTTGCCAGAAAACACATTTTTCCGGACAAGCATGGTGCCATTTTGCCACTGAGGCAGCTCTATGGCACCACTTATCAGACCGGCTTCCAGGCGGGCGGAAAGCCTTGGGGCTACGTGTCGCCCCACAATGTTGTACGCCAAGACTGCTAAGTCAATATTTTTTTCTTTCACAGCATGGGCCATGGCCTCCGTGAGCCCTAGAGGGTCGGGTTCGCCACTGAGCAGAAGCACTTCATCTACGCCATATTCCCCCAAAGATGCAGCATGGTCGGCTTCAATCCCGTAGGTCAATGCTAACACTTTCCCCGAAACGGTTGAAGCTATCTTACGGGCGTAGGTAGCCGCCTCAAGAGCCGACTTTCGGAAAGTACCATGATGAGTTTCTGCGAGAATGAGGATGTTCATAGCAGTTTAGTCTTAGATTAGATGACTTTTGCTTCTTCATGAAGCAGTTTAACTAAAAGTTCCGGTTGATCGGCAGGAATCATTTTAACCTGTCCTTTGGCTGGAGGCAAATCAAACTTCACAATCCGGGTGAGCGGAGCCACTGGAGAAGGCTCTATCACATGAATCACAGCCAACCGGGAATTACGGATCCCCCACATATTGGGAATACGCTGGTCAGCCAATCCTTTGGCGGCGCTGACCACGAGCGGAAGGTCACATTCCAAAACCTCTGTAAGGGCACCTAATTCACTCTCTATACGGACTTTCCCATCGATGATGTCCAATTTATTTACAGGCGATACCAGTTCCCAGCCTAATAATTCCGCGAGCATTGCGGGGACTTCACCCCCGTTGTAGTCTATGGTTTCGCGACCCGTCATCACAAGATCAAAGGACTGTCCTTTAATGAAGTCTGCCAGCATTCGGGCCACGCTATAAGCGTCCTGGGGCTGGGCATTAATGCGGTAGAGTGTATCGGCCCCTATTGCGACAGCTTTTCTAAGTAGTGAATCATCTTCTGCCCCTCCCACCATTACGGCAGCCACAGACCCTTTGCCCAGGCTTTCTTTAATTTCAATAGCCCGCACCAACGCGTACCATTCATCCGACGGATTTAGAATGAACTGGACCCCCTGCGTGTTAAAGCGTGTATTGTTGTCTGTAAAAGATATTTTACTTGTTGTGTCGGGCACTTTACTGAGGCACACAAGTATATTCATAGGCAAGAAAGAAGCGCCCAAAAGTAGAAATTGTTCAGTTAGCATAACAAATTTTATGGGATAAAAAAATCCTAAGATCCGCCCCTAATCTTGAAATTTTTCTTAGTCAAATTTTTTGACTTAATCCGGTGGTTTTAAATAAAAAAAGTTTTGGTATTGAATTTATGGTATTTTTGCAGCCCTATTTTTGAGATTTATGGGCAAACCCACCTATCAACCTAGTAAGAGGAAGCGTCGCAACAAGCATGGATTTCGCGCCCGTATGGCCACACCTAGTGGCCGCAGGGTGATTGCAGCCCGGCGTCGTAGAGGTCGCAAAAAATTGACGGTTTCTTCCGAAAAAACCTTCAAGGGCTGATCAGGTACTTTCCAGAAAATCAGCTCCAGGTAGGCAATATTTCGGCACTTTTGCGTTCTGTATTAGCCCGGTCATGAAGCCGGTCCTATCATTTTTTATGATAATTCTTTTAGTATCCTGTTCCGTCCGACAGGATAAATGGGCCAACCGCTTCTGGCATTCCCTCAATACCCATTACAATGGCTACTTCAATGGCAACGAGGCCTTAAAAGAAGCGACGCAAATAATTGCTAAAGCTCACAAGGACGACTATTATTCGGTGATAAGCCCCTTTCGGTACGGAACGAAGGAAACTGCTCAAAGTGCTGCATCCCAGCTAGACCGAACTATCAAAAAGGGCGTGCTTATGATTCGCAAACACAGCATGCTCATTAATGGCAAACAGCGCAATAAATGGATTGATGATTGCTACCTGATAATGGGCCAGGCCAACTTTTTCAAGAGGGAACACAGCCAGGCCCTTCAGCAACTTCAGTACGTTCTGCGTACGAGTGAAAATCCTAAAACCCAGAATATAGCCAGACTCTGGATAATAAAAACCTACATTGACCAGGGAGAATTCACGCTGGCTGAGAACGAGTTCAATAAGATTGGATATCCCGACTGGGAGGCTGGCCTTAAGTCGGACTACTTTCTCACTCTTGCAGACTTTTTCATAAAACAAGATGAATACAAACCCGCGGTCATACCGTTGCTTGAAGCTTTGAAATACTTGAAAAGAAAGAGACAAAAGAGTAGGCCGCACTTCATCTTAGGGCAGATTTACCAGAAAGCTGGCTTGTGCGATGTGGCGAGGGAGCACTTTGCGTTGGCCCGTAGATACAAGCCAGACTTTGAGATGGAGTTTCAGGCATCCGTGAACTTGGCCCTCTGCACTCCTCTAGACGCTAACAACGAAGAATTAAAAAAAACTTTGAGGAAATTGGCTAAGGAGGAAAAAAATGCCGATTATCGGGATCAGATATTTTATGCTTTAGCTATTCTGGCCCAGAAAGAAGGAAAAGAAGAGGAAGCCATCAGTCTGTATGCCCAGTCAGCCGCGTCTTCCACCAAGAATCCCAATCAAAAGGGGCTCTCCTATCTTGCTCTGGCTGAAATTTTTTTAGCCCGTCAAGACTATGTGAAGTCTAATGCCTACTATGACTCATGCCTTGCCAACCTCAGCAAAAAGCACCCCGATTACGAAAAGCTAAAGGCACTCAAGGAAAACATGGGCGAAATAGCACGTTTGCTGGGGATAGTACACTACGAGGACAGCTTATTGGCTGTAGCCGCTCTTCCTGAAAATGAGCGGTTTAAGCTTACGGAAAAATTTGTAGAGAGGCTCCGCAAATACGATGAAAAACAAAAAAACCAAGAGCTAAGCAAGCCTTTAGCCGGACCCAGTGTTCCCACAAACCTGGCTGATGCTATCACGGCGGCCGGCAAATGGTATTTCTATAATTCTACACTGGTGGCCTCCGGCTTCAAGGAGTTTCAAAAGATCTGGGGCAATAGAAAAAACGAAGACAACTGGCGTAGAAAAAACAAAAATCCCGATCCACTGGCAATTCAGAATCCCAGCGGATCTGAAAACCCTTCCGTACAGGCAGAAAAAGAAGAAGACCGCTATTCTGTTGAAACCTACCTCAAGCGCCTGCCGCTCTCAGATAGTTCCAAAAAGGCATCCCTGGAAAGGATCTACGATGCTTTATATGCTTTAGGGCTCATCTACAAAGAAAAACTCAAAAATTATTCTGAAGCCATCAAAACTTTGGAGAATTTAGAAAGGCGCAATTCCCATAAATACGTACCTGTTTTGTATTATCAGTTGTATATACTGGCCCGGCTCACAAACAACCAGAGCCTTGCAGATAGGTGTAGAAATATTATTTTGGAGAGGTATCCTCAAAGTGAATATGCTCAGATACTTACAGATCCTGAGTATATGAAAAAATTAGCGTTGCGGGATAAACGAGCCGAGGCTTTATATGAGATGGCTTACCAGGAATATAAAATGTACCGATGGGCCGCTTGCAGAATGCTTTGTCAGCAAGGCCTGGAAGAATATCCAAATACGTCCGTAGCGCCGCGTTTTGCATTACTCAAGGCTAAGGCCTTAGGGGGATTGGAGGGCCGCGAAGGCTATATCAAGTCCCTTCAGGAAGTAGTACATAATTATCCAGGTACCGAGAGCGCTACAGAAGCTCAGAAGATTCTTTCCTACCTGGGCCTCTCTGCATCCGATTCGTCCGGCAAGGCTCCTCTTGCAAGTAATAAGCCTCAAAACTTGGAGGGTAAGGAAGAGAACGAGCCCTATGTTGTGGATAATTACAGCCCGCACTTTGTTGTGCTCACGCTTCCGGAAGGGGCACACAACACTGCTATGATGCAAAAGCTCATAGCCCAATTCAACCAGGAGTATTATAGCTTGCAGACATTTGATATCAGCGCAGTCGTAGTGGGCGGTGCAGATAATGGTGTGACCTGCCTTGTCATAAAAGAATTTAACGGGCGTGACCCGGCCCTTGAATATATGCGCATGTTAATCACTTCCCCGGAAATGGAAGAACATCCCGAAGGGTTTGTAGATTCGTTTGTGATAACCAAACAAAATCTTGTTAAATTGATTCAGAGGGGAAATATTCAGGAATACCTGCGCTTTTACTACGCCCAATACAAGACCAACTAAAGTTTTGGGTCCTAGTTTTCTAACTTCTTGACTTCTTCATCCAGCTGGAGGGCCACCTGCTCTGTCACATTCCATAAGGGAAGACGTACATGGGCTTTACACAGGCCTTTGCGCGCGAGTACGTGTTTGATTCCACCCGGACTGCCATCCAAAAAAATTAATTGAACCAATCTGTATAGCCGGAGATGAATATTTCTTGCGGTAGCAAGGTCACCTTTTAACATAGCCCTTACCAATGTACTGTATTCCCGTGGGTAAGCATTGGCAACCACAGAGATCACCCCATCAGCCCCCGCGGCCATAAGGGGCAACGTCAGGTTGTCGTCACCGCTAATAACCAGGAAATCTTGGGGCCTGTCCCGCAAAAGGGTGGTAATTTGATCCAGATTGCCGCTCGCCTCCTTGATTCCCGCTATTATCGGGTATTTATGAGCCAGCCTCAAGGTGGTTTCGGGAGAGAGGTTGCTACCCGTTCGCCCCGGTACATTGTACAGGATTAAAGGCAGTGGAGAGGCCTGTGCCAGCATACTGAAATGCTGGAAAAGCCCTTCTTGATTGGGTTTGTTATAATAGGGTGCCACACTCAGAATGCCGGCTACATCCCGAAGGTCCATGTTTTCAATTTGCCGCACTACATTACGGGTGTCATTTCCGCCAATCCCCACCACTACCGGCACTCTCCGGCGCACCTCAGAAATACAAAACCGAAGTAATTCTTCCTTTTCGGAACTTTCAAGGGTGGGGGTTTCTCCCGTGGTCCCCATCACTACCAGATAGTCGGCCCCTCCTTCAATCCAAAATTCTATGAGCCCTTTAAGGGCTTCATAATCAATCAACCCATCTTCTTGAAAAGGCGTCACTATGGCGATACCAAGCCCTTGGAATAATTTCATATAGCATGAAGGTATTTACGAATATTCACGATGAGTTGGCTCATCAGACGGAGCTTCTGTTCGCGTCCGTAAGGCATCCCATGCTCTGGAAATGGTATCTGAAAGCTCAGATCATGGGGGCTATGAGGAGTAGGAGAAAGCCCTACCTTAAAAGAAGCCCTTGAGCAGCGCATAATGTACTCCAATGGCCACAGCCGTTCTACATTTAGATCTATTAGCAAATCAAAGGGCTCAGCCATGAAATTGCGTACCACCGGGGACTTAGGTCGTAAATAAAAATCCAGGCATTTGCGGTTGAAAAAGTCAAAGCCCAAGCGGCTACTTAACATATCGCGCTCATCCCTGGAATTAATGAAACCCAGGGTATATACTTTTTTCATCTCCGCCCGTAATCTTTTCACCACATCGTTCACATACTCAAACACTTCACGGTCTGTAGCATCATATAAAATACCCACAGTGCGAATCTCGGCGAGGTTGCGTACCTGTTTTTGCCTTGGCAGCGATTGGTTCTGTACAGTGATTCTGCCTAGTCGTTCCCGCCACTGAAACAAATGCTTTTTAAGCACAAGCCTTCCTTATTATTCACAAAGAAAAAACATCCTGAATTAAAAGGTATCGGATGCTGCGGGCGGCTGTTCCTTGCGCTCCGCTTCTTCCATCCATTCTTTGAAAGATTTTCGGAACGAAGAGCGGTTAAGCCTACGTTCAATGGAAGATAAGTAGGAAAAATCGTCCTGCTTAGTTTCAGTCTGTTTTTCATAGTCTGTCTGAAGCCCAGCGGGTGTTCCTGTTTTTTCTGATACCGATATTTCAGGGAGATTCCGGGGGCTTTGAGCCATTTCTCCGACTCTCTCTGCCTGCGAGGAGGCGGATTCTTCGGTTGAAACACTTTGCTTGGACAAGGAAGGATGGGGTATTGCTTTGGCTAAGGCCTTCTCAGGTCGGGTTGGTAAGGGCCCCTCTTCCGAGTTGGGTATCGCCTGCTGACTGGGGCTGATGGGCGGAGTGTGAGCTGCAACGCGGGAAGGCGGACCCGGCGTTATCTTAGGCAATTGCTTTGCGTCATGCCCGGCCGCCCTTTTATCTCTATTGATTTCTTCAAGTCTTTTTAATATTTCCTGTCGCTTTTTTTCTGGGTCCATCCCTGCCAGCTCTTCTTTATAGGCTTTTAGGTCAAATGAATTTTTGAGGAATGCTGAAGATGGTCCCGAACTGGACATCATCGGCTTTTGGCCTTTATCTGAAGCAGCTGGATTTAAAGAAGCAACTTCCCTACGTTCTATTATAGAGGTTGAAGGAAACTGGAGAGCATGGGGTTTAGTTTGTCGTGCTTGGGAAGACGCTGATGCTTCTGAGGAAACCTTCTCAGGGATGGATTTTTCAGATGTAGTGGGGGGGGATGGGGGAGGGAACTGGAACGGCGTCTTAGAAGGAGGCTTTGAGAGATCCGCTTTGTTCAATTGAGAACGGTTTTTTATCACCACGGCCACGATTAGGACTAATGCTATACAAAAAAGCAGAATCAACACTGCCACGATGAGCCTGAGGCGCACATCTTGCTCTGGGTCTATGGTCTCTAATATAGAGGGATTAGTCTGGCCGATGGGCAACCACATCTTCTGCAAAGTTCCACAAAACTTTTTGGTCACATCTTCACAGTAAATGTTTTTATGAACCGCCGATTGTACTGAATTTTTTCTTTTGCATGATGGTATGTGTAAGGGCGTGAATTGCAAATCTTTTTTCATAAACGTGTTCCCAGTGTTTATTACGAATGCCCTTTTGGCACGGCTGGGATTTGTATTTCTGGATGATGTTCCTCCCGAGAGCGGGGATAATGCTCTCTGGATGCTGGGCTTGCTTCTGATTATGCTGGTGTCTGGCGTGGTCGTGAACCGACTTTGCCAAGACCGATGGGCCGTGAGAACACAATTAGCAGGAGCTTACTTAGTGGAGATCCCTTTATTGGTATTGATGGTTTTTTACACGCGATTTTTAGTTCTTATCCCAGGAATTTTGTTGATGCCTCCTTTAGCTATTTGGTTTTCCCGCCGTTTTTTTGACCCGCATATACGGTGAAGCAGAGAGCTAACTGGCGAGAAAAACTGAGAAACGGATGGTATCGTGTGGCTTCCATTCAGCCCAGCGTGGAGGCGGCGCGCCTGACGGAAATGGGCTTGGCACCCGGTTCCAGAGTATGGATTGCAACCCAAGCTATGCCTTTTGGTCTCATCTACCTTCACACGAGCGATGGTGCGCTCATAGTTAGGGAAGAGGAGCTGAAAGACCTCACCCTTGAGCCGGAGTATACCCCATGAGCGAGGTTTCAGTGGCCCGCATTCTTATTACCGGCACCCCAAATTCCGGAAAAACAACCATTTTTAATAGGCTTACGGGCCTGCACCAACACACTGCCAACTTTCCAGGGGTCACGACTTCGGTGAGTCGGGGACGTATACGGTGGCAGAAATCATCAGGTCATTGTCTGGAGGCTGAATGCCTGGACTTACCAGGCATTTATAGCCTATATCCCGACACGCCCGACGAGCGGGAAGCTGTTCAATGCCTCCGCCATGCTCTAAGTCTGCCAGGCCCACAGTGTGTCGTTTTTGTGGCAGACCCCACTACTCCCCATCGCACCGTCCACCTTCTTCTCCATTTGCAAGAATACATTCACATTGATTTGGTGGTGTTCAATTTCTGGGATGTAGCTGAAAAAGAAGGTATCAGCTTTAATGAGAAGGCCTTTGTTCGTCTATTTGGACCCCACTTAAGGTACTGCTTTCATAACCCCCGCAATCATGTCCATTTACGCACAATCCGAAATGCTCTGGCTAGCATTTTGGAGGCAAAGTCCCACGAACCCTTTCGGCATCCTCTGCTGCAAGCCACTTTGCAAGAGTCTCCTGACACTCGGATTGCCCGAAGTACGGCTTTGTATAGGCGCGTGCGAGATGCAGCCAATGAAATCTTTCCTCAGAAAACATCCCCGTTCTCTTCGCCCATCAATCCCAAAGACAAAGTGTTTTTGCATCCTTTCTGGGGCACATTGATCTTTTTTGGTTTTCTTTTCCTGATTTTTCAGGCCATATTTAGTTGGACTAACTGGCCCATGCGGGGCATTGAATGGCTTTTTTCACGGCTATCTGCCGCCCTCCATACTGTTTTGCCACCCGGCCCTCTTACCCACCTTCTGGCAGATGGGGTGGTACAAGGTCTCTCGGGCATTTTGGTATTTGTACCCCAGATAGCTTTTCTACTTTTTTTTCTGGCCCTGATGGAAGAAAGTGGGTATATGGCAAGGGCAGTTGCCCTGATGGATAGGCTAATGCGACGGTTTGGATTAAGTGGTCGCTCGGTAGTGCCCTTGCTCGGCGGTGCAGCCTGTGCTGTTCCATCCATACTCGCCACTCGTTCTATTCCCAATCCAAGGCAACGGCTTATTACCATCCTGGTTATCCCTTTAATGAGCTGTTCTGCAAGGTTGCCGGTATACACACTTCTGCTTGGACTTCTCTTACCGGACAGTAAAGTAGTCGGCCTAGATGTGCGGGGACTGGCCCTTATGATTATGTATTTATTGGGCTTCTGTCTCGCCGTAGGGGCCGCGTGGCTTTTCAGCCGCATGATTCCTCAGGGCGGGAAAGATTACCTGATAATGAGCTTACCTCACCTTCAGAGGCCGTTGCCCTTGGTGGTATTATCTAAAACATGGGTAGGATTGAAAGCTTTTGTATTGGGAGCCGGCAGGATTATCCTTTTTCTGTCCGTGATTTTATGGGTCATGATGCACTTTGGGCCAGGGGATTTGGGCATCGGACCTAAGCCAAGTGCCGACCCGGCCCAACGTCTTAAAGAGTCCTGGGCTGGTTACGCCGGTAGACTTTTAGAACCAGCTATTCGTCCCATCGGGGGGGATTGGCGCATTGGTATTGCGTTGGTTTCAAGTTTTGCAGCCCGTGAGGTGTTTGCGGGCACTGTGGCCACTTTATTTCCTCCCCCACCTGGGCAGCCATTACGCTCCCATTTGTCCTCTTTGCAAAGTGCCGATGGACGCCGGATTTTCTCCCCTGCTACCTGCCTGGCACTCCTGGTGTTTTACGCTATTGCCCTGCAATGCCTCAGCACTGTGGCCACCGTACATCAGGAAACACGGTCCTGGCGTTGGCCCCTTATTCAATTTGTTATATTTATGATGTCAGCATGGTTAGCCGCAGCAGGCATTTATCGTATGGCAGATTTTTGGGGCCTTTCGGTGTGAATAAGATTAAGATAAAAATCATTAAGGGGCTTTGAAACAGTTAAAAGAAAGGCTTTTGTTCATTAAGGAAATTATTGTTTATGAGGCCATTTAATATTCCAAATTACTTAACGGTTCAAAAGCCTGACGCAAAATTTGCTGGCGTTCTATCTCAGAACGTTCTGGGCTGCCTGTGGCAGGGCTAGCACTGGCGGGTCGGCTCACACAACGTAGCGGCACATCCCGCAGCGCCGGATGCCTGAATTGTTCCATGATATAAAAGCGGGCTCCCATATTGTAAGGCTCTTCTTGGACCCATAGCCAGTCGGTGGCTTGGGGAAATGCATCCCTTATATCTACTACTTGTTCCAAAGGAAAGGGATAGAGTTGCTCAATGCGCACTAAAGCTGTATTCATTGCCTGACGCTTTTCCCTCTCTTCCAGGAGATCATAGTACACCTTTCCGGAACAAAAGATCACCCTTGTGGTTTGCCCTGTACTGACGAAATCGTCCCCGATAACCTCCATGAAACGTCCCTCGGCCAAATCCTGAGGCGTAGAAAGGCACAAGGGATGTCGTAGCAGCGACTTAGGGGTGAGCGCCACCAGAGGCTTACGGAAAGGCCGATGGATTTGTCGGCGCAATACATGAAACATATTGGCGGGCGTTGTGGGTACCACTACCTGGATATTCAGCTCCGCACAGAGAAGTAGAAAACGTTCTAAACGGGCACTGCTGTGCTCGGCCCCCATGCCTTCGTATCCATGGGGTAAAAGCAACACTAAACCATTTTGGCTTTGCCACTTGTCTTCAGCGGCAGAGATATACTGATCGATCACAATTTGGGCACCGTTAGAAAAGTCACCAAATTGTGCTTCCCAGAGTGTCAGCCCCTCGGGAGTTCCCAAAGCGTAGCCATATTCAAACCCCATGGCAGCGTACTCGCTGAGATGGGAGTTATAAATGTAAAAGGGCGCACGCGCATCAGGCAGGTGATGCAGGGGGCAGTATTCGGCTTCAGAGTCTTCCGTTTTCACGATGGCATGGCGGTGGGAAAAAGTGCCGCGGACTGTATCCTGTCCTACTAAGCGCACAGTATATCCCTCTGTGAGTAGAGTGGCGTAAGCCAGCAACTCGCCCATCGCCCAGTCGGCTTTACCTTGGCCCCATGCCTGAATACGGTCTTCAAAAATGCGCTTAATCTTGCGCAAAAAGTGCATATCCTCCGGCAGTGTATTGATCTGAATTGCCAAGCGGTTCAATTTATCCAAATCGTAACCGGTGAAGGGAGATTCCTCAAAGTCGGCCTCCTCGGCGGTGCGGAAGCGCTGCCAAATGCTGTGTAAAAAGGGACGCAAACGGGTTTTCTGCACCCCGCGGGCCTGCTCAAGGGCTGCTTCAAGCTGTTCCACAAAGATTTTTTCCTGGGCCTCGGCCTCAGCCTGTACATCTATTCCTTCCTCGGCCAATTTTTTCAAATAGATGGTTCGCGGGTCAGGATGGCTGTCAATGATCTTATATAGAATCGGCTGGGTAAAGCGCGGCTCGTCCCCTTCGTTATGCCCGTATTTTCGGTAACACAGCAGATCAATAAAGACATCTTTGTGAAATTTTTGCCGGAATTCCATAGCCAATTCTACGGCGTGCACCACAGCTTCGGGGTCGTCCCCGTTCACATGGAATACCGGGGAAAGGGTTACCTTGCCAACGTCCGTACAATAAATAGAAGAACGGGCTTCAGTATAATTGGTAGTGAAGCCCACTTGATTATTGATTACAATGTGGACAGTGCCCCCCACTTTATAGGCATCCAGGTGCTGCATCTGCACGAGTTCATACACTACTCCCTGCCCAGCAATGGCAGCATCGCCATGGATAAGAATTGGGCAAATGGCATTGAGATCTGAACCAAATCGGTGATCGGCCATAGTGCGGGCCAGCCCAGCCACCAAGGGACCTACGGATTCCAGATGAGAAGGATTGGGGAGCAGATGCATTTCTACGTCTACACCATCTACCTGGACTACAGCATTATAGCCCAGATGGTACTTCACATCTCCATCGTAGCGAGTGTCTTCGTACTCCCGTCCTTCAAATTCCACGAAGATATCCACGGCAGGTTTGCCCATGATATTATGGAGTACGTTAAGCCTTCCGCGATGGGCCATTCCGATGAAAAAAGCCCTCACGCCTAAACCGGTGCCGGTTTTCACCAGCGCCTTCAGAGCCGGAATCAGCGATTCTCCTCCCTCCAGGGAAAAGCGCTTTTGTCCCACAAACTTTTTTCCTAGAAACTTCTCAAAAACAACCGCCCGGGTAAGCTGATCTAAAATTTCCAGCTTTTTCTCCCGACTAAAATTCCATTGGCCCCGAAGGGGATCTATCCTGCTTTTAATAAAATCAATCTGATCGGGGCTGCGCATGTAAAGGAATTCATACCCGACACTTTTGCAGTAGATTTGCTCTAGGGCCTCCACGATTTGCCGTAAGGGTGCCCGTCCCAGACCAATTTCTACGCCCGCCTCAAAAGGGCGGTCAAGATCGGCTTCGGTCAGGCCGAAGTATTCAATATTGAGAGGAGGCCCCCACTTACGGCGCGTACGCACCGGGTTGGTTTTGGTAAACAAATGGCCTCGGGCCCTATAAGCATTTATGAGATTTATTACTTTAAATTCGTCCGGATAAAGGTACTGTCCGTCGGTGGCTTCCTTTTTGCCGTCCTCAGGGAGTTCTGGAAAATGGGTGCGCGCAAACTCGAAGCCCTCAAAAAAATGCCGCCATTGAGGGTCAACGGCTTGGTCCCCTTTCAAAAATTTTTCGTACAAATCTTCTACAACTGCTGGGTCTGCGTTACCCAGAAATGTGAATTTATCCATAGTGGTCTGTGTTAAGATCCACAAATTTAGGGAATTAAGAACTCTTGGCTGCTTATCAATAGCTAATTGCGCCTAATGTCGCTTTCAATACGACCATCACGAAGGCGAATGATACGTCGGGCATGATTGGCCACGTCTTCCTCGTGAGTTACGATGACAATAGTTTTTCCTTTCTGATGTAGCTGGTCAAATAAAGTCAGAATTTCCTGGGAAGTTACAGAATCCAAGTTGCCTGTTGGCTCATCGGCGAGAAGGAGAGAGGGATTGTTTACCAAAGCCCGGGCGATGGCAACCCTTTGGCGTTGTCCACCCGACAGTTCGCTGGGTTTATGCTTCAACCTGTCGGAAAGTCCCACCTGGTCTAAAACCTCCTGGGCTCTTCGCCGCCGATCCCGATATCTCACACCAGCGTATACCAGCGGCAAGACTACATTTTCCAAGGCGTTGTATCTGGGCAGCAGGTTGAATGTCTGAAATACAAATCCTATTTCCTGGTTACGGACCCGGGCTAATTCCCTTTCGTTTAAGGATCCTACATCGCGACCATTGAGCAAATAGCGTCCGGCCGTGGGCGTGTCCAGGCAACCCAGGATATTCATCAACGTGGACTTTCCAGATCCGCTTGGCCCCATCAAGGCTACATATTCGCCCCGGTATATGGTGAGGTCTATGCCGTGCAGGACGCGAATTTCCATCCTGCCCATCCAATAACTTTTTTGTATATTTTCAGTAAAGATTAACGGTGCTACAACTGTAGGCATAAAGTTTCGTGAATCGGGTAGTTGATACAAAAGCACAAACCCATATAAAAGAAATCCAGATTCAATCGGAGATAAGGATTACTACACAGTTGGTACCAAGCGGCAGTCATTTCCCCGGACCAACGGATATCATCAATACCCAAGACAACTGGAGGCTTACTTTTTGATAATATCATATCCACATTTCGTATTGTGGAAAGGTATTGATGGTCGCCGTCAATCCAGGCAAAGTCCACCCCACCCAGGTCATCCAAAGCATCGGGCAGTCCTTCATCAAAGCTGGCCTGGAGCACCTCCACGTTTTTTATACCCAAAGAAGTAAAAGTATTTCGCGCCCATGATATCAGGTCCGGATGGCCATCCATCGTGAGGATACGAGCCTCGGGGGCTGCCAGAGCTATGTATAAAGTACTGATCCCCAATCCAGTTCCAAGTTCTAAAACCCGGGAAGGCTGAAGCCATCGGACAGTATTATACAAAATTCTCCCGCGCCGTTCTGGAATTGCGGTTTTTCTGGCAATCGAAGCTATACTGCGCCGTCCCAACGCCCACCGACTACCAGCCCCGAATTCAACCGAAGAGGGAAATTCCCGTGTTTTACTGGCATAATGCAGACGGGCCTTTTGTATTATTTTCTGGATGTTCTCTGGCACGGGTGCCGGCAAAATCTCATAGATAAAATTCCGGAGTCGTTCGTCGCGGACATTAGGGCGACGCGTAGCCTTTTTCCACCAGTTAAAATATTGCAGTAAATAACGCACCGCAACAAAAATACACCCCTATTATGTCCTGCTTACTTTTTCGGCACATTATTGGCAAAGACAAGTATTTGGTTTGTGTATTTTAAGCCAAAAAAATGCAATGAATTCTTTTCGGAGTCTTCTTGTCGTGATTTTTTTCATACCATGGGCCTGTGGTCCCAGTAAAAGGGAAAAGGAGGAACAACTGCGGAGAGAAGTGATGAGCATCCACGACGAGGTTATGCCCCGCACCGAAGATCTATACCGACTGCGAAAAAAAATTCAAGCTGTGCTGGATAGCCTGGACACACTGCCCCTGACGGACACTCTGCTTCGTCACAAGGCCCGTCAGCTAATTTTAATGCTACGCAGTGCTGATGATTCCATGATGCATTGGATGCACAATTACAATGGGGGTGCAGGTCTTTATGACCATATGGAACTTATGAAATACCTAAATGAAGAAAAACAAAAAATTTTAGGAGTACGGCAAGCAATCCAAGAAGCTATAGATTCTGCCCAGGCTTTTCTAAATAAGCTTTGAAGCCTTTGAAATGTACAAATTCTCCTATTTTTTATTGTTTTTAAGTTTTCTTACCTGCAAATCCCCCCAGGGTTCATCACCTCAAACCAATTCTCCGGCCCCTCTTCCGGTTCTTGGCTATGCGCCAACACATTTTACGCTTCTCAACCAGGACAGCATACCTGTGACGCGCGGCCTCTTCGACGGAAAAGTGTGGGTGGTTGATTTCTTTTTCACTTCCTGCCCCACTATTTGCCCTCGGATGTCGGCTCAAATGGCACGCCTGCGCGACACGTTCGCCCGGGAACCGAACTTTTTGCTCTTAAGCCATACTATTGATCCGGATCACGACAGCCCTTCCGTCCTGCGCAGCTATGTGGATCACCTAGGGGGTGACGGTCAGGGAAAATGGCATTTGGTTACCGGCCCCCGCGACACCATCTATGCCTTGGCAGATATATATGCTCTTAGGGTGGCGAGGGATGCAGGGGCGCCAGGCGGCATTGTGCACAGCGGCTCCTTGGTCTTGATGGACCCTCAAGGCCGTATTCGCGGCTATTATGACGGCACCCAAGAGGAAGACACCGATAGACTTATCAAAGACATCCGCAGGCTTCTTAACGAATCAACCCTTCCATGAGATACGCTGGATTCATCCTGGTTGTTTGCGGGATTGCCGCTCTCCATGGATGTCGCTTCAAGCCAGCTAATAAAACGGGAAGCCAGATTTATTCCGATCAATGCGCTTCCTGCCACGGAACCAAGGGCGAGGGTTTGAGCCGCCTCGTGCCCCCTCTGAACGACCCCGTGCGTCTAGCGCAACTGGGTGACAGCCTTCCCTGTATCATACGGTACGGTGTGCGGGGGAGGGCCCAATTTGGATACCAGCCTATGCCGCCTTTTCCCTCTCTGGAAGCCGATGACATCGCATTGCTTTGGGCCTATCTCTGGGAGCTGGCCGGTCACCTAGATACTTCGTTATCGCTGGCCCAAGTGAGAAAAAGCGGGTGTGTTGAATAGAGAACCTATCCATTAAAATTTAGCTCTCCTTGCCACCGAAAAGGGACTTTTTACTTAGTATTCGTTGCAAAACTAGACCCATTGGTCGCCTAAATACTGAAAGATCTTGGCGGTATTTTCTGGCTTTATTAACTAAAATTATTTTATTGTATTATTCCCAATGTGGATACAAAGTGAAGTGTTTAATTAACATTGAAATATTTCTTTTTGATTTTATTGAGAACAGACCGAAGGCGTAGCGGAAGCGTTCTTAATCGAAATCTCCTCCTTTAATCCAAAGTCGGCTCATTATAGGCAGACTATCTAATTGATTTTCAACAACTTTTTGCTTTCCAAGGTTTGGCTCAGCATTCACAGTTCCTGGATTTTCA
>JANWWQ010000001.1 GCA_025055635.1 Flavobacteriales bacterium
GGGACAGATTGGATACACCTGGAATACCACTCCCGTCCAGACCACAGCTACAGCCACCAATCTTTCGCAGGGCACCTATACCGTGACGGCCACGGATGCCAATGGTTGCCAGGCCAGCGCCACTGTCCAGATCATGCAGCCGTCCCCTCTGCAGGTGGCTATCACCAACATCAGCCACGTCAGCTGCTTTGGCCTCTCTAATGGTACGGCTACCGCAGTGGCTTCGGGTGGCGTGGGCTCCTACTCCTACTCGTGGAACACCACTCCTCCTCAGAATGCGGCCACTGCCACAGGTTTAGGCGCCGGTACCTACAGTGTGATGGTCACCGATGGTAATGGTTGCCAGAACGGGGTTTCCATCCAGATTACCCAACCGTCCCAACTGACTGTCTCGGTCAATGCCCAGAACGCTTCCTGCCATGGCACCAACACGGGGTCCATTCAGGCGACAGCCCAGGGCGGTACACCTAACTACACGTACTCCTGGAATAACGGAGCCCTCATGGGACCCAGTCACAGCAACCTACCTGCAGGCACTTACAACGTGTTGGTCACGGATGCGAACGGTTGTACGGCCAGTGCCCAGGGTACTATCAGTCAGCCTGCACCGCTGGCTGTTAGCATTACTAATGTGCAGCATGTCAGTTGCTTCGGTGCCAATGATGGGTCGGCTACGGCGGTGCCATCCGGCGGCCCCGGCGGATACCTTTATTTATGGTTACCCGGGGGCCAGACTACCCCTACGGTGTCGGGCCTGGGGCCCGCCACTTACACTGTGTACGTGGCTGATAATCTGCTGTGTGATACCGTGAGCGCCACCGTGACCATCAACGAGCCTCCCCCCGTAACGCTTTCCTTGAGCGCCTCTCCGGGTACAGAGGTGTGCAGCGGTACGGCGGTTACTCTTTCAGCCTCAGGTGCTCAGGATTATACTTGGAATCCCGGTGCCCTGCAGGGCAGTTCCATCCAGGTGGCTATCGTGAATAATACAACCTACGATGTTATAGGCACCGATGCCAACGGCTGTATAGGTATCGGTTCTATTACTCTGACGGTGTTACCAAATCCGGTGGCCTCCCTGCAGGCTTCGCCCCCCGAAGTATGCGCAGGCCAGGTCCTGACCTTGGACGCCTCCGGGTCTACCACACCGAGCCCGGGTTCTGTGACTGCTGTGGATTGGGATATGGACAATAACAATATCTTTGAGATAACAAACGGGGGCTTTACGCAGTCCGTAAATACTTCCACTCCAGGCACTTATACCGTCCAAGCCATGGTAACCAACAGCGATGGATGTAAGGACATTCAGGCCGTCACCTACACGGTGAATCCCGTGCCCGTGGCAGCTTTTTCTGCTGCAAACGTGTGTGATGGAACAGCTTTAAACTTTAACAATCAGAGCTCTATGACTCCTGGAGGGACCTTAAACTACCAGTGGGACTTCGGCGCGGGCGGAACAGGCTCCACCCAGCCATCGCCCTCTTATACTTATCCCGGTCCTGGCTCCTATCCCGTGACCCTCACAGTGACCTCGGACAAGGGATGCATAAGCCAAGCCTACGATACGGTGCAGGTATATCCAAATCCACCGGTCGCATTCACCGTCCAACCCCAATGCTTTCACGTGGTGGATGTGTCCGTCACAGATCCCCAGAATGACCTTTCCTATATGTGGGATTTCGGCGATCAAAGCAGTGCCACAGAAACTATTTACCAACATACCTACGAGCAAGCAGGTACCTACACCATTACCCTGACGGCCACCAACGCCTTCGGATGTCAGAGCTCCACGAGTCAGAATGTAGACGTCATCAAGAGCGTTCCCCTCTCGCAGGTGCAACTTCCCAACATTATCACCCCAAACGGCGACGGGCTGAACGACCGTCTTCTCATAGATCCCAACTTTGAACAATGCACCGAATATGAAGTGCTGATCTTCAACCGCTGGGGTAATCTGGTGTACCGCTACACTCAAAATGGTACACCCTTTGAAGGTAAAAACAAAGGAGGAACGCGCCTGCAGCCGGGTGTGTACTTTTACGTGATCCGCTCAGGCACACTGGAAAAAAATTCCAGCCTTACGATCGTTCAATAATAGAGTATAGAAAATGAAAAAATTTTATGGAATAATTGCAAGCTTTTTGATAGGGTTGCCTCTGGTGGGCCAGTCGCCTACTCTGAGGCTGCTCAACTACAGCAATCAGGATATCACAGGCACTACACTCAATAAATTCATTTTTCCAAGTCAACTTTCCCATTTTGCCGATATCAAGGTACTAAATGCCGGGCCCGATGCCGAGGTGATGGTGAAAAGAGAGAATGTTAATATGCCTGCAGGCTATATTAATTATTTCTGTTGGGGTACCAACTGCTACCCTCCCCATACGGACGTCTCCACATATCCGGAATTTTTAAGTTCTGGCCAGCAGAATCTGACGTTCATTTATTACATCCAGGCCGATACTACCGGCGGCAATTGGAGCATTACATATACTTTCTTTGAGCCAGGTAACCCCACAAACTCTGTATCTGTGCACATCAATGGGTATACCTATGGTGTGTCGCTTTCTGACTTACCGGTGCTCCAGGTGAAAGCCTATCCCAATCCAGCCCGGGAGCGGTTCATCATTACGCCTGCCGTGGATGTGCAGCGCTTCAATGTCACCATCACTGACCTGGTAGGTAAAGTCATTGCAGCCGGTCAGTACACCGGAGGCCAGGCCGTAGTGGATGTACGGGGCCTGCGGCGGGGATTATATGTGTACCATGTAGATGTGCCGGGGTATAAACGGTTAACCGGTAAGTTCTGGGTAGAATAAACAGGACTGAGAGGGCTTAAACACTTTTTATCCCGCTTTAAGGGCCGACAAAAAATCCTCTCGTGAAATAGTGAGAATAATTTTTTTTAGCCAAAGTTTTAAAGGAAATAGACAGGAGGTTGGTCATGGGCCTTGACAGAGGATGCTCCATCCTATCCAAAATTGTTATGAACGCTTCTTTCCTCAAAGGCAAGTGAGCAATGCTCGGGACTCAAAATTTAGGAGCTTTCAAGGGGATGTACTTATTCCTACCCCGGGGAACTGAGGGGGAGGTAAAAGTCTCATGGATTTTTAACGGCTCTTGATTTAAAGTAACGAGCTGCCAAAGAGCCAATCAGAGCGTGCCACGACGAGCCTGTTCGCGCTCTATGGCCTCAAAAAGGGCTTTGAAGTTACCCTTTCCAAAAGATGTGGCTCCTTTGCGCTGGATGATTTCAATAAATAGTGTGGGCCTGTCCACCACAGGCTTAGTGAAAAGCTGGAGCAGGTATCCCTGATCGTCGCGATCCACCAGAACGCGTAGGCGCTTAAGCGTTTCGGTATCTTCGTCAATGGTCCCCACGCGTTCAAAGAGGGAATCGTAGTAGGCGTCCGGAACTTCCAGAAACTCCACTCCCCGGGCTCGCAATTCGGAAACTGTGTGAATGATGTCGTTGGTAGCCAAGGCCAAGTGTTGGCATCCGGGGCCGTGATAAAAGTCCAGATATTCCTCCACCTGGGATTTTTTGCGGCCTTCGGCCGGCTCGTTGATGGGAAACTTGATCCAGCCACTCCCGTTGCTCATCACCTTGCTCATCAGGGCCGTGTATTCGGTGCTGATGTCTTTGTCGTCAAAGGAGATGAGTTGGGCAAAGCCCATGACTTTTTTGTAGAAGTCAGCCCAGGTGTTCATTTCGCCCCAACCGACGTTACCCACCATGTGGTCCACGTATTGAAGGCCTGTGGGGGTGGGATGGTATCCGCTGTCCCATGGCTGGTATCCGGGTAGAAAGGCCCCCCGGTAATTTTTGCGTTCCACGAAAATGTGAACCGTATCCCCATAGGTGTGGATACCAGAGCGCACCACCTGACCCCAGGAGTCTTCTTCCACGGTGGGTTCCATGAAGGGACGGGCGCCGCGGGAGGTGGTTTCTTCAAAGGCTTTGCGGGCGTCTTCCACTGTAAGGGCAATGACGCGGACGCCGTCGCCATGCAAACGGACGTGATCCCAAATTGGGTTTTCAGGTGTCAAGGCCGCCGTGAGCACCAGACGGATTTTATTCTGAATCAAAGCATAGCTGACGCGATCCTTGATCCCCGTCTCCAGGCCGGCATAAGCCAGGTCCTGGAACCCAAAAGCCGTTTTGAAGTAGTAAGCGGCCTTTTTGGCATCGCCCACATAAAGTTCCACATAATCGGTGCCCAGTAGGGGAAGAAAGTCTTCGGCTTCGGGCACAATTTTTTTGTAGGTTTTAAAGCTGAATGGATCGGTGAGTGTTTCCATGGGAGGGAGGTTTTTTCAGTTTAACGTGAATACATTATTCCTGCCAGGAATATTTGTAGTTGGGGTCTTCAATGGCTATGGCATCCGTGGTCACCATGAGGGGCTTAAAGGTGTCGATCATCACGGCCAGTTCGTTGGTTTCTTTCTTTCCGATGCTGCGCTCTATGGCACCAGGCTGGGGGCCATGCGGTATGCCGGCTGGGTGGAGGGTGATCATGCCCTGCTCCACGTCGTTACGGCTCATGAAATCTCCATCCACGTAGTAGAGCACTTCGTCGCTGTCAATATTGCTGTGGTTGTAGGGGGCGGGGATGGCCTTGGGATGCCAGTCGTAAAGCCGCGGACAAAATGAGCACACCACAAAAGCATCAGTTTCAAAAGTTTGGTGTACGGGCGGAGGCTGATGCACCCGGCCCACAATGGGTTCAAAGTTGTAAATACTGAATCCCCAAGGATAATTGTAACCATCCCATCCGACCACATCAAAGGGATGGGTCTGATAAACCACATGATGCAAAGTGTCCTGTTTCTTTACCTTGATGAGGAACTGCCCTCTTTCGTCGTAAGTTTCCAGGCTATGCGGGAGCTTGTAATCCCTTTCGCAGAAAGGGCTGTGCTCCAGCAATTGGCCAAAGTTGTTGCGATACCGCTTGGGAGTGTATATGGGATGGAAAGATTCCACGATGAGCAACCGGTTATCTTCGGTTTCAAAGTGCATTTGGTAAATCATACCCCGCGGCACCACCAGATAATCCCCGGGTTCAAAGTCTATACGGCCCATAAAAGAACGAAGAGCACCCCGACCTTTATGAATAAAAATTAACTCATCGGCGTCGGCGTTTTTATAAAAATAATCTTTAAAACCTCGGCGGGGTGCCGCCAGGGCGATATAAATATCGCGGTTCACTAAGACATACCGGCGCGCTTGTAGGTAATCGTCCTGAGGTTCCACCCTGAAGCCCAAAAGGCGCCGGGGTGCTATGTTTTTCTCTACCGCCACCTGAGGCTTCCATTCGATTGATTCAAGAATCTCATGAATGCGTGTGGGACGGTGGACATGATACAGCAAACTGCTCATACCCACAAACCCAATGGTCCCGAATAACTGTTCATAGTACAATGAACCATCGGGCTTCCGAAACTGTGTGTGCCGTTTGGCAGGAATCTGACCCAGCTTATGATAGATAGGCATAAGGGAGTACAAATTTAAGATGCGCGCGAACAGCCCGAGCGTACCACGAAAAGGGGATTTGCTGGCAACTTAGCCGCGCAAATATTTAACGGCCAGCACCACCAGTCCTATTAAAAACATGAAAATGCTGATCCTATTGATGCCATGCATGAAGCGCAGATTGAGACTAAGTTTTTTCTCAGGTTTGCGGAACATGGTGGCCGGGTTGAGGTAATGCAGAATTTTTTCCCAAAGACCCATATACAAAGCAAAGGTAAAACGCTCGGGCAGAAGATAAGTTTTTCCATATCATAAAAGGGGACCCAAGTTCATGGAATTTGCGACGGGACAATGCTCTTTCCAGAAATGGGTACGTGACTCCAGTTTCTTTAAGGAGTGGATGCAAATACTTTCCTTTGCACCCAATAAAACAAAATCCCCTATAATCCATGGAATTCACAGAACGGAAGCTTGAGCAATGTGTGATCATCGGTGCCGGCCCGGCCGGTTATACCGCAGCCATTTACGCTTCCCGGGCTGCGCTTCATCCGTTGTTGCTGGCTGGTCCCCAACCTGGAGGCCAGCTCATGATTACCAATGAAGTGGAGAACTTTCCGGGATTTCCAGAGGGTATTATGGGACCCGAATTGATGGATTTGTTTCGCAAACAGGCTGAGCGGTTTGGTACTCGTATCCTGTATGAGAGCGTCACAGAGGTTGATTTTTCTAATCCTAATTGTCATCTAATCAAGACCGATCAAGGCCGGACGATTGAAACCCGTACCGTTATTGTGTGTACGGGCGCTTCGGCCAAGTGGCTCGGATTAGAAAGCGAGCAGCGCCTTAATGGCAAAGGTGTTTCTGCCTGCGCCGTGTGCGACGGATTCTTTTTCCGCGGACAGGAAGTGGCCGTTGTGGGAGGTGGTGATACGGCCTGTGAAGAGGCACATTATCTTTCCAAATTATGCACCACTGTGCATATGCTGGTCCGCAGTCATAAATTCCGCGCCAGCAAAATCATGGAACAGCGCGTACGCAACACCCCCAACATTAAAATTTACATGAATACTGAGACGCTGGAGATATTGGGACAGGACAGCGTGGAAGGAGTCCGTGTCATTCATAAGGACATAAACCAGGAAAGCGTAATTCCCGTGAAAGGCTTTTTTGTGGCCATAGGGCATAAACCCAATACGGACTTTTTGAAACCTTGGCTACGCTTGGACGACAATGGCTACGTGGTGACCAAGCCTGATTCTACGGCCACTGACGTTCCGGGAGTCTTTGTAGCGGGGGATGCCCAGGATAAGGTATACAGGCAGGCCGTCACAGCTGCAGGTACCGGGTGTATGGCTGCTCTGGAAGCGGAGCGCTACCTGGCTTCGGTGGGGCATTGAAAACCTTCAATCGGGCCTACATCAAATATTTTTGTTGCGACAGAAATTTGCAGAGTATGAAAAGATTTTCTCCAACATCGTTCATCGGCTTTATATTGAGCTTGTCTACTGCATTTGCAAGCGCCCAAACGGTAATCCTTACTGCAGATGATTTTGCTCAACCAGGAGATTTTGCAGAATTCAAAGTATGCGGAACTCCTTCCAACCTCACGGCCGATACCCTGCCAGGAATACCAGGCGTAGTGGATACTTTAAAACTAAATACGCAGACTGTCACCGACCAGTTCACACTGAATTTTGTTCTGCCTTCGGCATTTCCCGAAGGGGCCTTGTTCCCCAGCGCCACGGTGGCCTATACTTCCCCTGGGAATGTGAACTTTTTCCTTCAGAACACTTCCTCAAATCTGAAGATTTTGGGCACCTCGGGAGACCTTCAGGGCACGCAACTCGTGGCCCAGTTCACCCCGCCTTACACCCTCATGAATTATCCCTGCACCTTAGGCACTCTGATTAATACTTCTTATTCCTTTGAAAATTGGTTGGCTGTGGATTTTCTGAATACCTATGATGTTCTGGGAACCCTCGTAACGGTTGATATTGACAGTGCCCACGTGAAGCGTCAGGCCACCGTGAAAGCCCATTTTAATGAGATTGTGCAGGTGTTGACTCCGGATCACCCTTCTGGCACTCTCACGCTGAAGGCCTATGTGCGCCAGGATAACATAGATACTCTGGAAGTGAAGCTGGGTGCGCCCATCAGCATCCCTGCCCTAGGAGTGAATTATCCAGCCGACTGGGTGCTGGTGGATGAGAATTTATACACTCTTATGGTGGCCGTCCTGGGCTACGATCCGGGGGTGAAGACCGGCTTCAACACCCAGAGATCGGTGGAATATTTTGCTAAGTTCCGGCGCTTCCGGTTCGCCGGCGTAGAACTCAATCCAGACAATACCGTGAAGCGTGTGGAGTGGATTAGCAATGTTAATAACATCAGCAATGCCGAAGAGGATCAGTCTTTTCTGAAAATATTTCCGAATCCTGTGACGGATAATCTACGCTTTGTAGGGCAGGATGAATCGGAATATACGGTGCGAATATTTAGCGTTGAAGGTCGTCTGTGGGTTACCAGGCATTTCTCAGGAACCTTTGAGCTATCGCTGCACCATTTGCCTGCTGGAATGTTCCTGGCCGAAATAACGGAAAAAGGGAGTCCCTACCGCCCCATGCGCCAGGTTATTTTGAAACAATAATAATCCTCTTTCCACAATTTAAGGTCTATTTTTCCTCTTTTACGAAAAATTTGTGTTAGTGATTTTTTTAATGTGAAATCCCCCTTTATCTTAGGGGAAATTATAAATTAATAAATTTAAATTACTTATTTAAGATTAACTTTTTTACTATTCTTAAATTTAATAAAATAATATTTTTTTGAAAATGCCTTTTTAAGGAGTATTTTTAAGATTAAGTTCTTGGGTATAAAAATTTCATTCTTAATTACTAATTGCTTAGGGAAAATCTTAACCTTAGGGAGGGATTTGATGGAAAGGGCCCATGGGACTTTTCAGCCCTGATATTTTGGAGCTTAATGTTATTGAGAAAAATTTTTATTGATAATTGTGCTTATTTTTTTGATAAAACAACTTTTCAAACTCTAAGGCTAGTTTTCTTGAATCATAAGGGCCCAGATGAGGAGGACGGCTTAAGAGCCGGCCTTCGCAGAAACTATGGTAGGCTTCCTCAAGGACCTGCCGGGCTATATCCGGACGACCAAAAGGAATATACCAACCGGCTTTTAATTCCTGTATTAAATGGCATAGGTCGCCCTCCATAGGGCCGAAGGCGATGATAGGTCGGCCGCTTGCTAAATATTCAAACACTTTGCCGGTGAGGATGCCCTGGCTGGTATCGGTCCGATTGGCCACGACGAGCAGAAGGGCTGCCTGGCGCTGGCGCTGGAGCGCTTCGGCGTGGGGCACGGGAGGCAAGACGTGCACTTTCCCCTGAAGACCATAGGCCTGAATGGATTGTCTAATAGAAGTATCCACCTGCCCCACTAAATGAACAGTGAATGGAAATTGCAGGCGCTGGAGGGCTTCCCACAGTTCGGGGACATTGCGCTCCGCGGGTAGGGTACCCGTGTGCAGGATAGAAAACTCCGAAGGATTTGATTTTGGCTGTGCGGGGGGTAGGAGAGTTGGATCAAAACCGTTGGGTACCACTACTACCGGACAAGTTGTCTTAGCCTTTAGCAGGCGCTGAAGGCCAGGGCTCACAGTAGTGACCACATCTGCCCCCTGGAGCACGCTACGTTCCAGACGTGCATGGATCCAGCGCGCCCAGGATGTGAGCCGCAAGTGGTGAAGGTAATCCACTTCCATCCAGGGGTCTCGGAAGTCTGCTATCCAGAAAATTTCTGGAAGCCTTCTTTTGACCTGTAAACCCGCCAGGTGAACGCTATGAGGCGGTCCCGTGGTGATGAGCATCAGGGGTGAGGAGCCCTTTAATTCTCGGTGGACGTGGCGCACCAATGGTTTCACCCAAAACACCCGGGCGTCAGGTATGAAAAAATTGCCGCGTATCCAAGCCATCACAGCGTGTCTAAAGCCGGTGCCCTTCTCCCCGGCAAAAGCCACACCCGGCTTATTGGAAATGAATTGAGCCGGCTCGACGATGGGGACCTTGTGCACCTTCACAGCATCCGGGACAAGCTTGCATAAAGTAGGGTCGGTTTCAATATATGCGGCTCGTTCAGGAACGAAGACCGTAAGGGGCCAACGCTCGTGTGGCCAATGTCGACTAAACCGCAACCACCGATGAACACCGGGACCTGAGGCCGGAGGCCAATAATAAGTAATCAGGACGGCGCGGCCCACGTTCATCGTGCCGTCCTGCTGCGCCGGTGCTTTAGTTTTTGGAGAATGGGCATTCCCAATCCAGCTAAAACCAGGACACTCAAGACATAAGAAAAAGCGGTGGACACCTTCAAGCGTTCAGGGAGTTGAGAACGAAACTCAAATACAACTCGATGGGCCCCTGGTTCTAGATGAAGACCCCTCAATATGTAGTTTGCTCGCAGGATTGGCACCTCTTTTCCATCAACAAAGGCATGCCATTCCCGAGGATAATATATTTCGGAAAACACGGCGCAACCTCCGTACGTGCTAAACACTTCGTATTCCAATCGTTCAGGATGGTAGGATACAAGGCGGATACGGGCCGATGAATCCGAAGGTCCCTCCATTAGGATATTAAATTGTTTTACTGTTTCAGCCGGCAAGACGGCTGTTGTACGCACATTGGCCTCCTTTGTGCCTTTCAGCTCTTCATCCGCATCGGTGGCTGCCCGAACTCTGGACACAAACCAGGCATTGCCCATCGCATGACGGTTGGGAATAGGAGGCGCCTCAGGACTGTATATCAAGTACTTTACATTGAGCATATTGAGCGCCTTGGAAGCGGCGAGGGCACTATCCACCTGGGCAAGGGAGGGTTTTTTTGTAAGCACATTTTCCAGCGCATCTAATTCAGTCCTTAACATGTTTTCTATTACATCCTGATAACGGCGCAGCTTGGCCCCATGGTAACCGCCAATAGATTTGTGGCGATAGGAAGTGGTGGCATCATTAAATGTACTCACAGCCATGTTAGCCACCCGATAATAGGTACTACTGTCTCTTAAGATTACCTCATCAGCTTTTGTTAAAGGGATGGCTTCCTTTTCGTACTTTTTCTTATCTACCCAATTTTCCTTGGGGAGGTAACGAAAATTAATCGGTACCATATCCAAGCTTACCACCCCAATAAGAAGCAGCGCAGATACTGCGGGCCTGAGCTTGAATTGGGCCATGCTCCATACCACCCCTCCTGTTAGCAACACAAACAAGAAGCTCCGCCAGGCATCGCGCTTTAACAGCACACTTCGGGCAGAACCAAGGTGGTCCAGAAAATCTCGGATCTGGGCGGCACCGAGCCCGAACGATTGAAGTTGACTACTTAACTGCTCCTCCTCGCCATTGGCATAGAATGAGGTGAAAAGCTGAGGAATCAGGGCAAAAGCCATGGTGAATGCGCCCAGGAGGGAGGCCGTTACCAGGAATACCTGCAGATAATTCCAGCGAAGCGGGATGCCGGCTAAGTGGGCCTCATCCTTAAACTTCTCAGGCTGTAATACAAAGGGAGCTAGGCCCAGAAAAGCCATGGTTGGAAGGATAAATTCGGCCACTACCAGGATGGAAGCCACTGCGCGAAACTTGTTGTAAGCCGGGAAATAGTCCAGGAACCAGTCTGTGAGGGGAAAGGAAGGTCCCCACTTTAAGGGGCCAAATAGGGTAAGCGCCAGCAGAAGAGCCGTTACCAATAGATTGCTTCGCAGTAAGGTTATCTTCTGGCTGTCGGAGAGGGATTTTTGCCCTTTTACGTAAAGCGAGAAACCCATTTGGAAAAAGGCCAGAACTATTACACCGATAGGAAGCGTTGTAAAATTTTTACCCCACGACAGGGCTATTGTGAGCACTAGAACGAACAGAAGGGGCCATTTATACGATTCACGAAAAACCCATAAAGAAAATAAGAACAGCAAAATCACGGATGCCCCCGCATATACTGGACCGGCCGTGAAGGGTTGATCACCCCAGTAAGCGTTCAGGGATCCCACACTGTCGCGCAGAGTGGCCGGAACGTGGCGCAAAGCTTCTTTGTAGGCGGAAAGGGGAGTAGACTCGCCCCCCTTGAAGTTGGGAATGAGCAGTGTGAGAGTTTCATCAATTCCGTAAGACCACTGGGTCACGTAGTCCCGGTCCAGGCCAGAAGTTTTATTTTCCGTGTGGGATTTTAGTTCCGATCCGCCTCTAATGGTGTAGCGTCCATATTCGGAAGTGGTTTTTAAATAAGCGTAATGAGCCCCAGCCCCTAAACAGGCGCCAGCCAGAAGAAGCAAAGAGGCAAGTAGGAAGCGATTGAAAGACTTTTCTCTCAAGGTTCTGATGGCTTCGCCCACCACAACGGCCACCAACACGAAGCCGAAATAATAAATCATCTGAGGGTGGTTGGCCTTAAGCTCCAGAGCAAAAAACAACGCGAACAAGGCCGCGCCAGTCCATAGTTTTCCTCTGTAGCAAAGCAGGAGCCCCGCAAAGAGAGGAGGCAGATAAGCCATGGCATGGGCTTTGGCATTGTGTCCGGCCCCGATGACGATGATAAAATAGGTGGAAAATCCATAAGCAACAGCGCCAGCAACGGCCAAAAATGGTTCTACCCCCAACGCCAGCAACATGATGAAAAACCCTAATAACAAAAGGAAAACCAAGGCCGCAGGGTGAGGAAGGATAATCCGTAGCAGATAATTCAGCGCATGGATAGGTCCATCGTTGTATTCGGTGGACACCATGTAGGCCGGCATTCCGCTAAACATACTGTTGGTCCAGTAAATGGTTTCTCCCTTCTCCTTGTAATCGGCAATTTCCTTGCTCATCCCTTTGTGTTGAAGGATATCGTACTGCCGGAGCGTCTTGCCCTGAAAGGCGGGCATGGTGAAGTAGCTGCATATGCCCAGCAGTAGGAGAATGGCGGCGAGGGGCTTGAGGAGGCTATGAGGTATGGCCACTGCTCAATTTTTGGCTAAAGTAGAAGGCAGGGGACTAAAAGAAAAGGCCCGCAAAATGGGCTTTTCACAATCTGGCTAAGAACAGACTGTTATTGAAATACCAACCTCCGTATGGCCCGCTCCCCGTCAGCCTGGACCTTTAGGATATAAAGACCGGAAACAAAACCGTCTTCCCTGTTGATTTGGATGGCATGGGCCCCGGGCAGAAGAGACTCCCTGGCATAGGATTTAATCAACCGGCCACTCAAATCCAGCACATCTATTTTTAATTTTTGGATGGGTGTGATGTTGTCAATAATGAGCTGCGACTGATCGAGGGCAGGATTAGGTTGTAAGCTGAGGGCCAACCCCGGGACTTCCAGGATCGGTGCTGAAATATGCTGCGAACCCACTATTTCTATATCATCTAGGTACAGATTGTTTCCTATAAAAAGACCCGCTGTGAACTCAAACATGAAGCGCACATCATTGCCTTTTGCAGCACTGGGAATTAAAATATCGGCCTGGTACCAGTCCACCTTTTCGGTAGGTGTATAAAACTGCGGATAAATACCGGCTGTGACCAGTTCTGATTTTGTTATGGTACGGATAGGTTGCCAGGTGGTGCCGCAATTTTTAGAATAGGAGATACGAAGAGCGTCCATAAAGTTGCTGTTGGCTCCGGACGGAAGGCTCTGGTTCAGCGCATAAGCATAGCGGAATCGCAGGCGCAACTGTTCACCCGGATTGAGCTGAATGGCATTAAGATCATAGGAGGGACTTATCAAATAAGCTTTTTGCCCACGGACATTGTTGAAGAAGTTGCTCATACGCAGGGCACAGAACCCACCGTACGAGGTGGCACATGTATGTTCCCAGCGGGCTGGTATACCTGCGGGCTCGGTGTAGGTGGTCCAGCGGCCCTGTTCAAAATCCTCCCCGTACTCAAAACCTTCCGAATAGCCCCAACTACGCACTTTGGTTTCCGGATAGCCCACCACCACCACCTCTTCCTTTGTGCGCACATCGCTGCCGTTGGCATTGGATACGGTGAGCTTTACGGGGTAAATACCCGGTGCCGCGTACTTAATTCCCGTGGGATTTTGCTGGGTGCTTGTGGAGGGGGTACCACCTGGAAATTCCCATTGCCAGGAATTGGGAGTGCCATTAAATGAACCGTCCCGGAAAGAAACGGATTCTCCTACACACACAAATTTCTTCGTTGCCCAGAACTCGGCTTTTGGTGCTGGGCTACAGGAGGGTAAGCCATCAGCCACCCCCGTCTGCAAAAGATTGTCCTCTTGCCATAGATTTCTGCGGAATGGGTAATAATCCAGGGCAGCCCGCATGCGGTCTGCCTGGCCTTTGGTGAACATGTTCGGACAGTTGTAGTTGCTCACATAGTTCATAATATTTTGATAATTCTCACCCACTTTAATCCGCATGTGGATTTTGTATTTGTATAGGGCCGAATCGCCACCAGCCAGCACCCAACTGGTATCATAGCACGTGGCTTCTACGACGTCCGTATCGCAGGGATTGGGTAAACTGAACATCACATCTTTCTGGATGGGGGTATCGTCCACCTGGTCATCACCGCATTCCTCGTCCCCCCAGGTGTGTATTAAGTTGAGGTGGTGGCCAATTTCATGGGCTACTACGGCCTGTGTTAAAGCAGCACCAGCAGCCACCGTGCATCCGTCATCCAGTGAGGAGCCTGTACCAGGAAAATTACAGAAGCCCAGAATGATGCCTTGTCCCTGATTCTCAAAAGGGGACTCTATGTTATTGACAATCCAAATATTCAAATATTTAGAGCGGTCCCAATAACTGAAGCGTTTATAGTTAACATCGCTGTAAACATCCGAAGTTTTAGTGGGGGCATATACTCTGCGAATCCCATCGGTGCAATTTCCCTGGGGGTCTTTGCGCGCCAGACGAAATTGAATTTTGGGGTCTACAGCAATTGTGTCAAATCTTTTGGGTAGGGTATTAATATTATCGGCTTGCTTGGAGAACACCTCATTAAGGGTTTGAACTATTTGTTGAATCTGGGCATTGGAAAGATTTTCGTTTTGGCCCACGGGACTCCCTTGATGAACGATATGAAATACCACGGGTATGATGCGCAGGTCATAACTTTTTTCTTCGGCATTTTCCGCCAGTTTCCGCACGTAGGCATTAAATTTTTGGAAGTCTTCAGCAAAAGCCGGATCTGTGAGGTATTCATGAATGTTCACCGCACATCCCGGATGGGGTTTGTGGCTCTGAGCCTGGGTGGGGGTCAAATTCCCCACAAGTTCCAGAACAACTGCTATAATAGGTAATCCCAATAACTTTTTCATATATTTTTTAGGTTGTAAAGGTAGGCAAAAGTATGAGATTCTCTCAAGGACAAAATTTTTCCTCTGGGGACATTTGAATGACTTAAAATAGGATTTTTGTGGATGAAATGAAGAGGGTACGGATTGGAATCAATGGCTTTGGACGCATAGGGCGCTGTGTATTCCGGCAGGCCCTGCTTAGGCCTCAGGTTCAGGTGGTGGCTGTGAACGACCAGGCTCCACTCGCCACGCTGGTCCATCTTTTAAATTTTGACTCGGTGTTTGGAAGGCTGGAGCCACGTGCCGAATTAAGCGGAAACAACAGCTTCCGTGTAGGTGAGCAGGAGCCCGTCACTGTTTTCTCCGCTACGCATCCCTCCCAGATTCCATGGGATTCTGTGGGGGTGGACTTCGTGATTGAATGCACGGGCCATTTCAGGTCGGCTGAAAAAGCCCGACCCCACCTTGAGAGAGGTGCCCACCGGGTGATCATCTCCGCCCCGACCGAGGATGATGAGACGCCCACCGTTTGCATGGGCATTAATCACACCATCATCAGCCCTTCTGACCTTATTGTGTCCAACGCCTCCTGTACGACCAATTCGGCAGCTCCCTTACTGGATGTGCTGCACCGTCATTTCGGATTGGAAAAGGCCTTCGTGACTACGGTGCATGCCTACACCTCTGATCAAAGGTTGCAGGATGCGCCGCACAGCGATCTGCGCCGGGCTCGGGCAGCCGCTGTATCCATTGTGCCCACTACCACAGGAGCTGCCAAAGCGCTTTATAAAATATTTCCTCATCTTAAGGGCCGCCTAGGTGGCGCAGGCGTACGGGTTCCGGTTGTCAATGGTTCCCTCACCGATCTGACGGCTATTGTATCCCAGCCTGTCACCGCCTCGCAAGTCAATGAAATATTTAAAGAAGAGTCCCAAAAGAGCCTCAAGGGCATTCTGCAGTACAGCGAAGACCCCCTAGTTTCGGCTGATATTCTTGGCAATCCGCACTCCTGTATTTATGATGCAGGGCTCACTACTGTGCTGGATAATATGGTCAAAGTGGTGGGTTGGTATGATAATGAATATGGGTATTCGGCGCGGCTTCTGGATTTGGCCGAGTACCTTGCGGGGTTAACGGCCATGTGAATTACTATCATGCCCCGTCAGGAACTTCAACCCGAAGACTATTACCTCAGTCCTGAAGGTTATATTATCTTTACTGAAGCCTACCATCTGAAACGGGGCTATTGTTGCCGGAGTGGCTGTCGCCACTGTCCCTATGGATTTAATAAAAAGACCGGGCGTCAGGAATTACCCAAAAAGCCCAAGCACTCCGGCCGATGAATACCATGGGATACCTTCTGCGTCTCACCACATTTGGTGAGTCCCACGGTCCTGTGGTGGGCGGTGTGTTGGATGGTTTCCCTGCTGGTTTTAGGCCCGATCTAGCGCAGGTGCGGCTATGGAACGCCCGACGCAGGCCGGGCAGTACGCCTTTGGGCACCGAACGCCAAGAAAGCGATGAACCCGAGTTTCTTTCTGGTTTGAGCCAGGGCCTCACCACCGGTGCCCCGATTGCCTTCGTCATTCGCAACAGAGATCAAAGGTCGCAAGATTATGACACGCTCAATCAAGTATTTCGCCCTTCTCATGCTGATTATACATACTGGGCCAAATATGGGCAGCCCCCCGCACCCGGTGGGGGGCGCGCTTCGGCCAGGGAAACCGCCGTACGGGTAACTGCAGGTGCCCTAGCTTTGCAGTGGCTCCAGGCCCGCGGTGTGACTCTTGCCGCCTGGACAGAAAATATCGGTGGTGTTCATTATCCGTGTCCTCCGGAGCCCCCTCCTGAGGATATGATTTACGCCTCTCCTACGCGGTGCCCCGATCCTGATATCTCAGCACGCATGGCCTCCCTTGTAGAGCAAGTTCGGGAACGAGGGGATAGCATCGGGGGAACGGTACGTTGCATGGTTACCGGACTACCGCCAGGGTTAGGTGAGCCTCTCTACGGAAAAATCACCGCTTTGATCGGGCAGGCGTTGTTTTCCTTGAATGCGGTGCGCGGTGTGGACTTTGGAGTGGGTTTTGACGGACTGTCCCGAACGGGTTCTGAATTGAACGATGCCTTTATCCGTGAAGGGGATACCATCCGTACCCTTACTAACCACTCCGGCGGTGTCCAAGGCGGTATCACCAACGGTATGCCCCTGGTATTCCGGGTTTTGTTCAAGCCTGCCGCTACTATCGCACAATCCCAACAAACCGTGAATCTTAAAGGCGAACCTACCCACGTAGAAGGGCGAGGCAGGCACGACCCCTGCGTGGTGCCTCGGGCCGTTCCGGTCGTAGTAGCTCTCACTGCCCTGGTTCTCATGGATGCCTGGCTCTTGTATAGTGCCAGATATAAGGTTGATGAAAAGTTTAGAGAGCATTTTGAAAACAAAAAATTATAATTGAATTATTTTAGTGTTCCTACAGTTATAAAAATATGGTAGAAAGAATAATCTGTCCTAGGTCACGCTGCTAAATAACGGTGTGGTGAATAAGTAAGTAAGAATCGCGAGGGAAATTCCTTCTATTCTGATTAGTAAAAAGGTGATTAAATAATTAAAATATGTGACGCTAAAAATATATCTTTGAACACGCTTTTAGGCAAGCTTTTAAAATGAATTATTAATATGCCTAAGAAGCCTACTTTCAGGGATGTTATTCTGAAGACCTTAGAAAAAGCCGGGGTCCCTCTCACTCCAAAAGAAGTTTGGGAGAAAGCGAATGAATTAGGCACGATTGGAGATTTTACCACAACAGGTAAAACGCCTTGGAATACCATAGCCGCTCTGTGCTATACAGATATAAAAAGAAATGGCGAAAATTCTGCCTTTATTCAAACGAGTGAAAGACCAGCTCGGTTTTACTTGAGAAAATATTTTGATTTTAACAAAGTAAGCCGAAGTGGGGAAAAAGGTTACCAGGAAGCTAAGTCAAAAAAGAGGTTCCAGGAAAGAGATTTACATCCACTAGTTGTAGCCTATGCCTATGCAGAAAGCCACTTTAGGGCTTTTTTAAAAACTATTCATCACGAGAATTCCCACAGGGCCTCAAAGGGACAAAATGAATGGCTCCATCCGGATTTGGTGGGGGTCTATTTTCCTTTTCAGGATTTTAGAGAAGAAACTCTAGAAATTCAAAAATACTTATCTGTAAATTCAATTAAATTATTTTCTTTTGAGGTAAAAGTTTCCCTTGATTACGGAAATCTTCGGCAATCATATTTTCAGGCTGTTTCAAATTCCAGTTGGGCCCATGAAGGATACCTCGTAACGCTCAATTTTGAAGAGGATCCCTCTTTCCGTGACGAAGTTAGGCGTCTTAATAATGCATTTGGTATTGGTGTTATTTTGTTAAATCCGGAAAATATCCATGAATCGCAAATCTTATATCCTTCCAGGGTAAACCATGAAATTGACTGGGATACGGTAAACCGTTTGGCCTGCGAAAACCAAGACTTTTGTCAGTTTTTAAAATTAATCACAGAAGATTGTAAACTTGGAAAAGTGAAAAGCCAGTATGATAAAATACTCTGCTCTGATGAACTTTCCAATTACGTCAAGGAAAAGGGTATTTTAGAGATTCTTGAATATAAAGCTATTTAAAACTATAAATAATTGATTGAATCTGATAAAAGAAGAAAAAATTTTTTGCTTAAGGCTAATATTTTCTTAATATTCCGCTCACAACAACTCATTGGCCAGGTTGGCCAGCTCACTGCGTTCCCCCTTTTCCAGAGTAATGTGGGCGTGCAAGGGGTGATGGTGGATCTTATCTATCAAATAGCTGAGGCCATTGCTCTCGGTATCCAAGTAAGGGGTGTCAATCTGAAAAATATCCCCTGTGAACACCACTTTGGTGCCTTCGCCGGCCCGCGTGATGATCGTTTTTATTTCGTGGGGAGTGAGGTTCTGGGCTTCGTCCACTATGAAAAAGACATTACTAAGGCTGCGGCCTCTGATGTAAGCCAGCGGTTGTATCACGAGCTTTTCGTTTTCCAGCAGTTCGTTGATTTTTCTAGCTTCCTTATCGTTTTCTCCGTGGCGGCTCTGAATGTACTTTAAGTTGTCGTAAAGGGGTTCCATGTAGGGGTGGAGCTTGCTTTTGATGTCGCCGGGCAGGTAGCCTATGTCCTTGTTGCTGAGGGGCACAATAGGACGGGCCAGGTATATTTGCCAATATTGACGGCGGGTTTCCAGGGCAGCGGCCAAGGCCAGAAGGGTTTTTCCCGTGCCGGCCACACCCTGCAGGGTAACCAGGCGAACTTGGGGATTAAGGAGGGCATGGAGAGCAAATACCTGCTCCACATTGCGGGCGCGTATGCCGTATGCTTCTTTGCGTTCCACGCGTTCCACCCGGTTGGTTTCAGGGTTCATGTAGGCCAGCGCGCTGCTATTTTCGCTTGTGAGAAGGTAGTAATGGTTAGGAAAGGTGGGAGTTCCGGGGGGTAATTCATCCTTTTCAATATAACCCCGGGTATAGATGGCCTCAATGAGCCTTGAATCAGGTAAGAATAGCTCGCTTTTTCCAGTGTATAGCCGGGAAATGTCCTGCACTTTTCCGGTTTCAAAATCTTCGGCTTCGATTAAAAGGCTTTTGGCCTTGATGCGCAGGTTGATGTCTTTGGAGACCAGAATGACCCGCCGAGTAGGGTATTGGGCTTTGAGGGCCAGGGCTGCGTTGAGAATTCTATGATCCACTTTGTCTTCACCAAACACTTCCCGAGCGTCAGGATGGGCGTGTTCGTCCATGACCACGCGGAAGAAGCCTTTACCTGATCCATTGAGGGGTATCCAGTCATTGAATGTTGTGCCCTGACTGTATTCGTCCATCATTCGGATGAACTGACGGGCTTCAAAGTTTTTAGTGTCGTTGCCCTTTTTAAAATTGTCCAATTCTTCCAGGACGCTGATGGGGATGGCCACATCGTGTTCCTCAAAACAGTTGATAGCGTTATGATTAAAGAGAATTACAGAGGTGTCCAGAATGAAAATTTTCTTATCTTTTTTTTTACGGGGTGTCATAAAACAGCTGCGAGGAGGCTACTAATGTGAGGTTTAAAATTATTGGTGAAATCAAGTTTTCAAGTACGGCACATTCCTTTGATTTTTTCACCCATTTACAAACAAGGTCTTAGGAGCGGAGGGGATAGGAGGCAGCCATTTGGCTAAAGTAATCCAGGATCGTGTCACGGTTAAACCCGGATGTGGCGCTGACAGGAAAAGAAGCCGTGAGACGCTGAGCAAAGCGTCCGGCTTCCTGCTGTCTTTGTTGCCAAATATGGTAGTTCCGGCTTTTAGGCAGCTTGTCATATTTGGTGAAAATGAGCGTCCAGGGCAGGGGACTTTGGCTCAGGCGTTCCATGACCAGTAGGTCTGATTTCTGCCAAGGTACCGAAATGTCCACAAGGAGACACACAGAAACAATGTTGGGACGACTGGCCAGATACTGGTTCAGGGCGAGCATCCAGCGATTTCGTTCGTGGATGGGGGAGCGGGCGTATCCGTAGCCGGGTGCGTCGGTGAAATACCAACTGTGGTTTACAAGGTAGTGGTTTAGTGTCTTTGTTTTGCCTGGTTGGGCCGAGGTTCGTGCCAAACCTTTATGGCCCACCAGCATATTGATGAAGGAAGATTTTCCCACATTGCTGCGGCCTAGGAACACGAATTCTGGGTATTGGGGGGGTGGGGCGTCATGGGGGCCGGTGCTGCTTTGAATGAAGGAGGCGGGAAGGGGAAGTGGCCAACGGCTTAATTGGGCACGGGATGGCGTAACCATTGTTCCAGAATTTGATTGAACTGCTCGGGGTGCTCCATCATCGGAGCATGACCACATTTATCAATCCAGAACAGGGCAGAGTTTTTAATGCGTTGATGAAATTCTTCGGCCACTTCCGGCGGGGTGATGATATCGTTGCGCCCCCATATCAGGCAGGTGGGTGTTTGGATCAGATGCAATTCATTGGCCATATTGTGGCGAATGGCTGACTTGGCAATAGAGATAATACGCACGAGTTTAGCACGATCGTTGATGATTTCAAATACTTCGTCCACCAGTTCTTTAGTGGCAATAGCCGGGTCATAAAATGTAATTTCCACTTTCTTTTTAATGTATTCGTAGTCGCCGCGTTTGGGGTAAGAGCCGCCGAAGGCATTTTCATAAAGCCCAGAAGAACCGGTGAGAATAAGGTGATTCAGGCGGTCTTGATGGTTAACGGCATACACCAGAGCCACATGGCCACCCAAAGAATTACCAAGGAGGGAAACTTTATCATAACCCTTGAAATCAATAAATGCTTTTATGTATTGGTACAGGGGTTGCACACCGGCATCTACCACATCCAGTTCAAAAATGGGCATCAAAGGGATAACAACATTGAACTGGCTACGAAAATGTTGCACCACTCCGGTAAAATTGCTAAGGGCACCCATCAATCCGTGCAAGAGCATGAGCACCGGGCCTTGTCCATCCTCAAAATAAGCAAAACCATTATGGCGAATGACTTTTTCGTCCATGTGTTTTGGGATACCAAAAGTAGAAAATTTTATTCCCTGGGTGTGAGGCTAGGCCGGGAGGGGGGATGCGGTCGAGGCTTTAACAACCGCAGTGACCTAGGAAAGTGATCTCCCGGCTTTGACCCTGAGGTGTGTACAGGATGAGAGTACCTTCTTTACGAGAATGGTTGTTACCGCAATTGCCTTTATCGGAGACTTTTAAGAGAAGGTGCAGGGAATCGGAGGTATATTCTTCCTCTACATCAAATTCGTTGATATTTCTAGACTGAGACTTTACCAGTGTCTGGAAGGCCCCGTTCAGCTTAACTAGAGCCCGGCTCTCCATATCACTGACGAATATGTATTGGGAGCGGGCCAGCGAAGTTGAGTCATGGGCGAAAAAGCAACCGCATCCGCGTAAATCTAAAGGAATCTGACTGAAAACTTCCGGTTCAGCGATGGCCAGATTGCCACTTCCGGCCTTTGCCCCGGCCAACGTGGCGGTGAAGCTTCCGCCTTCGCAGGCCCAAAACATGCAACCAGCTACCGAAGCCAAGAATATTTTAAGACTTGCTCGGAAGGAGTGCATGTTTCAAATGGAAATTTGTATATGCAATTATAAAAAAAAATATCATAGAATCCTCCTCTTTTTTAAGTTTTTAACTAAGATACGAAAAAACTTTATACGTTAACAATTATTGATTAATTGTAAAATAACAAATTGGTTTTTGTCTTTGTTTTATAAAAAAGCCAGGTTTACAGTGTCCCCAAATTAGCCATATAGGCGCTCTAAAGAAAAGCGGAGTAGCCACCTTCTTTCATTTTCATTTTTCTAGAGGTTACTACCGGCGAGGTATGGTGGAAGGCCTAAGGGCTTTTGGTTATGATGGAGGGGGTGTACGCAGAGTCCAAACCGAGTCGGCAGGGTGGGCCTTTGGAGGTAGGTACGGGCAGAGGTATTCCAGGCGTCACGCTCTTCAGTAATCGGTTCGCATGGGTACGGCATACGAACAGAAATGAACAAAAAGGAAAAATTTTTCAACACAATGTGGTAAAAAATATAACTTTGTGGGGAAAAGTGGTAAATCGTACATAAATTAGCCCCCTGAAAGCCATGAGCCTTTCCCTGATTGGCGAGTACGACTGCAAACTGGACGCCAAGGGACGCTTCATGTTTCCGGCACCGCTGCGCAAACAATTGGGAGATGCTTTTGAAAAAGGATTCATTGTCAATCGCAACCTGCATCAGAAGTGCCTGGTACTGCATACTAGGGAAGGGTGGGAAGCGTTGAACAGAAAGCTTTCAAAACTTAACCGTCTTATCAAGCAGGACGATATACTGGTGAGGCGGGTAACAGGCGGGGCTACTCCGGTGGAACCAGATGGAACGGGGCGGTTGTTGATCCCAAAAAGTTTAATGGAATATGCGGGCCTGTCCACCGACATCAAAGTGGTGGGCTCCAATGATGTGGTGGAAATATGGGATAAAAAGGCTTATGAAGAGTTTATGAATGCCGATTTTGACTTGGAAAAGCTGGCAGCTGAAGTATTAGGAAAACTCCATGACAACGCAGAATGAATATGAAAGAGTCGGCACAGCACATATATCATGTTCCCGTGATGTGCGAAGAGGTGTGCCGGCTATTGGTCACGCGTCCGGATGGGGTGTATGTGGATTGCACCTATGGTGGAGGTGGGCATAGCATGGCAATACTGAAGAGGCTGAGTCCAAAAGGGAAGCTAATTTGTATTGAAAAGGATCTGGACAGCCCCGTTCACCTAATAGACGATCCGCGGGTTTTCCCTATCCGAGGCGACTTCAGGCACGTAGCCAACTATCTGGAATTTTTGGGGTTAGGGAAAGCCACAGGGATCCTTGCCGACCTAGGGCTCTCCTGGCATCAGCTGGACACGGTGGAGCGGGGTTTTTCGTTTCGGAGGGAGGGGGCACTGGACATGCGCATACACAAGCATCAAGAGCTATCGGCTCAGGTGTTTTTGGCTCAAACCAGCGAAGAGGAATTGGAATATGTATTACGGCAATATGGCGAATTGCCACACAGCCGCCAGGTTGCACGCCGAATAATCCAACAGAGGAATCAACGTCCCCTCTTTACGTCTACCGATTTGAAAGATGCCCTGGAGGGCCTGACTTTGCGAGGAAGCCATGAAAAATTGCTGGCGTGCGTGTTTCAGGCCATCCGCATCCACGTGAATGGGGAGTTGGAGGCCCTGCGCAAGCTGCTGCAAAGTGTGCCTGAAATCCTGGAACCTGAGGGCCGGGTGGCCATCATTTCTTACCACTCCCTGGAAGATAGACTGGTGAAGAACTTTTTCCGGACAGGAGATTTTGAGGGCAAAGTCCGCAGCGACGCTTACGGCAGGGTGCTAAGACCGCTGGAACCTTTGATGCCTGAGCTGATACGGCCCACCGAGGAAGAAAAGGCTCAAAATTCCAGGGCCCGCAGTGCACGGCTCCGTGTAGCCATAAAACCTGTGAGTGCATATGATGAAAGTCCAGGAAATTAAAACACCACCTCGGCGGCAAGAGGCTACCACCCCTGCGAAGGGTAGGCCCTCTATGGTGAGCCGGGCAGGCCAATTGCTCCGTGGCGATTTTCTGGCCACGGCCATCCTAAGAAGAGAACTTCCCTATTTGGTGTTATTGGCCGTGTTGGGCACCCTGTACATTGGAAATGCCTACAGGGCCGAAAAGAAAATGATGGAAATCAGGAAACTCCAGGCCCGAGCCAAGGATTTGCATACGCGCTACATAGCCCTGAAATCAGAGCTGCTGTTCACTCTCACAAGGTCGGAAGTGGAAAATGCTTTGAAGGATTTAGGTATAAAGCAGATCACCCAACCTCCCCGTGTAATTCTGTATGATCCAAATAAAATCCGTCAACCCATTTACTAATGCAGGAAATTAAAAGAAACATAGCCAATCGCGTATTGCTTTTGTATGGGGCTGTGTTTCTGATGGCCGTGGTCATCATGGCCAAAGTGGTACACCTGCAAACAGGTGGAGGGGCTGAGCTGCGGGCTAAGGCCAAGGAGTTGATTCTGGAGAAAGTGGAGATTAAGCCCATGCGAGGCAATATTCTGAGTGCTGACGGGCGATTGCTAGCCACAACGGTGCCTGTGTATGACGTACATATGGATTTGCGTGCGCCAGGACTGACTGAGAAGCGTTTCCGGCGCCATCTGGACTCCCTCGCTTATTGCCTGGCTTCGTTTTTTAAGGACAGAAGCGCAGGACAGTACAAGCAGCTATTACTGCTAAATTTTCGTAAGGGAAATCGCTACTTGCCTCTAGCCAAAAGACTTTATTACAAAGAGCTTGAGATTATAAGGAAGTTTCCACTGCTTCGCGATGGCCCCAATAAGGGTGGCCTGATCGTTACGGAGCATTTTCAGCGCATCAGGCCTTACAATCATCTAGCGCAAAGACTGATAGGGCGCGTGGGGGGCAACCGGACGGCTGTGGGGTTGGAGGCCGCTTACAATGAATATCTGGAGGGCCGTCCTGGTTTGCGCCTAATGCAGAAGTTGGCTGGTGGTCTCATGAAACCTGCATCGGACATCTATGAAAAAGAACCAGAGGCCGGTTGCGATATCGTCACCACGTTGGATATCGAGTTGCAGGATGTAGCCGAGACAGAGCTTTTGAAGAAACTCATGGAGAGCAATGCCGATCACGGATGTGTTGTGGTGATGGAAGTGGGCACAGGAGATGTGAAGGTGATGGCCAATCTGAAAAAAATGGCTGATGGGAGTTATGCTGAAGCCCTGAACTATGCCATCAGTGAGGCCGTTGAGCCAGGTTCTACGTTTAAGCTCATGAGTTTGATGGCTGCTATGGAAGATGGCTTGATAAAACCCACAGATTCCGTCCAGACAGGGAATGGTGTTTGGGTGATTAGTGCCCAGCGTAAGCTAAGTGATGTGCATGGAGGGCATGGTAAAATTTCAGTGGCCAGAGCTTTTGAGATTTCATCCAACGTGGGGGTAGCCAAAACGGTGTACAATGCTTATAAGAATAGGCCTGAAAAGTTTTTGCTCCGTCTGAAAGCCTTTCACCTGGGAGAACCCTTGGGGGTGGAGATACCCACCGAGGCCCGTCCTGTGATTATGACCCACAAGGGTCGGTTAGATCCGTATTCCATCATTCAGAAATCCATCGGTTATGAGCTCATGTTGACTCCTCTCCAAATTCTGGCTTTCTATAATGCTGTTGCCAACAATGGGGTATTGCTTAAACCCCGCTTTGTACGAGAAATCCGACAAAAAGGCCGCCTAATAAAGCAATTTCCTGTGGTCGTGCTGGACTCCTCGCTGGCCTCTCCAGCTACGCTTACTGCCGCCAGGCAGATGCTTCGGGGGGTGGTGTTAAACGGGACGGCCTCAGCCCTGCGCAGCAGTCCCTACGCCGTGGCTGGCAAGACCGGTACGGCTTGGGTGTATCAGGAAGGAAAGGGTTACACGGTTGACGGAGTGCGTAAGTACAGGGCCTCTTTCGTGGGTTTCTTTCCGGCTGATAATCCCCAATACTCCTGTCTTGTGATGATTACCGACCCTCAGGGACCCTTGTATTATGGGGGCACCCTTTCAGCCCCGGTTTTTAAAGCGGTTGCCGATCGCATTTACGCCACAGCCTTCCACTTACACGAACCGATAAATCGCTCCTTACCCCATATAGCAGATACCAACCATCCCCAAGTGAAAACGGGCAGGGCTTTCCTTACTGCTGCAGTGCTTAACCGCTTGAATATCACTAACGGTTTCGCTCAGCTTGGTGCTGAGATGGTGGAAGCCTATTTCGATGTGTATCGTTTTAGAAGCCGTAGAAAACCTTTGCCCGAAAAAGGAATTTTACCTGATCTGAGGGGCTATTCTCCCCGAGATGCCGTAGCCCTAGTGGAACAAGTGGGCGGCCGTCCCTTGCTGGAAGGCCGGGGAGCCGTGCAGGAGCAGCTTCCACCTCCCGGTACGCCTATCCGCCGTTTTCAAACCGTAAAACTCAAACTGGGATGAAGAAGCTGAGCGATATCCTCTATGGAACTCCACTGCGGGATTTAATTGGAAATCCCAACATGGCTATTGAGCACCTCACGCTGGATTCCAGAACAGTGAGGCCCTTTTCGCTCTTCTTTGCAAATCCGGGCCTTCGCACTGACGGTCATAAATACATCCCAGAAGCAATTCAGAGAGGTGCCAGCGCGATCGTGTGTAACCGCTTGCCTGAAAATCCAGAACCCTCCGTTACATGGGTTGTGGTGGACGATACGCGTAGAGCCATGGCTGACATCGCACTCAACTTTTATGATAATCCCTCCGCTTCCCTCCATCTTGTGGGTGTTACAGGCACCAACGGCAAAACCACTACCACAACATTGCTATACAACCTTTTCAGTGCCTTGGGGTATCGGTGCGGGTTGATATCTACCGTGCGCATTGTCATCAATGGTCAGTCCGTCCCAACTACCCACACCACACCAGACATTTTGCGAACCAACGAATTACTGGCGCGGATGGTGAGCGAGGAATGCAAGTATGCCTTCATGGAGGTGAGTTCCATTGGGGTACATCAGGGCCGCATTGACAGGCTTTCCTTTGCCGGCGGCATTTTCACTAATATCACTCATGACCATTTGGATTACCACGGCTCTTTTGCCAATTACCTCCAATGTAAAAAGCAGTTTTTAGACATGCTCCCGGCCCAGGCTTTTGCACTGGCCAACCTGGACGATCCAAACGGCGAAATAATGCTGCAAAACACGAAGGCCCGGTGTTACGGATATTCTCTTCATGGTAAAGGGCAATTTACAGGACGTATCAAGGAGTTGGACCTCAGTGGTATGCTTATGGAGATCAATGGCACCGAAGTGTGGCTGAAACTCACGGGGGAATTCAATGCCTACAATGTGTTGGCTGTGTATGGAGCGGCGTGCCTTCTGGAGCAGGAACCCCAGCGGGTCCTCACGGTGCTCAGCAGTTTAGAGCCCGTGGAAGGGCGATTCAATGTGGTACCGGGTCCGCTCCGTACCACGGCCATTATTGATTATGCGCATACACCCGATGCTCTGAAAAACATCATGGAGGCTGTTAAGCACGTGATGCGGGGATCGGGCCGCTTGATCGTCCTGGTGGGCTGTGGCGGCAACCGCGACAAGGAAAAGCGGCCCCTCATGGGTAAAATAGCTGCTTCTGGGGCACACCTGTGCATTTTCACCTCCGACAATCCCCGCTTCGAAGATCCCCAGGCCATCATAGAAGATATGAAAAAGGGTCTTTCCGAAGAAGAGCTGGCCCGCGTGTATACCCTGGTTGACCGACGCGAAGCTATCCGGCTGGCGGCGGCCATGTTACAACCGGGAGATGTACTACTGGTGGCTGGAAAAGGACACGAAGATTACCAGGAAGTGAAGGGGGAAAAGCTCCCATTTAATGATAAAAAAGAAGTAGCTGAAGCGCTCCGAACCAAAATCATAAACCGCAATTGACATGCTCTACTATCTGTTTCAGTATCTTGATAAAACTTGGGACGTTCCGGGAGCCGGTGTTTTTCAATATATCAGCTTCAGGTCGGGGTTGGCGCTTATTTTTTCTCTGCTTATTTCCGCTGTTTTTGGAAAAAAACTTATTTATATATTAAAAAAATATCAGGTAGGGGAAACCATTCGCGACCTCGGATTAGAGGGACAACTTGAAAAACAAGGCACTCCCACCATGGGGGGCCTGATCATTATCCTGGCCATACTGGTCCCCACCTTACTGCTAACTCGGCTTGAGAATATTTATATAATACTGATGATTGTTGCAACAGTGTGGCTAGGCTTTATTGGTTTCCTGGATGATTATATTAAAGTATTTAAAAAGGATAAAAAAGGCCTTGCCGGAATATTCAAAGTAATTGGGCAGGTGGGGTTAGGTCTGATTGTGGGCGCCACATTATATTTTCATAAAGACGTGCGCGTTAGGGATTTTAAGCAGACCTATATGCCTGTGGCCTTGACTAGCACAGGTGTGAACACGATTTTTTCTATTGCTGAAGAGAGTGGCAAGCAAAAACCAATTATTCATAAAGATATTAAGGCTTTGCGTACTACGTTGCCATTTGTCAAAAACCATGAATTGGATTATGCGGATATTTTGAAATTTATTGGGAAAGATTATCAGAAATGGGCCTGGATTGTTTTTATACCTATTGTTATTTTTATAATTATTGCTGTATCCAACGGAGCCAATATCACAGACGGGATCGACGGTCTGGCCACGGGCACTTCTGCCATAATAGGCGTCACATTGGCGTTGTTTGCTTATGTATCTGGTAATGTCGTTTTTTCTAAATATTTAAATATTATGTACATTCCACATACAGGGGAACTGGTAGTCTTTTCCGCTGCTTTTATCGGGGCTTGTGTAGGCTTTCTATGGTACAATGCCTATCCGGCTCAGGTATTCATGGGCGATACAGGGAGCCTGGCTTTAGGGGGCATTATAGCCACCCTGGCTATCTGCGTGCGCAAGGAGCTTCTCATTCCCGTTATGTGTGGCATTTTTCTAATTGAAAACTTATCCGTAATGATTCAGGTAAGTTATTTTAAATACACAAAAAGGAAATTTGGGGAAGGGCGGCGTATCTTCAAAATGGCCCCTCTCCATCACCACTACCAGAAACTGGGCATGCATGAGGCCAAGATTGCGAGCCGCTTCTGGGTAGTGGGAATAGGCCTGGCCATATTATCAGTGATTACATTAAAACTTAGATAAAAGATGGTGCCAAAGAGCTGGCGCAGAATTATAGTTATGGGGGCCGGAGAAAGCGGGCAGGGCGCCGCTCTTTTGGCCAAGCGCAAAGGCTACGATGTATTTGTGAGCGAAGCAAGCACGTTGCCACCCGAAGTAGCTGATAATTTCAATAATAATAAAATTCCTTTTGAAGAAAATAACCATACGTTGCAACTTTTCCTTGAGGCTGACGCCGTAGTAATAAGTCCCGGGATTTCGGATCAGCACCCTGTGGTGGCCGCATGTCTGGAAAAACATGTTCCGGTGATTTCAGAAGTGGAATGGGCCGCGTTGCATACCGATGCCACGATTGTGGCCGTGACGGGAACCAATGGCAAAACCACTACGACAAGTCTGATTTATCACATATTACGCAAAGGTGGACTGGATGTAGGAGTGGCCGGCAATATCGGCTACAGTTTTGCTCGGGCTGTAGCCGAAACTTCCCACACCCATTACGTGGTAGAAGTGAGCAGTTTTCAGCTAGATCATTGCTATAGCTTCCGGCCTTATGTGGCTGTAATTACTAATATAACTCCAGATCATTTAGACCGCTACCAGAATAGATATGATTTATATGTGGCTTCCAAAATGCGGATATTCCAAAACCAAACAGAGGAAGACCACCTGGTGGTGTGTAACGATTCGCCCGATCTGGTTGCCGCTCTAGGACGGCAATCTCCCAGGGCTCGGGTTCACTGGTTTGGTACGGCTTCTCAACCTGTTCCCGAGGCCACATTTGATAAAGAGAAACTCATTATTCACCAAAACCATAAAAACACCTGGACTATGTATCTAAATGAACTGGCATTACAAGGTCGGCATAATTATTACAATTCGCTGGCAGCGGCCATCGCGGCACAACTACTAAATATCCGCAAAGAAGTGATCAGGGAGAGTTTTATGGATTTCCGTGGGGTGGAACATCGGTTGGAATATGTAGCCACTGTGAAAGGAATTGATTTTATCAATGATTCTAAGGCCACTAATGTCAACTCGGCTTTCTATGCTCTGGAATCCATGACGCGCCCTACAATTTGGATTGCGGGAGGGCGCGATAAGGGTAATGACTATTCGCAACTGGTGCCTATCGTAAGGGATAAGGTGAAAGCCATCGTGGTGCTGGGAGAAGGTTACAGTAAAATCCGTGCGGCTTTTGAAAAAGTGGTGCCTCTCATTGTACCGGTAAATAACATGGCAGAGGCCGTGAAAACGGCCTACCGGCTAGGCCAAAAAGGTGATGTTGTATTGTTGTCGCCAGCCAGCGCCAGTTTTGATTTGTTCAGGAATTACCAAGACCGCGGGAACCAATTCAAATTTTTTGTTCGGGAGTTGTGATAACCAGAGGAGTCAGAATATCTGCTTTTTTGCAGCGGCATCTCCAGGGCGACCTGGTGATCTGGGGTGCAGCTTTGGTGCTGGCCCTTATATCCCTCTTGGAAGTATATAGCACTACAGGATTGCTGGCATACCGCCACAAAGCTTACAATACAGAACATTATCTGCTGGAGCGGCTGCTTTTCCTGGGCCTGGGATTTGGGGCCATGTACGTAACACATCGCATTGCGCCGCGCTACTTCAGCATGGTAGCCAACCTATCAGTGATAATGGCCTGCGTGTTGCTGGTGATAACATTGCTTTTTGGCACACGACTGAATGACGCCAACCGCTGGCTGCGCCTGCCAGGTCTTCCTTTCTCCTTTCAGCCCAGCGATCTGGCCAAGATGGCACTTGTATTGTTCACGGCTCGCTTCTTAGCCCGACGTCAGGCCTTTATAGGTCAATGGAAAAAAGTGCTGCTACCCCTTGGTATCGTGGTGGGGGTGGTGTGCTTGCTCATCTTGCCAGCCAATTTTTCCACCGCTGCCATGCTGTTTTTCATTTGCTTGCTCATGATGTTTGTAGCTAGAGTGCCATTGTACCAACTGGTCGGTTTAGCAGTGATAGCAGGACTGGTATTGTTGCTTTCCGTTTGGGTGTTGGCGCGCGTGCCCGGCAGTCGGGTCTCCACCTGGAAAGCGCGTTTAGAAAGTTTTGTCAACGGCGACAAGGGGAAAAATTACCAAACCGAATACGCTCAGATGGCCATTGCCACAGGTCGGCTCACTGGCTCGGGCCCAGGCAACAACCCCTACCGTTACTTACTACCTCAGGGCAGCTCTGACTTCATTTTTGCCATGATAGCCGGAGAGTGGGGCGTGTTAGGGAGTGGCCTTGTGCTGCTGCTTTACCTCATCATCATGTACCGCAGTGTGCGCATTGCTCTTAGTTCTTACACTGCCTTTCCTTTGTTTTTGGCCATAGGTATTGGTCTGATGATCACTGTGCAGGCTTTCATTAATATGATGGTGGGGGCCACGTTGTTGCCGGTTACAGGCCAACCCCTGCCTCTAGTAAGCATGGGAGGCACGGGCACAGTTTTTACCTGTGTGGCTTTGGGTATGTTGCTCAGTATTAGCCGGCACAATAGGTTAATTAAACAGAAACTGGAATTGGAGGAAAACAACGAATCATGAAACTGGAGCGCATTATAATCAGCGGGGGTGGTACGGGCGGACATATTTTCCCCGCCTTAGCCATTGCAGAGGCTTTCCGAAAGGCTGCTCCAGGTATTAATATTCTTTTTATTGGTGCCGAGGGGCGGATGGAAATGGAAAAAATACCGGCCGCCGGTTATCCTATTGAAGCCATCCGCATTGAGGGCTTAAAACGGAAAAATCTTCTGGCTAACATTTTTCTAATACCAAAGCTCTTTAAGGCCATACGCCAGAGTAAAAAAATCATCCGACGTTTTGGGGCCCAGCTCGTAGTGGGTACGGGAGGTTTCGTTTCAGGACCTGTGTTGTGGGCAGCCTGTGACTTAAAAATTCCTGCTGTGATTCAGGAACAAAACTCCTTGCCCGGACTCACGAACAGGCTTCTGGGTCGGCGGGTACGACTCATTTGCACGGCCTATCCCGGTTTAGAACGATACTTCCCCGGAAAACGAGTGGTGCTCACGGGAAATCCTGTGAGAGAAAAAATTGAATTCATCCGGCCTGGGAAGGCCGAAGCGTGTCAGCATTTTCGATTGCAACCCCAGTGGCCTGTGGTGTTGGTGTATGGAGGCAGCCAGGGTGCGCGGGGCATCAATCTGGGATTACAATCTGCGTTGCCTGCTCTGCAGAACCGGCATGTCCAAGTGTTGTGGCAAACGGGCCATCAGTTTTTTCCGGAGGCGGAACGTTGGATAGCAGAGCATAACCTCACCTTGGTTAAGCCAATTCCGTTCATAGATGAGATGCAGTTGGCCTATGCAGCTGCTGATCTTGTGGTATCCCGTGCGGGGGCCATGACAATTTCGGAATTGGCCCTATTGGCAAAACCGGTTATTTTGATCCCTCTACCCACAGCGGCTCAAAACCATCAGTACCACAACGCTCGGGTGTTAGAAGAGGCCGGCGCGGCCTGTTGCCTGATGGAAGATGAAGTGCCTTCGCGGCTTTCGTCCCTTATTTTAGAATTACTGAACGATACGGCTCGCCGCACTCAAATGGCCACTAAAATTTCTGGTTTCGCAAAGCCCCGGGCTGCTGAAGCCATCGTACACGCCATTCTCCAAGCCCTATGAAACTAGTTCTTGAGCATATCCACTACGTATACATGATCGGTGCGGGGGGCATCGGGATGAGCGCCTTAGGCAGGTATTTCTTAAATAAAGGCTGCCGCGTGGCCGGTTATGACAAGACACCCTCTCCTCTCACGGAGAGATTAATCCGGGAAGGCATGGAAATTCACTTTGAGGACGATCCCATAAAAATACCTGTGGACTTTAAAAAGGCTTCCCGGGATGAAGTCCTTGTGATCTACACACCGGCCATTCCTGGGGACCATCAGGAGTTAAGCTACTTCAGAACGGCCTCCTATCACATCCTCAAACGGGCCGAAGTGCTGGGAATTTTGACGGCAGGAACCTTTAATATATCGGTGGCCGGAGCTCACGGGAAAACCACTACCACGGCCTTTACGGCCCATATCTTTTCAGAAGCCGGCCGGTCCCCAATGGCCTTCCTTGGGGGCCTTTTGAGCGGTAAGGAATCCAATTTCATACCGGGTAATGGTAGTCTTACCATCACCGAGGCCGATGAGTATGACCGTTCTTTCCTGCATCTGGAACCCTCCGTGGCTGTGGTTACTGCCTTGGAACCCGACCATTTGGACGTTTATGGAAGTGAAGAAAAGCTGGTCTCAGCTTACCAGGAGTTCGTGTCCCGAATTAGGCGGGGAGGTCGATTGGTGGCCTCCATGCAGGCCTGGCATGCCTTACAGGGCAAGAGTCTTTCGCTCCCATCTGGCGTGGAAACAATTACGTATGGCCTGGAGGCAGAAGCCGACTACAGGATAACTGAAATATCCGGATCCTCTTTTGTGTTGAACGGACCCAGTCTTCCATCCACGCGTTTCACCTTACCGATGCCTGGTCGCCATAACGCCCTTAATGCGGCAGCGGCTACAATAGTGGCCCTCGGTGAAGACATTGAAGTGGCTGCAATAGAGAAAGCATTAGCCAAATTCCCTGGGCTGCGCCGTAGACTGGAGAAAATAACAGCTATTCCAGGTTTGGTTTACTACGATGATTATGCCCATCATCCTACGGAACTGGAGGCTTGTATAGAGGCCTTGCGCCAGGTAGATCCCCAGGCCCAGCTCACAGGGATCTTCCAACCCCATCTGTATTCCCGCACACGGGATTTTGCCGAAGGATTTGCTCGGGCGCTGGACGCTTTGGACACTGTGATTCTCATGCCAATTTATGCAGCCCGGGAAGAGCCTATACCAGGGGTAAGCGCTTCCCTCATTTTCGAAAACATGAAAAACCCTAGGAAATACATGGCTGGTCATTCTGAGGTGATTCCCCTTTTGGAACAATTAAATCCTTCAGGAATTCTAGCTACCCTGGGTGCGGGCGATATTGATCGCCTGGTAGAACCCATCCGTCGTTGGATGAATATGAGAAAAACTGCATTATGAAAAAGAACCCTCTACTAAAAATCCTTAAAATTCCCGCATTTCTGGTTTTTCTGGCGGGGGTAGGTTTCATGGTTTACTATGGCCATAGCTATCGTGCGCAAGCCGAGTGCCGCCAAATTGATATACGATACAAGGCCCTTCCCCAGTTGACAAGCCGGGCAGAGATTTACAATATCATTCGGAAAGAATGCGACACCTTGGAAGGTTTCCTGCAAATAAATCTGGCAGGCCTAGAAGCGCGACTGGATTCGTTGCCCTTCATTAAAAAATCTGAAGTCTATAGGACCCTAAACGGCACTCTCATCGTCAACCTGGAAGAGAGGACGCCGGTTGCTCGGGTCTTTACTCCTTCAGGAGCCTCCTACTTTGTCGATGAACAACTTCAAGTCATACCCGTTAGAGCTGGCCACACGCCTATGACGGCTTTAGTTACAGGTAAAGTTCCTGAAAGCGAAGAAGATGCAAAGAAAACTTTCCACGATCCTTGGTTGAAAAATCTTTCAGCCCTCGACGATGCTGTGGGTATGTTGTATTACATTAGACAAGACACCTTCTGGCATGCGATGATTGAACAGGTGCATATTACGGAGGAAAATGAACTGGAGCTTGTTCCACGGGTCGGGAACCATATTGTGCTCCTGGGAGATACAGTTGGCCTGGCAGGAAAGCTCAACAAACTCCATCTCTTTTACACGGAGGCTCTAAGCCGGGGAGGCTGGAAAAGCTTCCGCTACATAAACCTGAAATTCAAAAACCAAATAATCTGCAAAACCACATGAAAACTATGGATACACAGCCCCACAACGACCCCATAATAGTAGGCCTGGACATCGGCACCACAAAAATTGTGGCTATGGTGGGCCGGCTGAACGAACACGGTAAGCTAGAAATTCTGGGCTATGGCAAAGCCGATAGTATTGGTGTACAGCGCGGTGTGGTCACCCACATCCCTCAGACCACCGATGCCATTTTGAAGGCCGTGCAAGAAGCAGAACGGGTGTCGGGTGTGGAAATCAAATCGGTGATTACGGGTATAGCTGGTCAGCATATCCGCAGCTATCAGCACAGGGGAATCCTGACCCGTCCAAATCCGGATGAAGAGATCACACAAAAAGACATTGACACACTGATTGAAAACATGTATCGGCTGGCCATGCCGCCAGGTGAAGAGATTATCCACGTATTGCCTCAGGAATATGTGGTGGATACCACACAAGGGGTGTACAACCCTATCGGAATGTTGGGTAGCCAAATTGAAGCTAATTTCCATATCGTCACTGGCCACGTATCGGCTGCCAGAAACATTTCGCGGTGTATTACCAACGCCGGCCTCACCCAAGCACAGCTTATCTTGGAACCCATCGCTTCGGCCGAGGCCGTTCTTCACCCCGACGAAAAAGAAGCCGGTGTGGCCCTCATTGACATCGGGGGAGGTACCACCGACATAGCAATTTTTCATGAATCACGCATACGTCATACGGCAGTCATTCCGCTCGGAGGTAATATTATCACTGAGGACATCCGGGCGGGCTGCAATATCATCCGCGACTATGCCGAACGGCTCAAGGTGCAGCACGGCTCGGCTCTGGCGCTGGAAAATCTGTCTAATAAGGTAGTTACGATTCCGGGACTTCACGGACGGCCCCCACGGGAAATTTCCTTGCGTACCCTAGCGGGAATTATCCAGGCCCGCATGGAAGAAATTTTGGAGTATGTAATGTTTGAAATTAAACAATCCGGCTTTGAAAACAAGCTATCCATGGGGATGGTACTTACCGGAGGCGGAGCTCTTCTGAAAAACATCCGTCAGCTGGCAGAATATGTAACAGGAATGGAGGTGCGTATAGGAAGCCCCCGCGAGCATTTAGCCAACAGTCCCTTCAACGATAAGGTGGCCAACCCTGTTTTCGCTACATCCATCGGCCTGGTCATGATGGGCCTGGAAGAGGTTGTCGGACGTCAGAAGCTTATGGCCCAGGAACAAAGCCAGTTACGTCGGCACGAGCCTCCGGCAACCCACTCCCATAAACAGGGGGGGCGCTTTTTTGAAATACTAAGGGGAATAGGCAGAGAATTCTTCGGGAGCGATGAACCTCAAAGCTGAAAAAACTTGAAAAACCCTATAAAAACCACAATCTATGGATCCGCTTCACAACGATATCTATCTGAGTCCGCTGCTCACAGTGGACAATCAGGACAACCCAACGTCTATCATCAAGGTGATTGGCGTGGGTGGCGGCGGTAGTAATGCCGTCAACCACATGTTCAACCAGGGCATTCGTGGGGTTAATTTCATGGTGTGCAACACGGATGCTCAGGACCTGGAAGCCAGCCCTGTGCCGGTGAAGATTCAGTTGGGCCGTAACCTTACCGAAGGTCGCGGGGCAGGGTCTATACCCGAGGTGGGACGCAGTGCTGCTCTGGAAAGCATTGAGGAATTGAAGGCGGCCTTAGGCAGCCATACCAAGATGGCCTTTATCACCGCCGGTCTGGGAGGAGGTACTGGCACGGGCGCGGCCCCCGTCATTGCGGATTTGGCTCGGCAGATGGGTATCCTAACGGTGGCTATTGTTACCATGCCCTTCGCCTTTGAAGGGCGCCGGCGCCGAATGCAGGCAGAGGAAGGGCTGGAGCAATTACGCAACTGCGTAGATACAATCCTAGTGATATCCAATGAGAAACTCCGAGAGATTTATGGTAACCTTACCTACTCCGCCGCTTTCGCTAAAGCCGACGATGTGCTGACCACGGCAGCCCGCTCTATTGCCGAAATCATTACTGTGAAGGGATATATCAATGTTGACTTTGCAGATGTATGCACCGTCATGCGCAACGGTGGCAATGCCCTTATGGGTTCAGCTATGGCATCAGGTGAAAACAGGGCTTTTAAGGCTGTGCACGCTGCCATTTCCTCACCGCTGCTCAACGACAATTGCATCGCTGGGGCCCAGCATGTCTTGTTGTACATCTCCACTGGTGCGCAGGAGCTGCTCATGGACGAAATCACGGAAATCACTGATTTTGTACAACAGGAAGCGGGCTCCAATGCCGATATTATTTGGGGCACAGGTCAGGATGAAAAACTAGGAGATAACCTTTGCGTCACAATCATTGCTACAGGCTTTAAGTCAGGGCAAAGAGAAGAAAAGGTATCTAGTCCAGAAAAAGTGAAGCTGGAAATAACTAATCCAGAAAGTACACTAATTGCGGACCAGCCTGTCTTTGAAGAGCCTGTGTTCACGGTTACGGAAAAGCCCGAAACTGGTCTCGCTGAGGCGCCAGCTTTGCCCGAAACGATTCAGGAGCCTAAGCCCGAAGTTTTAGAATTAGACCTTACCACCCCCGTGGATCAGATTGTGAACCTGGATGAACCCACGTCTCCTTTTGAACATAGCGTTGAACAGAGCGAGTCCCTCTGGGAAGAAAAGCCTGTCACCGCCTCGCCTATGCCTCAGTTTTGCCAAGATACTACGAGGACCGAGCCCCCTCGACTTGACCTAAGCAAACCTACCGTAGTTCCGCCTGATAAAACGTCTGAGGACCTGAAGTCCTTCCAAAGTCGGATATTAAGGATAACGGAGGCCTCCCACATTTTGCGTTCGCCCTCCGCTTTACGAGATTTGGAAAACGAGCCGGCATTTAAGCGGCGTAACCTCAGATTTGAGGAAATTGGGCCTACCGACCAGACTGCGATAGACAAACCCAATCCCCTCTCTAATTGGAGTATCAACGACCCTAAAAGCCCCAGTAATTCCCTTTTTAAGCGAAATAACTCCTACTTACATGGTAATGTCGATTAGTCAAATTAGAGAATTTTGGAAGGGCATATAAGGGAGGGAAATTCCTATCTCACAGGCAAGTTTGAGCAGGAGATACCGCCTAAATTTGCCCATAGGATCGGGCCCTCATGGGGAAATGGTCCTTCGTGGTAGCGCTTTTGGGTGCATCTTGGTTACAGGCTCAGACGGTTCTAATTATCGGTGATTCTCATATAGTAGGAGATTTTGGGGAATACTTTCACTGGGAACTTCACAAGCTAAATAGATATGACATTCTTTCGCTGGGGATTGGGGGTGCCGGCTCTCTACATTTTACAAATACCCTGAAAAACCATTGTTGCGGTTACAAATTTCGGGAGTCCTGCCGAGGAGAAAAACTAGTCAAAGGACAAAAGATTAGGGTTTTGGAGGAGGGTAAGGGCGCTGATGGTGGGATGATTTTGCCTGGCTTTCATTCTCAACTTGGCGAATTACTACAGGCCTACAGACCTGAAGTAGTGGTGGTTGCTTTGGGTTCCAATAATGTGAATGCCCATGGGCACTTGTTGCGGCTTATCAAGCGTCACTGTCCAGCTGCTCGTATCGCTTGGATAGGGCCATTTTTACGATTGGTGTTGGAACAGCGCCTTCGGGCTATTCAGGCTGCTATAAAAAGAGAACCCTCCGCAATTCTCATTCGTAGTGATGACATTTTGGGGCATGACATCCTAAAGTCGGCTCATTTTACAGGCGCCATGGCGAGGAAATGGGCTGCCGCAGTGGTGGAGCGGCTCAAGACAACCCTTTGAAAAAAGGAAAAGTAAAGTGCCAATAGGGTTAAAAAAGTTGTAATTTTGAAAGTTATGCGTCCAAAATTTCAATTTATTCAACTGTGGACTGCTTTATTGTTTTTTTTCATCTTTTTCTGGGCACGGGATGTTCACACCCAACGAGGATTAAATATTCCTACCGAATATTCTGAAGGGGTTCATTATGAGTCGGGAGTAGCGGTTGCAAAACTTCCTGAGGGTCTGGATGAGTCTGTTCTCCAAGAGCCTGGCATATCTGCCCTATTGCAATCCTGGGGCTTGGAGTGGCAAAAATTTTTCCCTCAGGCTGAAAAGCCCTCCAAAAGGTTTAATGATTTTGGCGAACCATTGGTGGACTTGACTAGAATAATACGTTTTGAATGGCAACATGAAGAATCTGTAAAAGAAATGCTTCTTAAACTCCGCACTCTCACAAATTGGGAATATCTTCAGCCGTTGTACTTCTATGAACCAATCGGAGAGGAAAAGACCACTTTCATTCCTTCCGATCCCAATATCAGTAGCCAATATTATTTAGGCCTTATACAAGCCTATGAGGCCTGGGATATTACGCAAGGCGATACCAACGTGGTGGTGGCCATCGTGGACGGAGGCACCAACTTCGGGCATGCCGATTTGCAGAACTATAAGTACAATTATGGCGATCCGCTGGATGGACTTGATAACGATGGTAACGGTTATTTAGATGATTGTTGCGGTTGGAGCACGGGAAATAATACCAATCAGACCCAGTACAACTTTAATGGGGGTAGTAACCACGGGGTATTTGTCAGTGGTGTGGCCAGCGCTACGACCAACAATGCCATTGGCATTGCCGGCGTGGGTTTTGCCTGTCGGTATATGCCAGTAAAAATAGTGAATCCAAGTGGACAGTGGAACGGAGGCATCGCTGGCATTTTTTATGCTGCCTTTATGGGAGCTGATGTGATAAATTGTAGTTGGGGCAGTATTTATCCTGACCCTTTGCTAGAAGACGTAACACGCTATGCCGTTTTTAACAAAAACTGTCTTTTGGTTGCCGCGGCGGGCAATTCTAATCCTTCCTCCCACGTGCCCTACTACCCGGCTGCCTACGAGTGGTGTATGGCCGTTGCGGGTACTACGGCTTCCGACCTGAAGTGGGGGACCTTCACCTCAGGATCCTCGTATTACGACGAAGTAGATATATCCGCGCCCGCCCATAACATCCTCTCTACGTCGGTATCTGGATATGCAACCAGCTCCGGTACCTCATTCTCCACACCGATGGTGTCGGCCGCTGGAGCTTTAGTGAAATCGGTCTTTCCCACTTACCAGGCCCGTCAAATCAGGGCGCTTCTCATTGAGCGTTCCGACGATATTTACGGACTGCCCGGGAATGCTCCCTACTTGCATAAACTAGGTAAGGGTCGGTTGAATGTTTTTAAAGCAGTCCAAGGACCTACAAGTCCATCCCCAGAAATGATCATCCGGACCATCTCGGATGGTAACGATAATCTTCCTCATGCCGGTGAAACCGTTTCTCTTTCGGGCCAATTCATTAATTGGCTATTACCCTCATCGCCTGCGCTTACAGCCACCTTGTCCACCACCTCGCCCCATATTTCAATTATTGATCCTACCACTATCATAGGATCTTTAGGCACGTTAGGCACCTTCAATTCTTCAGCTGATCCTTTTGTCTTTACTGTGCTTCCTTCTTGCCCTCCGGATCACCGGGCTTTATTTATTGTTCAATACACCGACGGGGCTTACACCCACCGGCAGGTATTCCATTTGACTGTGAATCCTTCGTATGTGGACATTACCATTAATGCATGCCACAGTACAGTGGCCTCTAATGGAAGAATTGGCTTTGCGGACGAGGATTTGTATTTTGGAAAGGGCTTAAGTAAGAATGGACTGCGTAATGCCTTAGAGGCTTGTTCCTTTATCGTAGGCAACAGCTCCTCTCGCGTGTCTGACGCTACGTTTGGTTCCTCCGTAGTGCCTTTTGACCAGGACTTTGTTCCAGTTCAGCCGGCTTTGCCTGTAGTTCCCTCTGTGGTCAGTCATTATGATGTGGCAGGCGTTTTCAATGACCATGGTGCTGGGGCTGCCAAGCTGAACGTGGAAGTCAGTTACCGGGCATATGCCTGGAACAATCCTGGAGATCAGAATTTCATTATTTTGGATTATGTAATAAAAAACACTGGCAGTTCCCATTTGGCCAATGTATATGCAGGGCTTTTCGCCAACTGGCGCATTCTTAATGGTCAGGCTTTTACATGGGATAATGTGGCTGCTTGGGATGCATCGCGAAACTTAGGTTATGTTTATTCTTCTCTAAATCCACAAGGGGGATATGCGGGCATTAAATTTTTGGGTTATACACCCCCGGCCTATTATGCATTCAACAATGACGGGGCGGGGGGATCCATTAATGTGTATGATGGCTTTACCACGGCTGAAAAATGGCAAGCTCTGAGCAACGGCGTGTCCCGGCCCACGTCCAGCCCTGGCACTACATCATCTCTGATTGGCACAGGGCCTTTTGATATTGCTGCTGGGGCTTACGCTCGGGTGTCTTTTGCCCTGGTTGTGGGTGACAATCTAGGCCAGCTGCAGGCGGCAGCCGATGCTGCTCAGCTCCGCTACGAGAGCCTCTTTAGTCAATGGACAGGCTCAGTGAACAACGACTGGAACAATCCGGCCAACTGGTCCCCTTCTGGTGTCCCAACCGCAGGGCAAGATGTGCTTATTGGAAGTGCACCCCACCAACCCCATACCAGTGGTCCCTCTCAATGCCGGGACCTGGTGGTGAAAACAGGACAAACCCTCTACGTGGAGCCGGGGGCTCCACTGACTGTGAACCGTATGCTGGTAAACAATGGCCAGGTGATCGTAAACCACAGTCCCGGACTTGTGCAGACATCAGAAAGTATCCTCGCAGGCAATGGAACCTGGAAAGTGAGACGTCAGCTTGTTAATTCCGGTTTAAGCCATCATTTTGTGGGTAGTGCAGTGGCCCCTTTCTCTTTGTCAGATGTGGCCGCAGATATTGGGGGCTTTGGCCTGAATTCTTATGCCACTTTTGACGGGATTAATGTGCAGATGGCCACGTGTTCTCCCCCCTATTATATCACTCCTACTTCACCGTACGGGAACATTTTGCAATACAATGAAGCTGAGGTAACCACCTGTCATATGGAGGGCTGGGAAGTGCGTACCGGTGGCTCCGGCCAGTCTGGACGGGGGTATGCGGTGCTTGCCCCCTCTGGAACCTGGTTGGATGTTAATGGTACTATCCATAATCAGGAGGTAGTGTTCTCCGGGGTGACGCGGACCGCTACCAACAGCAGTTTATTCCAAGGAATCAATCTGGTGGCCAACCCCTATCCGTCTTCTTTGGACTGGTTGGCATTTCGAGCCTCCAATCTGGGGGCCATTCAAGGTTCCGGATACTTGTATAATCAGGGATCCTGGGTCACTTTGGATGCCTTTACCCCGGGACAGCGCATTGCTCCCCTGCAAGGTTTTGAAGTGGAAGCCTGGAATATTCCTGGAGTGTATTCCATCACATTCAGGAACAACCAGCGAAGCGCCGGTATGTCGTCTTTTTTTTCAGAGGGCGAACCTTACAGCGGGCGCCTGATTATAACGGTCATGGACCCGTCGTCCGGTCGTCAACAGGAGGCATTCGTGTATATCACGGAAGCTGCGACTTGGCAATGGGACCCCGCTCTGGATGGCAAAAAGTTTCCCAATGATGCTCATTGGCCAGATTTATGGCTGCGCACCCGTCACGATTCTTTGCCTTACAGTGTGATGGCTATACCTGCATTGACTAACTCCGATACGCTATGGTTATGGCTGAGTCCACCCGCTGGGACCTCTGAGTTGGTTTTGCAAGTGGAAGGACTGGGTTTTGGAACGGACCTTCCTGCCTGGGCGCAGCTTCATGATACTTCTGGTGCTGAATTAGCCGTATTCTCATCCACAAGTCCCTCATGCACGCTCTCAATTTTCGGGGCAAAAATGTTTTACCTCACTTTCCACTCCGGCGCAGGGAGTGTAGGTGCCTCCGATGCTGAACAAAACCTAGCCTGGTTTATCTATCCAACTGTCCGGTTCAGTAATTCTGTAAATAATGGTTTCTGGAAATTATTTGATGCCACAGGCCGCATGGTGGCTTCAGCTAATATCACTGGAAATCAGGTATGGCTTCCTTCGGGTTTGGCTTCGGGCGTCTATGTGTTTTCCTGGTTAAATTCTAGCACGGGAACCCAGAACTGGATGCGAATATTGATTCCATAAAATTTTTAATTGAGGAAAGAAAAGATGGAAAGAATTTGGAGGAATTAAATGATCAAAATCCCGTATATTTGCGGCCTGTTTTGGGGGTGATTCCGTAGCTCAGCAGGTAGAGCATTACACTTTTAATGTAAGGGTCCTGGGTTCGAATCCCAGCGGAATCACTTGTGAAATTGGCGTGCACAAGCACGCCTTTTCATTTTTGGAGGCTTGTGAATAGGGGAGCAATTATTTGGGCGCGCACATTTTCCAAATATCGGAAAGCCTCAATCATACGGCTTCCATACCAGGAAAACATTTCGCCATCGGCTAGGAAGATAGCCGAATTGGGGAGAAGCTTGGCAATTTCATCCTTATGTTTTTCGTTGAATGGGTAGGGCTCGCTGGAAAGCACGACTAACGTGGGATGAGCTTGTCGGATTTCCTGTTCGGAAAGGGTGGGGTAGCGGTCGGGGTGATCAGCAAATACATTTTGCATACCGCAAAGGGCCATCATGTGATGGATGAAAGTGCTGTGGTTCACGGTCATATAAGGCCGGCGCCAGATGAGGTAAAGAGTGGGCACCCTATCAGAAGGTGTTTTGAGCCATTTTCGGGCTTTCTCCACATCGCGTAACAAAGCATGCGCTGCTTCGGGGGTGCCACACACATCGCCGAGCAGTTGCATCATCTCTATAGCTGAATCGTAATCCTTAACATCGCTAATCCAGACGGGCAGGCCCTGATTTTTGAGAAAAAGGAGTTTTTCCTTTTCATTTTCCTCTTTATTGGCTACGATGAGGTCGGGCTGGAGCGCTTGAATAATTTCAGGTTTAAAGTTTTTCGTGCCCCCAACGATGGTTTTCGTCTTGCGAAAATGGTTCGGATGAACGCAAAACTTGGTGATACCGACGATTCGCGACTCTAATCCCAGGTCATGGAGGTATTCAGTTAGGGAAGGAACTAGGCTGATGATCCGCTGCGGGCGGGGGGGAACCTGTATGGCAAAACCCATTTGGTCGCGAACGGTACGGAGTTCCATGAGTAATAGGGATAATGCAATTTAGGAAGAAGGGAGAGTCACTAGTGAGGAGGAGACGGCAGCAGCCCGATCCCTGCGGATCGGAAGGAAGGGAACCGGCCGGTTAAGAGTTGCACAGCTTCTTACAATACGTCGCCTCTCAGGAAATACAACCTGAAAAATATTCCAAGACATACAATCTATCCTTCAGTTAGGTCGTGGCTGTGTCTGCAACCAAGATAAAGGCAGATGGGTGAAACAAGGCAGGAGAGAATAAAAAAATTTTTAATAGGGGATGTGAAAATCAGAAGTTGGGTTTGAGCATGTAACGGCTGTAGAAGTCTTTGACGATACGAGCAATTTCTATGGGATCGTCGGAAATGGAAAAGAGTTGAAGGTCTTCCGGACTGATGTTTTTTTGCTGGTGTAACACCACTTCGGTAAGCCATTGAATGAGACCCTCCCAATAAGAGCGACCCACCAGGACAATAGGGAATTTTCCGATTTTATGTGTTTGGATGAGAGTGAGGGCCTCAAAAAGCTCGTCTAAGGTACCGAAGCCGCCAGGAAGTACTACAAATCCTTGGGAGTATTTGATGAAGACCACTTTGCGGACAAAAAAGTAATCAAAGGTTATGAGCTTGTCGCGGTCAATGTAGTTATTAGGAGCCTGTTCAAAAGGCAGGAAAATATTGAGACCTGCTGAACGGCCTCCGGCACGGCGGGCCCCTTTGTTAGCGGCTTCCATAATGCCTTGTCCGCCGCCTGTGATGATGCCAAAACCTTGGCGTGAGAGGTGGAAAGCAATTTCTTCAGCGAGCTTATAGTAAGGGGAAGAGGGCTCTGTACGGGCACTGCCAAACACGGAAACGCAAGGACCAATGCGGGCCATTTTTTCAAAGCCCTGCACAAACTCGGCCATGATCTTGAATAATTCCCAGGAATCGTGACTTTTGATGTCGGCCCAATCCATTTGATTGAGGGCCCGGCTTATTTCTTCAGGGGAGATATTGCTGTTATCCGGTCTGGAGGGATTAAAATTCATAGAAATTCAGAGACTAAGATTTTAAATGAGTTCTTTTGCAAAAGTTTTAAGTTCTTGCCGTAGAAATTGGGCGGTGTAGCCGGTACCCTTAAGGACCATCTCCTCCGGCGTTCCGGCAAAAATGATTTTTCCTCCCTCTTCTCCTGCTTCAGGACCTAAATCAATGATGTAATCGGCGTTGGTGATCACTTCCCTGTTGTGCTCAATCACCAGCACTGTGTTTCCCTTGTCCACAAGGCGGTGAAGGATATTGAGCAACTGACGTACATCTTCAAAATGGAGGCCTGTGGTGGGTTCATCCAGCAGGTAGAGCGTACGGCCGCTGTCCCGTTTGTTAAGCTCGGCGGCCAGTTTTACGCGCTGAGCTTCGCCCCCGCTGAGGGTAGTAGCCTGTTGACCCAGACGCAGGTATCCTAGTCCGATTTCTTGGAGGGTTTGGAGTTTGCGCGCTATGGAGGGAATATTCTCAAAGAATTCCACAGCTCTGTGTATTTCCATTTCCAGGATGTCAGAGATAGAGCGACCTTTGTAGCGCACTTCCAAGGTTTCGCGGTTGTATCGACGGCCTTGGCAGGTATCACAGGTCACCTGGACATCAGGGAGAAAATTCATTTCAATTGTTTTAATACCCGCGCCCTGGCATTCCTCGCAACGCCCCCCTTTGACGTTAAAGGAGAAACGTCCGGGCTTGTAGCCACGCACGCGGGCCTCGGGAAGCTGGGCGAATAAGTTACGGATTTCCGAAAATACACCCGTGTACGTGGCAGGGTTGGAGCGGGGTGTTCGCCCGATAGGCGATTGATCCACGGAGATCACTTTATCAATATGTTCGGTGCCGCGCAGGCTGCGGAAAGGCAAACCCCGTTCAGTGCTTTTGTACAACCGTGCCATAAGGGCAGGGCGAAGGGTGTCGTTGATCAGCGACGATTTACCACTGCCGGAAACGCCGGTCACCACAGTGAATGTACCCAAAGGTATCCGCAGATCCACGTTTCGAAGATTATGACCCGATGCACCGAGGAGTTCTAGGTAATGACCGTTACCGGGTCTTCGCTTGGTAGGTGTGGGGATAGAAAGCTTGCCGGAAAGGTATTTGCCTGTGAGACTTTCGCTATGGTTTTTGATTTTTTGCGGCGGACCGCAGGCCACTACGTGGCCCCCGTAGGTGCCAGCACCGGGCCCTAAATCTACCACAAAATCAGCCTCTTCAATCATGTCTCGGTCATGCTCTACAACAATAACAGTGTTGCCATTATCACGCAGGCGCTTCAGGGCCTGGATGAGGCGATGGTTATCACGCAGGTGGAGGCCAATGCTGGGTTCATCCAAGATATACAATACCCGAGTAAGCTGAGAACCCACTTGAGTAGCCAGCCGCAAGCGTTGCATTTCTCCTCCTGAGAGGGTAGAAACGGGCCGGTTTAGCTCCAGATAACCCAAACCCACATCTAAAATGAAAGTGAGGCGCTTTAATATTTCTGGTACAATTTCGGAAGCCACTGCTGCGTCCCGCGAAGGCAGTCTGGTTGGAAGCCCTTCAAACCAGGAGCGTAGTTCACTTAAAGGCGTAGTGGCCAGTTGGTGGATGTTCTTGTTGTCCACACGGAAGTATAGAGCCTCTGGTCTCAAGCGGGAACCCTTACATTGCTTACAAGGTGTAGTGCTCATGAAACTTTCGGCCCAACGTTTTAATGAAGCCGAGGAGAATTCGTTGTCAGCAATGTTCTGAATGAAGCGGGCCAGGCCTTCGTAAGGTGTGGCAACCGGTCTGAATCCCTCCGCCCATTCCACCTGAATAAGCTCTTCTGTTCCATATAGCAGAACGTGAAGAGCTTCTTCGGAAAAGTCCTTGAGAGGAGTGTCTAATGTGAAGCCGTACTTTCGGCCCACGGCTTCCAGAATCTTCGTTAGGTTTTGGTGGCGAAACCCTAGTACAGATAAAATGCCTGTGCGGATACTGAGGGAAAAGTCAGGGATGATACGGTGGATATCCAATTGGAGGGTTTCGCCAAGCCCATTGCACTCAGGACAAGCTCCGTAAGGAGAATTGAAGGAAAAAAAGTTCGGGGCAGGGTCTGGGTAGGAAATACCGGATGTCGGGCAAATGAGATGCCGACTGTAGTGTCGCACCTGTTGATTGTCGCTAGAACGCACGGCCAGCCTACCCTTGCCCATTTTGAGGGCTAGGGCTATGGCACGTTGTATGCGGGAAAGTTGGTCTTGACGAATAGAGAGCGTATCAATTTGTAAATAAATATCGTGGGTTTTGTAGCGGTCTAATTGGAGACCGGCTGTGAGTCGCTGACGTTTACCATCAATCCAAGCAATTTCAAAACCAGCCTTACGCACGGATTCCAACAGCTCGCGATAATGGCCTTTCCGGCCCAGGACAAGAGGAGCTAGGATAGATATGGATTGATTGTCAAATGAAGATGTTATCAGTTGGCATATTTGTTCTTCAGTGTAGCGCACCATGGGCTCCCCTGTCACGGAAGAGAAGGCCTGAGAGGCTCTGGCAAAAAGAAGGCGGATAAAGTGGTACAGTTCGGTAACGGTGCCCACGGTAGAGCGTGGATTGGTGTTGGTAGACTTTTGTTCAATGGCTACCACGGGGCTCAGGCCTTTGATTTTGTCTACATCAGGACGGGTGAAGCCCCCGATGAACTGGCGGGCATAAGCGGAAAATGTTTCCAAATAGCGGCGCTGACCTTCGGCGTACAGCGTGTTAAAAGCGAGGGACGACTTGCCGCTACCGCTCAAACCAGTAAAAACCACCAGGGCCTGATGGGGAATATATAAATCTATATTTTTAAGATTGTGCTCTCTAGCTCCGTAAATCTCAATTTTTCCTGAACTCATTGCGAAAAAAGTTCTCTGGTAAAGATGCCGCGAATTTGGTTTTGGGCCTCCTTGTAATTAAAAGGCTGAGGAATTAACACTTTGTATTTTTTTCTTTTCGGGTTGCGTAGATAGGGCTTTCGTATCCAAGGGTTGGCTTCCAGTAGGTGTTTGTAGGTTGTACCCTGGGCCAGAGCAAACTCTATCCAGGATGTTACAGCCGAGTCCACTTCAACTTCCTTTAAAGGAATGGGGGGAAAGAGCTGGTTTTCCTGAATATCAAAGTTGAAGTACGCCGGAAATTTCATAATATACTTAAGAGCCAAAATTCGGAATACGTAACGTGAGGTTTCCTGGTTCAGATAAAGATTATAATAGGAACTTTGTTTTTGCTCTGATTGTTTTACCTGAAAACCGCCCATACCCATGTTATAGGATGCGGCAGCATTGGTCCAGGAACCCAAGCGTGAGCGGGCGTCTTTTAAAAAACGACAGGCAGCCCGTGTAGCCTTCTCAAGATGGTAGCGTTCATCCACTTCATCGTTAACTTCCAGACCGTATTCTAGGGCCGTGGATTTGAGAAACTGCCAAAATCCTGCTGCTCCTGCTGGACTAACCACATTAGAGAGTTCGCTTTCAATGACGCAGAGATACTTGAAATCATCCGGTACACCTTCCTCGCTCAAAATTTTTTCAATCACGGGAAAGTATCGGCCAGCTTTCTTAAGGATCAATAATGTTTTGGCATGGCGAAAGGTATTCTCCAGAATTTCTCTTTCCAGGCGTTCGCGCACCTCATAGTCGGCAAGAGGGACAGGTTCCCCTGCAAAATTGATTTGGTCCATCAATTCAGGGGAATTTACGCAGTAGCGGCAAGATACCGGGCTCTTTATTTCTTCGTTGTGATAAGTGGAGGTAAGTTTTCCATTTAAAAAAGTAGCCATTCCAAAGGCTGCCAGGATTGCAGCTCCCGAAACCCATATGCTACCAATTCTGTTGAAGGAGTGAACCATCGTTATTTTAACGTTGGCTTTTCTTTAATCTTGTTGTGGAATATAAAGCCAAGAAAATAAATAGAGAAACCACCATACTTACGATGATGGAAAAGGTGTTCCAGGAAGAATTTCCATATACAAAATAAATGGCAAACAGACCGCCGAAAAGGGAAATAAGTAAATATAGAATTGCCACCTGGCGTTGGGAAAAGCCATTAAACACGAGGTTGTGTGTGGTGTGGTCACGCCCCCCCACAAAAGGACTTTGACCCTTTAATAGACGATTGATGGTGACAGTAGCGGTATCTGAAATTGTAACTATGAATACCAACACAGGAATTAAAATATTTTTTGATTGAATGAACTGACCGTTTACGTCGGTGGCATTCCACAGGAATTTTACACCTAGCCAGGCCAAAAGCATTCCGATAAATTGGCTACCGCTGTCACCCATGAACATTTTTGAGGGATACCAGTTGTGGTATAGAAAACCCAGAAAGCTACCCATCATTCCCACCGAAATTAAAAGGTAAAAGTCGTCATCGGTAAGATTGAGAATCTGAAAAATAGAAATAAATAATAATATTACGAAACTTACGGTTGCAGTTATTGCATCCATATTATCAAGCATGTTGAGCGAATTCATTAAGCCTACGACCCAGAGAAAGGTGGTTATGTAATTGAGGGTTTCTACTGGGAAAACCCGTATGTAATTATCGGATATTATAAAAACGATGGCACAGGAAACCTGTACTAAAAACTTTATAAGGGGCTTGGTGTTGTATGCATCGTCGGCAAGTCCCATGACGAAACCCGCAACAGCGCAATACAGAAACCCCCAAAGATGAACTTCATAATATTTTTCTTTTATCATATTCGAAAAAAGAGCTATAATGACAAGGATCAGGAAAACCAGAAAAAAAGTAATTCCTCCAAGAGAGGGCTTTCTTGCGGGATTCCAACGTATTTCCTCGGAGATATCGCGGGTACCTAGATTGGTAGCAAATTTTAATAATAAAGTATTGAAAATGACTGTGAGCAAGCAGGATATAAAGAAAATAATTCCCAGTAGGTAAATCTTTTCCATCAGAAAGGAGACTGAAAATTTCTGAACAAAATACCCTTAGAGTCTTTTTCAGATAAAATCGGATCATGGATGGGCCAGGGAATGGCCAGGTCGGGATCGTTCCACAAAATACATCGTTCCGAATCTCTGTGATATGGCGCTGTTATTTTATACTGAACGAGGGTGTTGTTTTCTAGTGCAAGGAAACCATGGGCAAATCCAGGAGGGATCCATAAAATGTGTCTATTTTCTTCGGAAAGTAATTCGGCATGAAATTTTCCGTAGGTAGGAGAAGATTTTCGGAGGTCCACCACCACGTCAAAGATTCTTCCTTTAACTACACGGACTAATTTCCCCTGTTCTTTGGGAGGCACCTGAAAGTGAAGCCCTCGTAACACATTCTTATGGGAGCAACTTTCATTATCCTGAACAAAAGTGAATCCCGTGGATTTTTGTATAATTTCATTAAAAGATTCTATAAAATAGCCCCTATGATCTTTGAAAACACGTGGAATAAAAATAATTAAATCGGGAAATGAAAGATTAACTTTCTGCATTTGATTTGGGCAGTTTTCTCCGGAATAAACGAATGTAAAATGGTTCTTTTTTATCTATTCCTTTTTCCTGGTCATAATACCCATATCCATATCCATATCCGTACCCATACCCATATCCATAACCATACCCATAACCGTAACCATACCCATAAGCATAGGAACGACCATATCCATAGCTATAACCATAGTTGTAAGAATATCCATACCCGTATTTTCCAGCTTTCTGCAAGTCTACACCGTTAAGAACAACCGAAAGGTTACCAATCTTACTTTCATGTCTAAGATGATTCAAATTGTTTATAAAAAACCTTCTGGAATATTCTGATCGGAATACATAAATAGGGAAATCGGCTTTTGTCATCACGGCAATGGCATCCGAAACTACTCCTACAGGTGGATTGTCCACTACGACGTAGTCATAATTTTTTCTGAGGAACTCCAAAAGTTCGTTCATTTTGGAACTTAGCAAAAGCTCGGAGGGATTGGGCGGGGGAGGACCGGCTGTAATAAAGTCCAGATTATTTAACTTACTTGGTTTAATACAATCTTCAATCCCCGATTGACCGCTCAGGATGGTACTCATTCCTACGTTGTTATCGGTCTCAAATCCTAGGTGAATTTTTGGTTTTCGCAAGTCGCAGTCCAGCAGAACAACACGGCTTCCTGTAAAGGCCAGGATCCCCGCTAGGTTAATAGTGACGAAAGTTTTGCCTTCTCCTGAAATGGTGGAGGTGATAGCTATCACTTTCGATCCTGGTGCATTATTAAGGAATTGAAGGTTAGCCCGAATGGTTCGGAATGCCTCTGCTATGAGTCCCTTGGGCTTTTTATCAATAACAAGCTGAGAGATGGGGATATCCTCTTTATACTTATGCACCATACCCAAAATGGGGGCATCGGTATACTTTGCAATATCGGAAATGGCAAGTATTTCGTCAAAAAACAAATATTTTAACAAAATAAGAATTAGAGATAATATTAGCCACCCTGCAAGGCTTGAAATGATGATGAGCTGCCGGTCGGGGGCAATAGGCAGTTCCGGGGTTACGGCATATTGAAGAATCTGATATTCCGGTACGTAACCTTCTTTAGCCAGCATGTATTCTGTTCTTTTGTCAATAAGAGAATTGTAATACTTTTCATTGATGGCTTGTATTCTCCGAAGCTTTGCCAGTTCGATGTTAGAAGTATCTCCTTTTTCGCTCCCCATCTGGGGCAGTAGAATGGCCTTTAATTTTGATATATTTTCATTTATTGTATTCAGCCGATTATTATAAACTTCACGAATAGTTTTTGCACTTTGGACAAGAGCATCTTTTTGAATTCTAATTTGATAATCAATAGCATCAAAGGCTTTGCTATTGGGCGTTACATTATAGGCTATGTCCTCTTTTCTAGCTAATAAATTTCTAATTTGATTTAAAATAGGACTTAAATATTTTTCCGTTTCTGTTCCAGAAAGGATTACTAGCTGCTCGTAAATATCCGCAGATGAGAATTTTTCTTTCTGGAGAATATTATCCAGAAGTTGAAGTTCCAGCTCTAATTTTAACTTAGCATTTTCCAATTCAAATAGAATCTGGGTTTGATTGTTGATATCTGTTTCCATTGGCAGGAGCGCTCCGTCTTCAAACAGGCGCGTTAACCCTGATAGCTTTTTTTCGTTTTCTGAAAGTTTTTCTGTGACAAGGCCAAGGGTTCTGTCAATATAAGCGATGACATTATTGGCACTTTCCTGCTGTTTCTCGGTATGAAAAACTTCAAATTCCTTGGCCATGCCGTTTACGAAGTCGGCGGCCTTAACGGGGTTGTTATCTTCAAGCGTAATCTCTATAGTTTTAGCAGCCTCGTTGAGTACTTTGACTTTAAGATTTGTTTTATACTTTAGAATGTGTTTTGTTGGGTCGTTGATTATGAAGTAAAAGTCGCCTTTTACTTTTTCTAATTTTTCGTAATCAGGGTTTATTTTTAACCGAAATTCAGGAAAATCAACCCAAACGCCCAAGCCGACAGTTCTTTTCGTTTCGTTGTTCTTTATTTTGTAGAATACCTCAGCTACAGTACCGGAGAATCGGACGTAAACCGGCACACCGAATATTTTTTTATCAATCACTTCATATTCTATGGTATACGGAGATTGTTTATACATTTCAAAGTCAATGATATTGCCCTTATTAAAATAGCTTACATCTAGGGCCAGCTTTTCAATCACCCGCTGAATGAATACCGAGGAGCGTAAGAGCTCTACTTGTTTGGCTATATCATCAGCATACAATTGGCTCGTACCTTCAATAATATTGGATTTTTGTTTATTGGAGTCGCTGGTAAGTTGAATGATGGATTTTGTCTGATAAATAGGCTGTGTGTAACGAATAAGCAAAAATGCCGTGGTAACGGATATGAGTAAAAGTGTAACAATCCATACGATATTTTGAAATATCACCATCATCAGGAGCCTTGGATCAAAGTCCTGATTTATTTGTGGAACTGGCTTAATGTGGGCCATTTCAGTTAAAAACGTTTCTAATTATAAAGAAAGATGTGACAAAATTTGAAGCTACAAAAACAAAAGTTAGCCAGGGTAACACTTCTTCCCTGAGATAATCTATGAGCCTTTCTTGGGGTTCTACGTAAATAATATCATTGGGTCTAAGTACCAAGTCTGCATCCTTCATACCCTCAATTGTAGCCAAATTGATTAAATAGATTTTTGGATTTTTGAGATCTCCTCGTATCAGCTTTATACGGTAAGCCTTAGCGCCTCTGCTAAGGCCTCCGGAGGAGGCTATGGCTTCGAAAAGCGTCATATTCGGATTTTCAAAACGCACAACCTTGGCCGAACCACCCTGTCCAGGAAACACGATAACCCTTTGATTTAAAACTTTTACCTGTACATAGGGATCCCTGTAGTGCTTAGAAAATATTCGTTCCAGTGTATCTTCAAGTTGACGGACATACATACCTTGTACTTTGAGGCGACCCACCAGGGGAAGTTTGATGGTGCCGTCATACTCAACTGTGAATACCACCTGTGTGCCTTGTCTGCGGGCCTCATTAAATTGTCTTGTTAGTTCCAAGTTTGCTCCTACAATGTCAATCAGAGGAAAGCCTCCATCGGCTACTAACAGAATGGATAACTCATCATTAATACCTATTACATATTGTGAATCTCTTACGGCAGGGAATTCATCATACTTGTAATTTTTGGGAGTACGAATCATTATGGAAGGGTTCATATACCTGCATCCCGGCAAAAAAAAGGCTACACATATCAGCAATAGAACTAATTTAATTAATTTTTTAATCACCTTAATTAATAATCTTCATTCCAATTTGCAAAGATAAGCCTTTAAAGCCTAAAGCGGAGGGCGAATAACAAAAAATGTGGTTCGGATGTGGAATAAAATGATATGGTATCCTGCAGGAATAGCAAGGATCTCCTGACCAACTATCAGAACAAATGCAGTCCTGTAACAGAAAAAAGCGTATCAATTTGCCAGGGGCTTTACACCCCTGGAATGGAGTACAGAAAAGGTGTAGATTTTGGTATTTTTTCAACATTATATTTATTACTTATATTTATGGCAAAACAGGGTTACAGGGAATGAATTAATATGGCTTAGTTCTTGCTGTTGCTGCGAAAATTGAAATACTGAACTTTTGTGGTTCGTAGAAGTTTTTATTCCCCGAATTGGGACGCTATGGTTAGGTTTCTTCTACTAATCTGGCGGGCATATTGTAAATGAGTTCAGGTTTTTTGGTTTAGTAATTTTTCATACAGGTTTCTCATGCGTTCGGCTAGGGAAGTGGCCGAAAATGTGTGGGCTACAAATTCTCTGGCCGTATTGGCCATGCGTAAACGGAGTGCGGTATTCCGATATAGTTTATTCATGGCTTGTGCCAAAGCAGATTGTTGGCGAGGGGGTACTAAGAGAGCTGAAACTTTTTCTAATGTTACATCGCGCACTCCCCCCACGTCTGTGCTTATCACAGGGAGTCCAGCGGCTTGGGCCTCAATAAGACTTACGGGGGTACCTTCATTATCACTTGAAAGTACCACCACATCAAGTGCTGGCAGTAGGTGTTCAATATATTTTACCCAACCGGTAAAGAAAATGTCGGCCTGGCCGTCATAGGTAATATAGCAAGAAGTAAGCCCTAGTCTGGCCGCCTGGCCACGGAGTTTATCCAGCAGGGGTCCGTCCCCAACCACTAAAAGCATGGGTTTTGGGGAGGCAGATTGAGCAACCTCTGCAAAGGCGTTGAGCAGCAGGCTATGGTTTTTTATGGGTGCCAGCCTACCGATAGTGCCAAAGATGAATCGCTCAGGCGGCAGCTGAAAGCGCCGGCGGGCTTCAAAGCGGTGTTCCGGGCCTAAATGTAGGAAGCGCTGCAGTTCAAATCCGAGAGGCACCACATGGATTTTTTCTGGAGGGCAAATCCGGTGCAAGGAGGCCAATTCCTCCTTTTGTCGGGGGCTTACGGCGATGATGGCGTCACTGAGGCGGGCCAGGTATCGCTCCAGGCTTTTGAAAACCCTGGTTTTCAGGGGCCCAAAATAGGAGTGAAATACGTGTCCGTGGAAAGTGTGGACAGTAACAGGCACACCACAAAGCTGCGCGGCCAAACGGCCGACAGCCCCTGCCTTAGAGGCATGGGTGTGCACAATGTGGGGCCTAAATTTTCGGATGAGGCGTATCACTTCAGCCAGTGTGACCGTGTCCCGAAAAGGATGAATTTCCCGGCCCATAGAAGGCAATACCTGATATTCTACACCAAGATCTTTTAAGATGTATTCAGAGCTTTCCTCTCCGGGTTCATGGGGGGCACCCACTAATAGAGTTTCATATTCGGGGGCAAGGTATTTGGTAAGAATACCTACGTTGTAAGTGGGCCCTCCTAGGTTAAAGCGATTTGTGAGGCGCAGAATGCGAGGCATTAGAGCACATATTTTTTATACCAATGCTGAAAGACCACAATTGACCACAACCACCAGGGACTGTCCCCATAATCGCTACTTTGAAGTTTGCGAAGAATAAACCGGATAGCCTCTTTGTTAAAAATCCCCTGGGTATCCAGCAAATCATCCGAAAGATATTCTTTTATTATGAGATGCTCTAGATCCTCCAGGAACCATTTGCGTAAAGGGACTTCAAAACCACGCTTACCTCGACTGTATATGCTTGCCGGAAGTTGATCTCTGAATGCATCGCGCAGAATTTTTTTGGAATATCCAACTCCTACTTTGAAAGAAGTAGGAAGGCTAAGAGCTAATTCTACAACCTTATTGTCAAGAAAAGGTGGACGTACTTCTAAACTATGCATCATGCTCATGCGGTCGGTTTTAGTCAACATATCGTTGGGCAAGACGAGCAGAAGATCGGCCAGGAGAGTGGCTTCCAGGCTATCATTCCAGCGCAGCAGGTCACACAATTCATTTTTAAGTCGGTCCCATCCCTTTTGGAATGTGGTGGAATCTAGCAATGTGTTCATGACCTTACTTTCTCCAAAGGAAGCCCATGTTAGGTAACGAACACAGGGTTCCATAGAGGCTCCTTCTAAAATCCTCACTGCCTGACGCACTTTATTTACAAAAGCCCCGCCTCTTCCTTTAGGAAACATGCGTAGCAAGGGCAATAGAAAGGAGATTTTTCGTATCCAAGGTTGCCTCACCACCCAAGCTTCGGCACGGTGCTTTTGGTATCCTCCGAACAATTCATCACCGCCATCTCCGGACAGTGCCACGGACACGTGCTGACGGACCCGTTGAGAAAGAAGCGACACTGCCAGAGCTGAGGAATCGGCGAAGGGTTCATCCAGGTAATCCAGAACAGCGGGCAGGGCTTCCCGAAGTTCTGCAATTCTGACCGGTAAAACATGGTGTTGTGTTTTTGCCTTTTCGGCCACCATGAGGGCAAAAGGTGTCTCATCATAGTAGGGTTCGTCACTGAAGGCTACCGAAAAAGTCTGGATTTTGAGATGTCGTGCTGCGGCAGCCAGACAAATTACGGCGGAGTCAATACCTCCACTGAGGAAAATGCCCACAGGGACGTCCGCAACCAGCCAGTCGTTTACAACATCGATTAATAGTTCTTTAAGCTGGCTGACAGATTCCTGATAAGATTGGTTGGCATTTTTCCGATTTGGGGCTAGGGGCGACCAGTAAGAGACAGGCTGATCAGGGCCCTTTGGGGTAACGCGGATCCAATGGCCAGGTGGGAGCTTGTTAATATCCTGGCACATGGTGAGGGGTGCCGGAACGTAAGTGAGCATGAAGTAGGGGGCTAAGGCCAGAGAGTTCAACTGGGGCTTCCCCCAAAAAGGAATGAGGGCCTTTAATTCACTACCAAAACAAAAAAGGCGGTCCTTTTGCCCGTAAAAAAGGGGCTTGATGCCTAGCCGGTCACGAGCTAGAAAGAGTTCCTGACGCTGGGCGTCCCAGACGGCAAAAGCAAAAAATCCATTTAAGCGCAAAAGACAAGCAGGGCCTTCAGATTTCCACAATTCCAGGAGTACCTCGGTGTCGCTGCGGGTGCGAAAGGTTATACCTCGCTTCTGCAGTTCGGTCCGGAGAGATCGGAAATTGATGATTTCGCCATTGTATGCAATTGTGAAGCGCCCTTCCGCATCCGTCATGGGTTGTCCAGCCTCTGGAGTGAGGTCAATGATTGAGAGACGGCGGTGCACTAAAGCCAGTGGCCCGCTATGGTAGAAACCCTGCGCATCGGGGCCACGAGAGGCCAATGCTGTGGCGGCCTGATCCCAGCCTTGTGTGGGAGGAAAAGTAGCAGGGGCCAGTGCGAGGCACCCAGCGAATCCGCACATGCCCTTTTAAAGGTGAATAACTTCTCCGTAAGCTGCAGCCGTAGCCTCCATAATAGCTTCGCTCATGGTGGGGTGGGGGTGCACGGATTTAATGATTTCGTGGGCCGTTGTTTCAAGTTTCCGGGCCACGACCACTTCAGCTATCATTTCAGTAACGCCGGCGCCCACCATGTGGCAGCCCAACCACTCTCCGTAGCGGGCGTCAAATATGACCTTTACAAACCCCTCCTTATGGCCTGAGGCATTGGCTTTGCCCGAAGCTGAGAAGGGAAACTTCCCTACTTTTAGGTCATAACCTTTTTCGCGGGCCTGTTTTTCTGTGAGTCCCACGGAGGCTACTTCGGGCATGCAGTAGATACAGCTGGGAATGTTATTATAATCCAAAGGTTCTGGATTAAGCCCTGCAATAGCTTCCACGCAAATAATTCCTTCGTGCGAGGCTACATGGGCCAATGCGGGACCGGTGGTGACGTCACCGATGGCATAAATTCCCGGCACATTGGTGCGGTAGTATTTATCGGTAGCGATTTTGTCTTTATCCATTTTAATCCCCAACGTTTCTAAACCGATGTTTTCAGTGTTGGGCTGGATACCGGCAGCGCTCAAAACCACGTCGCACTCCACTTGGGTGTGTCCCTTATCTGACCTAATTACGGCTACTGGCTTGCCGTTTTTTTCTTCCACTTTGTCCACCGTAGCGGAGGTAAAAATTTCAATTCCTGCTTTGCGAAATGCTTTTTCTACAGCTTTGCTAATGTCTTCATCTTCCAATGGGAGAATTTGTGGCATGTACTCTACGAGTGTGACTTTAGTACCCATAGCGTTGTAGAAATAGGCAAATTCACTGCCTATAGCGCCGGATCCAATAATGACCATGCGGTCGGGTCTTTGGGTGAGGCTCATGGCTTCGCGATATCCGATTACGGTGGTCCCGTTTTGCGGAATGGCTGGCAGTTCACGGGATCGGGCTCCCGTGGCAATGATGATGTGACGGCCTTCCAGAATTCTTTTCATATTGTCGGGGGTGGTTACTTCCAGTTTTCCTGGAGCGGCCAGCTTTCCATGCCCCATAATGACCTCAATTTTGTTTTTTCGCATAAGGAATTCCACCCCCTTGCTCATACCCTGAGCCACCTGACGGCTGCGGGCTATCACCTTGTCAAAAAGAACGCGGGCTTCCTTTACTTCCATTCCGTAGTCACCGGCGTGGTCCAGGTATTCCTTGATTGTTGCGCTTTTGAGCAGGGCCTTGGTGGGTATACAACCCCAGTTGAGGCACACGCCACCGAGCGCTTCTTTCTCAACCACAGCGGTTTTGAAGCCGAGTTGGGCGGCACGGATGGCGGCCACATATCCCCCGGGCCCGCTACCAAGCACTATAACGTCGTATTGCATAAGGAAAAACTTGCTGCGAAAGTAGTGGGAAGGCTTTTATTTTACCCTAGAACGGGAGAAGGGACGCGGTGCTTAGCGGCGTTCGCGTTCCAGGTCCCAACGAAGCCGGCGCAGCTCGTCGTGGACGGCATTGAGGGCTTTCCGAATCGGGTCTTTTTTAAGGTTTGGGGGAGGCAGTTCGGAGCTGATGTAATGGACGAAGCGCCATACTTCCAGCACGTCGTCCACATGAACCTCGTAGGGAGCATAGGCAGGGTTGGTGGAGCTGAGGACCAAGCGATTGCATTCGCGGATTTCATTGTGAACAATTTTGAACACCACTCCATCCTGTCGGGTGACAACGATACAAGGAGTGCCGCTGCGTATCAACAGCCAGTTGTCCACAAATTCTCCTGTGACATAAGAGCCATGAGCAACGGGTGGCATGCTGTCGCCGGCAATCTGGAAGGTTCGGTATTTTCGATCACTTCGCAGAAAGGGTAAGTGAAAGGCCGGCAACACCCGAATGAATTCTGGGTCCGCATAACCACTCACATAACCGGCGCGGGCTTTTTCGGGTACCAGTTCCACGTTGTTGCGTCCCTGATGATCGGCAGTAGTCACAACGACGCGCAGGCGGCTGCCTGACGCTCTTTCTTCCCAGGCTAATTCCAGAGTGCGTATCTGGCTTTCGCTCCACTGTTCTAAGGTCTCGCGTAATAAGATATCCAGGGGTATTCGAAAATAATCTGCGATTAAGGATAAGGTGTGCAGAGAAGGCTCGGATACGCCTTGTTCATAAGCGCTCCAGGTAGTGCGTTTGAGGCCCAAAGCTTGCGCCACTTCTTCCTGGGACCGGCCGATGCGCTTACGGAGGAAACGGATGTTGGCAGCAAAGGATGTGGGTGACATATTTTTTGTAGCAAATTTAGATGTTTTTTTTGTAATAGGTGCTTTAAATAAGCAAGGTTGCGGAAATTGAATAGAGGAACTCCTGAGGACCTTGAAAGGGTGATGTTTGACTTTGCGTGAGGATTTGTAAAGGCGGTCCCCGGAAGGCAAAGACGAGGTGACGGGTCTTAGGCCTGGCGGTAAGGATTTGCAGGAGCGGACGCGGAACACGAAAGAACTAGACCCCTAAGGGGCGGCGGAAGCTACCCGCCGGCCGGGGAGGAAGCCGGCCCTCCGGCCGCCAGTCTGCCGGGGTCACGTCTGAATAAAAAAACCCGAATCCGAATCACGATTCGGGTTTAGAGAAGGAAAACCATCGGAGCTTTTTACACGTGTTCCCTGGTTCGGCGGCGGCTGGGTATAGTCTCCGGAGCTTCCACCTGCGGAATGGGTTCCTTGTACTGACCAGAAGTGGATATCACGGTGCCTTTGAGATAGCGACGCAGACCGGTGCCAGCCGGAATGAGATGACCTACAATGACATTTTCCTTGAGACCTTCCAGGGTGTCCACCTTGCCGCGAATGGCGGCTTCGTTGAGCACTTTAGTAGTTTCCTGGAAGCTGGCGGCCGAAATCCAGCTTTCGGTCTGGAGAGAGGCGCGAGTGATACCCTGGAGCACTGGCTTGGAAGTGGCAGGCATGGCGTCGCGGGCCTGAGCCAGACGCTGGTCGCGGCGGCGCAACAGAGAGTTTTCGTCCCGCAGTTTCCGTGCTGACACAATCTGGCCGGCTTTGAGCGTGGTGGAATCGCCGGGATCGGTGATTACCTTCATTCCGAACAGTTTGTTGTTCACTTCCATGAATTCAAACTTATTGACCAATTGGCCTTCTAGGAAATTGGTGTCCCCGGGCTCCACGATTTCCACTTTACGCATCATTTGGCGCACGATTATCTCAAAGTGCTTATCGTTGATCCGCACGCCTTGCATGCGGTACACTTCCTGAATTTCATTTACCAAGTATTCCTGCACTTCGGTGGGTCCTTTGATATCCAGGATGTCACTAGGGGAGATAGCGCCGTCGGTGAGGGGTTGACCTGCCCGCACAAAGTCGTTTTCCTGGACGAGAATGTGACTGGTGAGGCTGATGAGATACTTATATTCCTTACCGTCGCGGCTTGTAATGATGATTTCGCGGTTACCCCGTTTCACCTTGCCTAGGCTTACGATGCCGTCCACTTCTGCCACGACGGCAGGGTTGGAGGGGTTGCGGGCTTCAAAGAGTTCGGTCACTCTGGGTAAACCTCCCGTGATGTCGCCCACCTTACCGGATTGGCGCGGAATTTTTACCAACACTGTGCCGGCATGGATGGTTTCTCCGTCGTCCACCATGAGGTGGGCGCCGGCTGGAATATTATAGGTGCGCAGCACTTCGCCCAGTTTGTCTACTATGCGGATGGCGGGGTTGCGGGTTTTGTCGCGACGTTCTAGGATCACTTTATCGGAGTATCCTGTGGTTTCGTCGGCTTCCAGACGGTAGGTGACGCCTTCCACTATGTTTTCGTATTCCACACGGCCTTCAAATTCCGACACAATAACGGCATTGAATGGATCCCATTCACAGATGACATCGCCTTTGTTCACCATGTCACCGGAGTTGAAGTACAACGTGGCTCCATAGGGAAGATGGGCAGAGGTAAGAGGCATGCGGGTGTTCGGGTCTAAAATGCGCATTTCGGCCGAGCGGCCAATGATTACCATGGGTTTGCGGCCATTTTTATCAGGGGCTTCGCTGTCGGTTTTGGTTACAGTACGCAGTTCTTCAATTTCTAGGATGCCTGAATACTTGGCTTCTATGCGCGACTGAGCCGCAGAACCGCCAGCTGCACCTCCTACGTGGAAGGTACGCAGTGTTAGCTGCGTGCCGGGTTCCCCGATGGACTGGGCCGCAATCACCCCTACGGCTTCGCCAATTTCTACTAGGCGGCCGGTGGCCAAGTTTCGTCCGTAACATTTGGCACAAACTCCTTTGCGGGACTCACAAGTGAGTACGGAGCGGATTTCCACCATTTCAATAGGGGAATTTTCAATGATACGCGCCTTATCTTCATCTATTTCCTCCCCGGCTTTCACGATGCACTGTCCGGTTTCGGGATGGATCACATCTTCCAGAGCGGTGCGGCCTAAAATGCGGTCGTAAAGGGATTCCACTATTTCATCGTTTTTCTTTAGGGCAGTCATCTGAAGCCCGCGGAGCGTGCCACAGTCTTCCTCTGTGATGATGACGTCTTGGGCTACATCCACCAGGCGGCGGGTAAGATAACCGGCATCGGCGGTTTTGAGGGCAGTATCGGCTAAGCCTTTGCGCGCACCGTGCGTGGAGATGAAGTATTCCAGGATGGAGAGTCCTTCTTTAAAGTTGGAGAGGATGGGATTTTCAATGATTTCATTACCCACATCACCTGATTTTTGAGGCTTTGCCATAAGGCCCCGCATGCCGCAGAGTTGACGAATTTGTTCCTTTGAGCCTCGGGCTCCTGAGTCCAGCATCATGAAAACAGGATTAAATCCCTGCTTGTCTTCGCTGATGCGTTTCATCAGTATTTGGGTGAGGCGGGTGTTGGTATGGGTCCAGATGTCAATTATCTGGTTATAGCGCTCGTTATTGGTGATAAACCCATTGGCATAGTTGGCCCACACTTCTTGGACCTGTTCCATGGCCTCGGCAATGAGATGATTTTTTTCCTCCGGCACAATCACGTCTTCCAAATTGAAAGAAAGGCCGCCTTTAAAAGCTTGGTAGAAGCCTAGGTCTTTGATGTCGTCCAGAAATTTTGCGGTGCTCACGATATCGGTTTTTTTGTAAATGTCTCCGATTATGTCGCGCAATGATTTTTTCGTGAGCAATTGGTTAATGAAACCATATCCTTTGGGTGTCACTTGGTTAAATATCACGCGGCCCACGGTGGTTTCAATCATTTTATTTTCCAGGGTTCCATCTTCGTTGCGCACATCCACCTTCACATAGATGTAGGCATGAAGATCCACTTTACCTTCATTATAGGCGATGATGACTTCTTCTGGTCCGTAAAATTTCATGCCTTCCCCACGGACCGGATTATCTTTGGTTGACCGGCGACCTTTAGTGAGATAATACAGGCCCAACACCATGTCCTGGGAAGGAATAGTGATGGGGGATCCGTTGGCTGGGTTCAGGATATTGTGGGAGGCCAGCATTAATATTTGAGCTTCCAAGATGGCAGCGTTGCTAAGCGGCACATGTACAGCCATCTGGTCGCCGTCAAAGTCGGCATTAAAGGCAGTGCACACCAAGGGATGGAGTTGGATGGCTTTACCTTCCACTAACTTAGGTTGAAAGGCCTGGATACCGAGGCGATGGAGTGTTGGAGCGCGGTTCAGCAGCACAGGATGGCCTTTGAGCACGTTTTCAAGTATTTCCCATATAACGGGTTCTTTGCGCTCTATGAGTTTTTTGGCCGACTTGACAGTTTTCACGAGCCCTCTTTGTATGAGCTTTCGGATAATGAAAGGCTTGAAGAGCTCGGCAGCCATGTCTTTAGGCAAACCACATTCGTGCAGCTTGAGTTCGGGGCCCACAACAATTACTGACCGTCCTGAGTAGTCTACTCGTTTACCTAGGAGGTTTTGGCGGAAACGGCCCTGTTTGCCTTTCAGGCTGTCTGAAAGGGACTTGAGAGGTCTATTGGCCTCAGTTTTGATAGCACTGGATTTGCGGGAATTATCCAGGAGGGAGTCCACAGCTTCCTGAAGCATGCGCTTTTCGTTCCGCAGGATCACATCTGGGGCCTTTATTTCTATTAAGCGCTTAAGACGATTATTGCGGATGATCACCCTCCGATAAAGGTCATTCAGATCTGATGTTGCAAAGCGGCCACCATCCAGCGGTACCAACGGCCGCAATTCCGGAGGAATTACGGGCAGCACTTTCAATACCATCCACTCCGGTCGGTTTTTTATGCGGGTATTGGCCTCCCGGAAGGCTTCCACAACTTGCAGGCGTTTTAAAATTTCGGACTTCCGTTGTTGGGAAGTCTCTTTACTAGCCTGGTCTCTTAACTCATAAGAGAGTAAGTCCAAGTCCAGACGGCGAAGCAATTCGTATAGCGCCTCGCCCCCCATCTTGGCAATAAATTTTTTGGGATCGTTGTCGTCCAGAAAAGCATTTTCTTTCGGCAATTGGTCTAGAATTTCCAGATACTCTTCCTCAGTCAGAAATTGCATTTTTTCCACCTTGCCCTCCATCACGCCGGGCTGGATTACTACGTACCGTTCGTAGTAAATAATAGCCTCTAATTTTTTGGTGGGAAGCCCCAGGAGCATCCCAATTTTATTCGGTACAGATCGGAAATACCAGATGTGGGCCACGGGCACAGTCAGGTTGATATGCCCGCACCGTTCCCGGCGCACTTTTTTCTCGGTCACTTCCACGCCACAGCGGTCGCAGGTTATGTTTTTATACCGAATTCCTTTATACTTCCCGCAGCCGCACTGATAGTCCTTAGTGGGGCCGAAAATCCGTTCACAGAACAGCCCGTCGCGTTCGGGCTTGTAGGAGCGATAATTGATGGTCTCCGGTTTAAGCACCTCTCCGTTGGAGCGGTCTAGGATATCTTCCGGAGAGGCCAGCGAAATGGTGATTTGGCTGAATTCTGTTTCGCTTTTTGGTTCGGTTTTCAGAGCCATGTGAGTATAGGGTTTTTTAGAGTTTTTGATTATTCCAGTGTTACTTTTAGTCCAAGACCCCGGAGTTCGTGCAGGAGCACATTGAATGATTCCGGGATACCTGGGGGTGGAATGGGGTCACCTTTCACGATGGCTTCATAGGTACGGGCCCTTCCGACCACGTCATCGCTTTTGACTGTGAGCAGTTCTTGTAGGATGTGGGCAGCCCCAAAAGCTTCAATGGCCCACACCTCCATTTCTCCGAAACGCTGCCCACCGAATTGGGCCTTACCTCCCAGGGGTTGCTGGGTGATCAGGGAGTAAGGGCCTATGGAACGGGCGTGCATTTTGTCGTCTACCATGTGGTGCAACTTCATCATATAGATGACCCCCACGGTGGCCGGTTGGTCAAATCGCTCACCCGTACAACCATCGTAAAGATACGTTTGACCCAATTCAGGCAATCCCGCTTTTCGCATCCATTCTTTAATATCCTCCAAGGTGGCTCCGTCAAATATGGGAGAAGAGAATTTTACCCCCAGTTTTTGACCCGCCCAGCCTAGGATGGATTCGTAGATTTGGCCGAGGTTCATGCGGGAAGGTACACCCAGAGGATTTAACACGATATCCACCGGGGTACCGTCTTCCATAAATGGCATGTCCTCCTGACGGACAATTTTTGCCACAATACCCTTGTTTCCGTGACGGCCAGCCAGTTTGTCACCCACTTTAAGCTTACGCTTTTGAGCTATATATACTTTGGCCAGCTGCACGATACCCGGTGGCAATTCATCCCCCACCGTTATGTTATAACGCTTGCGCTTAAGGACTCCATAGAGGTCATTGTATTTTATCGTGTAATTGTGGAGGAGATACTTAATTTTTTCATTGATTTGGGGATCTTTTGTCCAGTCGGTGGGTATGAGATTTATGAAATTTAATTTTTCAAGGACCTTTCGGGAGAACTTGGTGCCTTTCTTGACCACTTCTTCCCGAAGATGCGTGTACACCCCGTTGCTTACCTGACCTTCTAAAATCGTAGTGAGCTTTTCCACCATTTTGGCTTTCAGGTCACCGAAGAGTTTGTCATACTCAGCTTCTAGTGCTTTGAGCTGCTTTTCCTCTTCGGCTTTAGCCTTTTTGTCCTTTACACTACGAGAAAACAGCTTTTTATCAATTACTACTCCGTAAGCAGAGGGTGAGGCTTTCAGGGAAGCATCTTTGACATCACCGGCTTTGTCACCAAAGATCGCGCGCAGGAGCTTTTCCTCTGGGGTGGGATCTGATTCTCCTTTGGGGGTGATTTTACCAATAAGAATGTCGCCGGGCTTCACTTCAGCACCCACCCGGATGATGCCGTTTTCATCCAGATCTTTGGTGGCCTCTTCACTGACGTTAGGGATGTCCGCAGTGAGCTCTTCCACACCTAGTTTGGTATCACGGACTTCCATGACCTGTTCATCAATGTGGATAGAAGTGAAGAGGTCTTCACTGACCACTCTTTCGCTGATTACGATCGCGTCCTCAAAGTTGTAACCTTTCCAGGGCATGAAAGCCACTTTCAGGTTGCGGCCCAGAGCCAGCTCACCATCTTTAGTAGCGTAACCTTCACAGAGGACATCTCCCTTTTTCACTTTCTGCCCTTTCTTTACGATGGGCCTCAGGTTGATGCAAGTGCCTTGGTTGGTACGGCGGAATTTGGGAAGTTGATAGGTTTTGACATCTTCGTCGAAGCTCACTAATTTTTCATCTTCCGTCCGATTGTAGCGGATACGAATGGTGGTGGAGTCCACGTATTCCACAACTCCGTCGTACTCAGCGTTGATGAGCATTCGTGAATCGCGGGCCACCCGTTCTTCCAAACCTGTACCTACGATGGGCGCTTCAGGAATGATTAGGGGCACCGCTTGGCGCATCATGTTGCAACCCATCAGGGCACGGTTAGCGTCGTCGTGTTCTAGGAAAGGTATAAGCGAAGCGGCAATAGATGCGATTTGGTTGCAACCGACGTCAATGAGCTCCGCTTCCGTGGGATCTATTTCGGGATAGTCAGCTTCTTTACGGGCCTTAACCTTAGGATTTAGAATCTTTCCATCCTTATCAAACTGGACGTTGGCCTGGGCAATGACCTTATTTTCTTCTTCTTCGGCGCTGAGGTAAACCAGATCCCCCTCAAGGTCAATTTTGCCATTAATTACCCGGCGGTACGGGGTTTCTATAAAACCTAGGCTATTGATTTTGGCGTACACGCACAGGGAAGATATGAGCCCGATGTTGGGTCCTTCAGGAGTTTCAATGGTACAAAGGCGTCCGTAATGGGTGTAGTGCACATCGCGCACCTCAAAACCCGCCCGATCTCTAGAAAGCCCGCCTGGTCCAAGGGCCGAAAGACGACGTTTGTGAGTGATTTCCGAGAGTGGGTTCGTTTGATCCATGAACTGGGACAGTTGGTTAGTCCCGAAGAAGGAATTGATTACGGAAGAGAGCGTTTTTGCATTAATGAGATCTATTGGGGTGAACACCTCATTGTCGCGCACATTCATACGTTCCCTGATGGTGCGTGCCATTCGGGCGAGCCCCACTCCAAACTGGTTGTACAATTGTTCGCCCACGGTGCGGACGCGGCGGTTACTCAGGTGATCAATGTCGTCCACCGTGGCTTTATTGTTAATGAGCTGGATCAGATATTTAATAATGGCGATAATGTCCTCTTTGGTGAGCACACGCACATTCATCGGAATGTCCAGCTGCAGCTTTTTATTGATCCGGTAGCGGCCTACTTCTCCTAAATCATAGCGCTTATCGGAGAAGAAAAGCTTTTCCAAAACACCACGGGCGGTCTCCTCATCCGGAGGTTCAGCGTTCCTCAGCACGCGGTATATGTATTCTAGGGCTTCCAATTCAGAGTTGGTAGTATCTTTCTGAAGAGTATTAAAGATGATTTCATAGTCAGAGGCCTGCGTGTCTTCTTTCCGGAGTACTATAGTTTTAACACCCGATTCTAAAATAATATCAATGTGTTCTTTTTCAAGGATTATGTCCCTTTCCAGCACCACTTCGTTCCGACGCACAGATACCACCTCCCCTGTAGCCTCGTCTGAGAAGTCTTCCTGCCAGGTCCTAAGAATGCGAGCGGCCAGTTTACGACCTATGGCTTGCTTCAAATTGGCTTTTGTAACCTTTATCTCATCGGCCACTCCGAAGATTTCCAAAATATCTTTATCAGTTTCGTACCCGATTGCCCTCAACAAGGTGGTGACAGGAAGTTTCTTTTTCCGGTCAATGTATGCATACATCACATTGTTGGTGTCGGTGGCAAATTCAATCCAGGAACCTTTGAAGGGAATGACCCGGGCCGAATACAATTTGGTACCATTGGCATGGCGGCTCTGCCCGAAAAACACTCCAGGGGAGCGGTGGATCTGACTCACCACCACGCGTTCGGCACCGTTGATGATGAATGTGCCTTTAGGCGTCATGTAAGGTATGGTGCCCAGATAGACGTCTTGAACAATGGTCTCAAAGTCCACATGTTCAGGATCCGTGCAATAGAGTTTTAGCTTGGCCTTGAGGGGCACGCTGTATGTAAGCCCCCGCTCAATACATTCCTCTATGCTATAGCGCGGGGGATCCACATAATAATCCAAAAATTCCAGAACAAATTGATTGCGCGCGTCTGTAATAGGAAAATTCTCGGCAAACACGGCATACAACCCTTCTTTTTTGCGGTTGTCTGGGGTAGTTTCCAACTGAAAAAAGTCCCGGAACGATTTTAACTGCACCTCCAAAAAATCGGGATAATCTGCCGTGTTTACGGAGCGTGCAAACGAGATCCGTTGCTGGCTTTTAGGTTTTGTGCTCAAGGTATTCTTATTTTTTGGGTTGTTAATCATATAATGAACAGGTCACAAATGGCTTAAGGCTTGCGCCCGAGAAAGGGGCGAAGCCTTTCAGCCCAATGGGTGCGGGGCCTTACTTAATTTCAACCTCTGCGCCGGCTTCCTCCAACTGTTTTTTAATGGATTCGGCTTCCTCTTTGGAAACCCCTTCCTTTACAGTTTTCGGAGCGTTGTCCACCAATTCTTTGGCCTCTTTAAGTCCCAGGCCGGTGATTTCTTTAATGAGTTTCACCACGCCCAGCTTAGCCTGGCCTCCGAATTTGAGTATCACATCAAAGGTGGACTTTTCGGGAGCCCCTCCACCTTCGCCGCCGGCTCCCCCAGCTGCCGGAGCAGCTACGGCTACGGCGGCAGCGGCGGGTTCAATACCATACTCAGACTTAAGGATGTTGGCCAGTTCCTGTACCTCTTTCACGGTGAGGCCTACCAGTTGTTCTGCGAGAGCTTTTACGTCTGCCATAGTTGTGGGTATTTGATTTGTGTGGTTGAACTATAAAGGGTTAATTAAGATTTTTTTTCCTCCAAGCTTTTTAGCAATGCAGCAATTTTCTGAGGTCCCTGGAATTGAAGAGCGGAAAGCACATTACGGAGGGGGCTTTGCAGAAGACCTATAACCTCTCCAATGAGTTCTTCACGGGACTTCAGTTTTTCCAGTATATCCAGGTTATGTTCACCCAGATACACCGATTCAGAAATATAGGCACTTTTGAGTACGAAATGGGGCGTTACTTTTTTAAATTCCTTAATCAGCCGGGCTGGTGCATTAGCTGTTTCTGAAACAAGAATGGCAGTGGTGGCTCCTTTGAGGGTGTCGTACATCCCGTCAAAGTTTTTGCCACTTTTCTCCATGGCCTTTTTCAGCAAGGTCTTTTTAACCACGCGCATGCGCACTTGGCGCTCAAAACACAATTTGCGCAACTTCACCGCATATTGAGCTGTCATTCCGGTCGAATCGGCCAGATAAATATTATTGTGAGTATTAAGCAATTCCGTCAATTCGTCAATGATGACTTTTTTTTCCTCCTTTTTCACGGCTTTAACAGATTAGACGTTTAACGAGTTCACATCCAGCGGAATGCCAGGACTCATGGTGCTTGAAAGAGTGACACTGCGCAGATAGGTTCCCTTGGCAGAGCTTGGTTTAAGCTTCACAACGGTACCTAAGAATTCCCTGGCATTCTCTACTATTTTATCTTTTTCAAATGAAATGCGCCCTATGGAAGAGTGGATTATCCCGGCCTTATCTACCTTAAAATCCACTTTTCCACCTTTGGTATCTTCTACGGCCTTGGCTACGTCTGTGGTGACAGTGCCTGTTTTAGGATTAGGCATAAGCCCGCGGGGGCCGAGGATGCGCCCTAAAGCTCCTACTTTACCCATGACATTGGGCGTGCAGATAATTACATCCACATCCGTCCAACCCTGTTTAATTTTTTCAATATATTCATCAAGACCCACATAGTCTGCGCCCGCTTTCCGGGCTTCTTCCTCCTTATCGGGGGTACATAATACCAGGACACGAACCGTTTTGCCTACTCCATGCGGAAGCTTCACGGAGCCTCTGACCATTTGGTCTGACTTGCGTGGATCTACGCCCAACCTGACGCTTAAGTCCACCGACTCGTCAAACCGAGCATAACTGATTTTTTTCAACAGTTCTACGGCTTCCGGAAGAGTGTAAAGCTTTTTGGGCTGAATTTGCTCCAGGGCTTTTTTCCTTTTTTTACTAATTCTAGGCATTATCCTTCAGGATTTTTTATTCACCATTAAAAGGGAGGCTGACCTTCAATGACTACGCCCATGCTTCGGGCCGTGCCAGCAATCATTTTCATGGCCGATTCCAGCTTGTAACAGTTGAGGTCGGGCATTTTTTCTTCGGCGATCTTACGTACCTGATCCCAGGTGATGGTGCCCACTTTTTTCCGATTTGGCTCCGAAGAGCCTGATTGGATTTTAGCCGCTTCCTTAATGAGCACCGAAGCCGGCGGGGTTTTCACCACGAAGTCAAAGGACTTGTCGGCATAAACTGTTATGACAACCGGGCAAATTTTGCCTGCTTTGTCTTGGGTTCTGGCGTTGAACTGTTTGCAGAATTCCATGATGTTCACCCCCTTGGCTCCGAGGGCCGGCCCCACAGGGGGAGAGGGGTTGGCAGCTCCTCCCTTGATTTGCAATTTGATTATTGCAGCCACTTCTTTAGCCATAGGTCATCAAATTTCTTTTGATACTTGCATAAAGCTAAGTTCCAGCGGGGTTTTGCGTCCAAAAATTTTCACGCTCACCTTAAGTTTCTTTTTTTCTTCATTGATCTCTTCAATGACGGCTGTTAGATTGTTAAATGGCCCGTCGATAACCTTTACGGTTTCTCCTACGTAAAAGGGAATCACCATTTCTTCCTTTCCCATCAGTTCTTCGTCCACTTTACCGAGAATCCTGTTAAGCTCTTGGGGCCGCATCGGAAGAGGGGGGCCGCCCTTTTCAGCCCCCAGGAAATTGAGTACACCCGGAGTGTTCTTAATCACATGGGGCAATTCCCCGGACAGATCAGCTTCAATAAGAATGTAACCCGGATAAATGGGCTTCTCTTTGCTGATCTTTTTACCTTCTCTGAGTTGCACCACTTTTTCGGTAGGCACAAACACTTGACCCACCTGGTTTTCAAGGTGGTTGCGCCGGATTTCCAGCAGGATCTGATCGCGCACTTTTTTTTCCTGACCGCTAATGGCTCTTACCACATACCACTTTTTTTGAGCCGTTTCCATTCCCAGAGCCAGTTAGAATAAATTTTAGAATAAATTGTTGTAAATTAATTCCATAATATTTTTAAAGGCCGAGTCCATCAGAAAAATGATGATGGCTATCAGTAAAGAAGCCACCAGCACAATGATGGCGCTGTTCTGAAGCTCCTTGTATGGCGGCCACGACACCTTATGCATCAGCTCGTTGTAGCTTTCGCTGATGTAGGTTCTTATTTGTTTCATTTCCCCTTTTAACCCTATATTCTAATATGCACGGGCGGAGAGATTCGAACTCCCATCAACGGTTTTGGAGACCGCTATTCTACCCTTGAACTACGCCCGTAGCCTTTTATCTAAAATTCTATCTACTTAATGATTTCGGTTACTTGCCCGGCTCCCACGGTGCGACCGCCTTCCCGGATGGCGAAGCGCAGGCCTTTATCCATGGCTACCGGAGCAATTAATTTGACATTAATGGTGACATTATCGCCTGGCATCACCATCTCGCGACCTTCTGGTAATTGGATTTCACCGGTCACATCAGTGGTACGGAAGTAAAACTGGGGACGGTACTTATTGTGAAAAGGTGTGTGGCGACCACCTTCTTCCTTTTTCAGAATATACACTTCGGCTTTGAACTCTGTGTGAGGGGTGATGGTACCAGGCTTGGCGATCACCATGCCCCGCCGAATGTCCTTTTTATCAATGCCGCGCAGCAGCAGGCCAACGTTGTCTCCAGCTTCCCCCTTATCCAGAACTTTGCGGAACATTTCAACCCCCGTAACCGTGCTTTTCAGTTTTTCTTCCTGCATACCTACGATTTCTACTTCATCGCCTACCGCTACGACACCCGTTTCAATCCTTCCCGTAGCTACTGTACCACGGCCCGTAATGGAAAATACGTCTTCCACAGGCATGAGGAAAGGCTTATCAATGTCGCGCGGGGGAACCGGAATATAATTATCCACAGCATCCATTAATTCCAAAATTTTAGCTTCCCATTTGGGATCGCCATTGAGCGCACCAAGGGCAGAGCCACGAATTATGGGAGTGTTTTCGCCATCATATTCATAAAAAGTAAGCAGGTCGCGAATGTCCATCTCCACCAGATCCAGAATTTCTGGATCGTCTACCATGTCCACCTTGTTCATGAACACTACGATTTTGGGTACACCTACCTGGCGGGCCAGCAGAATGTGTTCGCGGGTTTGGGGCATGGGCCCGTCGGTGGCCGCCACTACCAGGATAGCGCCATCCATCTGGGCTGCACCTGTCACCATGTTTTTCACGTAGTCGGCATGGCCAGGGCAGTCCACGTGGGCGTAATGCCTCTTTTCAGTTTCATACTCCACGTGGGAAGTGTTAATTGTGATACCACGTTCTCTTTCCTCCGGAGCATTGTCAATAGAGTCAAAAGAACGTTCCTGGGCCAGACCTTTTTTGGCCAACACCTTTGTTATGGCCGCAGTCAGGGTGGTTTTACCGTGGTCCACGTGGCCAATGGTCCCCACATTAACATGGGGCTTCGTACGTTCAAACTTCTCTTTTGCCATGGTGTAATGTGTGTTTAATGGTAGTTATACAGGTTGTTGTTTTCAGAGCCGCTGACGGGAATTGAACCCGTGACCTCTTCCTTACCAAGGAAGTGCTCTACCTCTGAGCTACAGTGGCTAAACAAAAACAAGGACAGGAAAGCCCGCTGTGACCTTGTGAGCGGGCGACGAGACTCGAACTCGCGACATTCAGCTTGGAAGGCTGATGCTCTGCCAACTGAGCTACGCCCGCTGGGCTGCCTGTTAAAGGTTTGTATCCCGAAGCGGTGGTGGGGAGAACAGGATTCGAACCTGTGAAGGCATACGCCACTTGATTTACAGTCAAGCCCATTTGACCGCTTTGGTATCTCCCCGCTTTTCAAAGAACAGGAGCCGACGAAGGGACTCGAACCCCCGACCTGCTGATTACAAGTCAGCTGCTCTACCAGCTGAGCTACATCGGCCATAACGTTTCTCAACCCTCCTTAAAAACGGGGTGCAAATGTACAAAAAATTTCAATTCCAACTTTATTAACCAGGAATTTTTGAAACTTTTTGTTTTAAGGAACATACAAATATAAAATGCCTAATTTAAATTAGATGGCGTTAATATTTTGTTATTGTGTTAAGCAGATATAAACTTACCTCCAAGGGCAAAGTAACTTTGCGGCCGCCTGTTGTGAGCATTTCCCTGGTATTTTCTCTTTATTTGGTGGCCTGCAGCACAGCCGAAAAGGCCATAAAAGCAAAAGCTAAGACAGAGTCAGCCGATTTGCGCTATTATTCCGAAAGGCTGGGAGTGGATTTAGACCATCGATCTAACCTTAAGTTGGCGGCCGCAGTAGTGGACTGGCTGGGCGTACCCCATCACCAAGGGGGCCAGTCAAAAAAGGGTACCGACTGCAGCGGGTTTGCCAACTACATTTACCGCACTGTCTATGGTGTTGAAATCCCTCGCTCATCCTCTGAGATATATGAGAGGTGCCAGCCCAAACGTAAGGAACAACTGCAAGAAGGGGATTTCGTTTTCTTTAAGGTGGGTTCTCGCCACATAAATCATGTGGGCATATATTTGAAAGACGGAAAGTTTGCCCATGCCAGCACCAGCCGGGGTGTCATCGTGAGCAGTCTGGACGAACCTTATTGGCAGAAATACTGGTTTTCAGGTGGGCGTCTAAGGAATTAATGTTCAGGTTTGTAGTATATTTTTTCAGCATCTTCTTGGGGGTAAGTTGGAGCCTTGATACATGTCGCGGCCAAGAGGAGGTGCTTCGCCAATGGCAGAGGATGTTCATAGAGGCCGAGGATGGAGATACCATCACTTTACCGGCCGGACGTTTTCACTTCCCCCGTAGTCTTTCACTAGACGGCAAGCACGGCGTGGTGATCCGAGGAGCAGGGCCCTACGCCACGATCCTTTCATTCAAGGGTCAGAAAGACGGAGCAGAAGGTATTAAAATTAATCATTGCTCCCAAATGGAACTGCGCGATTTTACAGTAGAAGATGCCCGTGGGGACGGCATTAAAGCTTCTTTTTGTAGAGAGATAACGTTCCGTAACGTCATAACACGCTGGAGGGGCAGGCCCTCCAAAAAGAACGGCGCCTATGGATTGTATCCGGTCTCCTGCGACGGGGTTCTCATTGAAGGCTGTATGGCAGAGGGTGCCAGCGATGCCGGCATCTATGTGGGCCAGAGCCGACGGGTTGTGGTACGGTATTGTGTGGCCCGCCATAATGTGGCCGGCATCGAAATAGAAAATTGTGTGGATGCCGAAGTGGTGGGTTGTCTGGTCACTGAAAACAGCGGAGGAATTTTGGTTTTTGATTTGCCCGAATTGCCTGTGAAAGAAGGAAGCCACATTAAGGTCCATCACAACCACATAGTGGCCAACAATTTCCGCAATTTTGCCCCCCGCGGTAACATAGTCGGCCAAGTGCCTCCGGGTACTGGTGTGATGGTACTATCGGGCCGAAGGGTAACCGTAGAGTACAATCTGGTGGCGGAAAATAAGACGGCCTCCTGTGCCATTGTTAGCTTTCACATTTCAGGAAGACCCTACAAAGACACTTTATACAACCCATATCCAAGAGAAGTGTTTGTGGCTCATAATATCTTCCGACGAAGGCTCAGAATGCCTGCTGTCAATTACCAGCTGGGATTGTTAGCTTTTTTGAAGTTTGGCCGCAGGACGCCGCACATATTATACGATGGTATCTGGCCGCCGGATATCCCAGGGCCGAATCCTTTTCAAATATGCATTGGGCCTAATGAGAACGGTACCTTTGTAAGGTTAGATGCCGGAAATCGGTTCAGGGGGCTAACCCGAGATGTGACGCCTTACCTCTGTCCTTAAATACCTGGGCATTTGTTAGCTTTCATAATAGCTTTCTTTAAAGAGCCCATAATTTAAATTAAATATTGAGATTTTATTTTTGTATGGCTTTTAAGATGATTTAAAAAATGTAAACTTTATTCCAAATTATTCCACAGGAGGGTTTTGTACTTTATTATCTTATTTAAACCCTCATTAAGTGGTGAGGATGACAATGATATGACAAAAGAGCGTGGTATCCCAATGGAAGAGATTTTTTCAGTACCCCTCTTAATGTTCTCATCATTCCTTGAATTTAACATATTTTGCATTTTTTAAAGGTCGTTATCATGTTGATAAAGTTTTGTATCTTTCGGAATGTAGGTGCAGCCTTTGAGGAATTACGTGAATCTTAATATGATGGCAATATCAAAAACGGCTATATTTTCCATAAAATCGTATTCTTAAAATCATACTTTCTCTTATGAAAAGTAGAGGTATGAAAAAATTTTTTATCACCCTATCAATTATAGGATCGGCGTCAGCCGTAAGGCAGGGGGCATGGTCGCAGCTCACCTTGACTACACAGACCGCCAACCAGTATGTCGCCAACCTGGTGGGTAACGGGATTACCTACTCCAACGTGGTGTTCAATGGTGATCCAGCGGCTATCCGTGCTTTTTCCAACGGGAATACCACCAACCTGGGGCTCACGAGCGGGGTTGTGATGAGTACGGGCCTCTTGAATGGTACAGGGACCCAAAGCTTATCAGGTCCCTCTTCAAACTTTCTCAGCGGTAACAATGGCGGAGGCAGTTACCCCGAATTGAATGCTATAGCCGGATCGGCTACCTACGATGGATTGGTGTTGGAATTTGACTTTGTTCCGGTTACAAACCAGCTCAATGTGGAGTTTGTGTTTGGTTCGGAGGAATATAATGAATATGTGAATTCTGGCTTTAATGATGCCTTCGCATTTTTCATTAGTGGACCCGGGATAGTAGGTCAACAAAACATTGCTTTGGTGCCCAATACTTCTCTTCCCGTAACTATTGATAACATTAACAATGGAAACTGGTGGTGGTGTTCGTTCGGCCCTTGCTTCAATTGTGCATATTATATTGATAATTGTAATGGGACCACCTTAGCCATGGATGGGTTTACGACTGTGCTGACTGCCAGTCGAACAGTAATTCCTTGTTCTACTTATCACATTCGTCTCATGATTGCTGATGGAGGAGATGCCGCCTATGATTCATGGGTATTCTTAAAGCAGGATGGTTTTTATTCAGTAGGAGCCACAGGTGCCAGTGTCACAACTACCACGCTAATTCCAGGGGGTACGGCGTTTGAAGGCTGTGGCAATAATGTGAATTATTTCACCTTCAGTATCCCCGCCCCTGTTTCTACCAATACAACAATTAACTTTACGATAGGAGGCACGGCCACCAATGGCCTAGATTATCAGGCCATTCCCAACTCTATCACCATACCGGCAGGTCAGACCTCTGCTAATTTGTTTATTAATGCCATCAACGACGGGATAGTAGAGCCCAACGAAACGGTAATTCTCACAGTACCTTTAAATGCCTGTTCTACACAAACTTACACCCTTACTATTGCTGATCCGGTACCTTTGAATGTGAATGTGCCCCCTAACGTTAGTTATTGTGCTGGGGGGCCGCCTGTATCCATCACAGCCACTCCTTCTGGAGGACTGGGTAATATCTCCTACTCGTGGAGTAACGGGGCGGGCACAGGGCAAACTATTAGCGTCAATCCTGGATCTACCACCACCTATACCGTAACGGCCACGGATGCCTGTGGTACCACAGCCACCGCCCAAACCACAGTGGCCGTAGTGCCGGCCCCAAGTTCTGCTTTCAGTATGCCTTCCACAGGATGTGTGGGGCAACCTGTAACCATTACCTATACAGGCAACGCCCCGCCAGGAGCCACATATAATTGGAACTTTGGGGCAGCCACTGTCCAGAGCGGCAGCGGGCAGGGCCCTTACACGGTAACATTTCCTAACACGGGCTCTTTTAATGTGAGTCTCACCGTTATCCATAACGGCTGTACGTCGGCCACTACTACGCAAAACATACAGATCAGCAACGCATTTACTTCAACGTTTTCGGCACCAGCCAATATCTGTGCAGGTCAGACGGCTACCATTACCTATACAGGCAATGCGCCTGCCAACGCCACTTACAACTGGAATTTCGGTGGAGGTACGGTGCTTTCCGGTTCAGGACAAGGTCCCTATCAGGTACAGTTCAATACTCCAGGAACTCCCACCATTACCTTGAGTGTCGCCAGTGGCAGCTGCACATCGTCCACCACATCTGTACCCATCACAGTCAATCAAATTCCCACCTCCACCTTTACCGTCACCTCCCCAGTGTGTGTGGGTCAGAATGCCACTGTCACCTACACGGGTAATGGTGGCAACGCCTCTGTATACAACTGGAATTTTGCGGGGGGCAATGCGGTGCCAGGATGGGGTATGGGTCCTCATCAGGTCAGCTGGAATGCACCAGGCACGTACACCATAACGCTTACCACTAACCTAAATGGTTGCATTTCGCCTCCCACTTCCGTTAATGTGGATGTAATTTCTGCACCAACAAGCACTTTTTCCATCAGTCCTAATCCACCCTGTGCGGGCCAGAATGTCACTGTAACCTACACAGGGAATGCATCTGCAGGTGCTACATATTCCTGGAATTTTGGGGGAGGGGTAATTGTCAGTGGCAGCGGACAGGGTCCTTATGTAATTAACTTTCCGAGTGCCCAGAATTACAATATCTCACTTCAAGTAAATCAGGGAGGCTGTATATCCACTACCACAACGCAAACCGTGGCTGTGACACAACCTCCAACCAGCTCATTTACCACATCCAGCCCTATATGTTTTGGTCAGAATCTCACGGTCAATTATACAGGCAATGCACCCCCTGGAGCTACCTATAACTGGAACTTTGGGGGTGCTACGGTGGTTTCGGGAAATGGGCCGGGGCCCTATAACTTAAGCTTTCCCAGCCCAGGTAGTTATACCCTTTCCCTCCAAGTAAATAATAATGGTTGTCAGTCTAATACCACTACGCAGAATGTGGTGGTGAATCCGGGTCCTTCGGCCTCCTTCACTGTGAATCCTGGCACTCTTTGTGAAGGTCAGGCGGCTACGGTTACTTATACGGGAAATGCTGGAGCTGGGGCCACATACACCTGGAATTTTGGTGGGGGTACAGTGCAGAGTGGTTCTGGTGCGGGTCCCTACCAAGTGAGTTGGGCAACGGGGGGCAATTACACGGTTTCCCTGACGGTCACACAGAACGGATGCACGTCCACGCCAGCGACTCAGGCGGTGACGGTTAATGCTATTCCTACGGCTTCTTTTAGCCTCAATCCTGCTACGGTGTGTGCGGGACAGCCTGTCACCATTACCTACACGGGCAGTGCGGGTGCTGGGGCGGTGTATAACTGGGATTTTGGTGGGGGTACGGTGCAGAGTGGTTCTGGTGCGGGGCCCTATCAGGTGAGTTGGACAGCTGGGGGTAGTTTTTCGGTTAGCCTTTCCGTAACGGCTAACGGTTGTACATCACCGCCTAACAATCAAAATGTTACGATAAACTCCATTCCTACTTCTTCATTTACTGCCACTTCAGGAATTTGCCCTGGGCAAAACAGCCTCATTACCTATACAGGAACAGCTGGTCCGGGAGCAACGTACAATTGGAGCTTTAGCGGGGGCACCGTAGCTTCTGGTTCAGGTCCTGGCCCCTACCAGGTAAATTGGCTCGCGCCTGGTACCTATACTATATCACTAACTGTCATAGAAAACGGCTGTACCTCTTCCTCCACCACCCAACAAGTGGTGGTTTCCAATCTTCCCTCAGCCGCTTTTTCTATCAATCCCAACCCTGTATGTGTTAATCAGCCTGTTACAATAACCTATACTGGTGGCGCCAATAATGCCACTTTTAGCTGGAATTTCGGAGGTGGAATCGTTCAAAGTGGGTCGGGGGGTGGCCCCTACACTGTCATTTATAATACGGCCAACACCTTCACGGTTTCCCTTCAGGTCAATGTAGGGGGGTGTCTTTCCCCTCCGCAAACCCAGACCATCACCGTAAATCCGATCCCCACCTCTAGTTTTTCTATGCCGGTGATCGCCTGTGCTCAAAATCCTGTGACCATTACCTATACCGGCAATGCGGGAGCTGGAGCTACCTACAATTGGAGTTTTGATATGGGGACAGTGGTAAGCGGTTCGGGTCAAGGCCCTTACCAGGTGGAATGGTCTCAAGTTGGGGTGTACATCGTTTCCTTGCAAGTGATTGAGAACGGTTGTGTGTCTGCCACTACGGCCCTATCTATTGGTATAAATCCGACGCCGGTGGCCTCCTTCTCAGTAAATCCTTCCCCAGCCTGTGTGGGGCAGCCTGTCACTATTACTTATACCGGAAACAGCCCACCCAATGTGAGCTACACATATAACTTTCCTGGAGGTAATATTATCTCCGGCATTGGACAGGGACCTTTTCAAGTGATTTGGCCCAACGCCGGCACGTACAACCTCACGCTGATGGTGATTGCATCCGGGTGCACTTCCCAGGTGTTCAATTATCCTCTTACAGTTAATAACCCTCCCACTTCGTCTTTCACGGTGAACCCGAATGCAGTTTGCGCCGGACAATCCGTTACTATCACCTACTCTGGTAATGCGGGTGCAAACGCTTCATTTAACTGGGATTTTGGAGGAGGGACCATCATTTCTGGAAGTGGTACAGGTCCCTACCAGGTGCAGTGGCCCTCGGCAGGCGCTCCCAATATAACGCTTACCGTCACGGAGAATGGCTGTACATCTACCCCCACTTCTTTGCCTGTTACGGTTTATCCCATTCCTTCGGCTTCTTTTACGGCAAGTTCCCCCTTGTGTCCTGGCCAACTAGGTACTATTAGCTATACGGGAACAGCCTCACCCGTTGCCACATATGCCTGGAATTTTGGTGGTGGTACAGTGGTTTCAGGGACGGGTCAAGGGCCTTATCAGGTGCATTGGAACTCACCAGGCAACTATTCCGTATCCTTGACAGTAACAGAAAATGGTTGTATATCTCCTCCTTACACCCAGAATGTCGTGGTCCACAGTACACCCCTTTCCACTTTTTCTGTGCCTAATGCTGCGTGTGAAGACCAGCCCGTGACCATTACCTACACCGGCACTTCGTCGCCAGGAGCCATATATTCTTGGAACTTTGGAGGGGGTACAATCCTTTCAGGAAGTGGTCAGGGCCCCTATCAGGTCAGCTGGTCTAATCCTGGTACAGCAACGATTTCTCTCACTGTCATTGAAAATGGTTGCCAATCGCTACCCACATCTCAAAGCCTTCTCATCCATCCTATACCTTCCGCAACTTTCACTTCTGCGACTCCTGTATGTGCGGGGGCTAATTCTATAGTAACCTATACTGGCACTGCGAGCGGAAATGCCCTGTATCAATGGGATTTTGGAAATGCCACACTCATCAGTGGAAGCGGACAAGGGCCATATCAAATCAGTTGGAATAACCCGGGGCAATACACGGTTTCACTTGTAGTAACAGAGAATGGTTGTACCTCTCCCAGTTATTCTCAGGCTATTACTGTCAACCCCATTCCAACGGCCTCATTTTCCCTGCCTTCTTCTCTCTGCGAAGGGCAACCCGGGAATATATCCTATAACGGAACTGGGGGTGCAGGGGCTACCTTCCAGTGGAACTTTGGAGGGGGAAATGTGGTATCTGGCAGTGGAGCAGGACCTTATCAAGTGAGTTGGAATGCCGCAGGCACATATAATATCTCTCTTACAGTGACTGAAAATGGCTGCCAATCCAATCAGGTCACTCAATCTCTCACTGTCTATCCGATTCCCACAGCCAACTTTTCCGTTGGAGGACCCGTCTGTCCGGGGGATGGAATCTCTGTCACCTATACCGGTACCGCAACTGCAGGAGCTATATACGATTGGAATTTTGGTGGAGGCAGCATTCAAAGCGGATCGGGACAGGGACCCTTTCAAATACTATATCCTGCCCCGGGTCAATATAATATCAGCCTAACGGTGTCAGAAAATGGATGTGTATCCCCTGTCTTTTCTCAGGTGGCCACTGTTTTACCGAGTCCTTCAGCTCTTTTCACCGCCACCCCTGCGGTGTGCGAGGGCCAGGCGGCTACTATTAATTACACCGGTGGAGCGGGAGCGGGGGCTACCTTCATCTGGAATTTTGATAATGGGACCATTCTTGCGGGAAGTGGTCCCGGACCTTATCAGGTGTCATGGAATACTCCCGGAACGCATCAGATTTCCCTTACGGTGGTGGAAAATAACTGCTCTTCTCCCCAGGAAGTTCAACATGTTGTAGTACACGCTATCCCCACAGCCGATTTCACAGTGATGAGTCCTGTGTGTGAGGATCAGGGGACTATCCTCACCTACACAGGCTCCGCAAGTGCTGCCGCTACATACGTTTGGTTCGCGGACGGCGGGCAGATAGTGGCCGGGTCCGGTTCTGGCCCTATTACAATGGTTTGGAACACAGCGGGGACTTACAATCCCTCCCTCACCGTCACGGAGAATGGATGCACGTCTCAGCCTTTCGTGGCAAACGTTACGGTTCAGCCTATCCCCACGTCTTCATTCACCCTTACCCCATCCGCGTGCGTTGGTCAGAATGCCGTAGCTACTTATACGGGCACGGCTTCACAGGCCGCCACATATTCCTGGACGATAACAGGAGGGGGACAAGTGCAGTCGGGAAGTGGACCAGGCCCCATCGCCATTTCCTGGTCTAATGCTGGCAATTACAGTGTAGAACTGGTGGTACAGGATGGAGGGTGTGTCTCGCAGCCTACAATTCAAAACATTACGGTGCACCCAATACCTACAGCTACATTCAATATCAATCCCGCTGCGATATGTTCAGGACAAGCTACCACCCTCACGTATACGGGCACTGCAGGCCCGGGGGCAACGTACTCTTGGAATTTTGGAGGAGGCACGGTGGTCAATGGCGGTGGAGCGGGGCCCTATCAAGTTCAATGGAATACACCGGGCAGTCACACGGTGACATTAACAGTCACGGAAAACGGCTGTACTTCCCAGCCTCAGTCCATAAATGTGACGGTGTATGATATTCCTACCTCTTCATTTACGGTTGCCAACGCCTGCCAAGGACAGGCTTCGGCCGTCACCTATACAGGAACAGCCTCCCCCGCCGCATCTTACCAGTGGAATTTTGGGACAGGTGTTGTACAATCAGGAAGCGGTGCCGGGCCCTATCAAATCCTTTGGAACGTGGCGGGCAATACGCAGGTCACTCTGGTTGTCACTGAGAATGGTTGCTCCTCAACGACCACTGTGGTACCTGTGACCGTTTATCCGCTGCCAGTGGCTTCCTTCACATACAGCAACCCCTTGTGCGTTGGAAATACTACCAGTTTTTCCTTTACGGGTACCGCCGGTCCTACGGCCACCTATAACTGGAACTTTGGAAACGGGGTTGTGCAAAGCGGAACGGGAGCTGGACCTTATCAGGTGCTTTTCCCCAATGTGGGTTCGCAACAGATCAGCCTCATTGTCTCCGAGAATGGATGCACCTCAGCACCTTATAACCAGACCATAACCGTAAATCCGATACCTTCCGTTTCCATTGCACCGGTAAGCCCACAATGCGTGGGGATGAATAGTTTTGATTTTAGTGCCCAAGGAAATTGGGGTCCAGGAGCCACTTTCCAATGGTTCTTCCCCAACGGTAATCCTTCCTCATCCACCCAGCAAAATCCTCAGAATATTAGCTGGAATACACCGGGGATTTATGGCGTACAATTGATGGTGACAGAAAATGGGTGTTCAGGCTCTGCTCAGGAAGAGGTGACCGTGTACGCTGACCCTGTCCCTCAGTTTACAGCTTCTCCGTTGTCTGGTTGTGAACCGCTGGATGTCCAGTTTAGCAATACCACCAATGGCTACAGCCCAATGCAGGCAACCTGGAATTTGGGCAACGGTGTTAACGCCTCAGGCGATCAGGTATCTACCACGTACACACAGCCGGGCAGTTACACTGTTTCCTTGACGGTGACAGACGCCTATGGCTGTGTGGTGACTACTTCTATGCCCGGCCTTATTCAAGTTCATCCTAGGCCGGTTGCAGGTTTTGCGGTTTCGCCAATGGTGATGGACATCCAAGAACCGAACGTGGTCGTGACCGATCACTCCCAGTTTGCCACCCAATGGCATTACACATTTGGCGATGGAGCCCAATCGTGGCAGCAAAATCCTGCCCACAACTACCAAAATATAGGTGGCTACACAATTACGCAGGTAGTATACAATGCATTTGGTTGTTCTGACACGGCCAGTCTGAATGTGGTGGTGAATCCGGTCAGTGAAATTTTTGTTCCTAATTCATTTTCGCCAAACGGAGATGGTGTCAATGATGTATGGCTGCCAATAGCTTCCTATGTTCGGCAAGTAGATATTTGGGTTTTTGATCGTTGGGGCCAAGTGGTATTCCACAGTGATGATGTCTACCACGGATGGGACGGAACCTACCGCAATTCAGGGGAGCCGATGAAGCAGGATACATACGTATATCTAATTGAATATAAAAACTATGCAGGAAAGCTGATGACTTTGCGGGGAAGCGTCACCTTGGTGAGATAATTTCTGTGATAAAAGAGCTGGGGGACGGGCTTTACTTTTGCGGGGGCGGATGGGGTCTATCCATGTCCTGTATGGGCAAATTGAAAAAGTTGATATTCTAGCCTTTGGCGCCCATCCCGACGATGTGGAGTTGGGATGCGGAGGACTTTTGGCTCAGGAAATAAGAAAAGGGCGCCGTGCCGCTATTTGCGATCTTACGGCCGGCGAAGCTGGAACGCGCGGCTCGCCAGAAATCCGACGGGAAGAATCCCGTCTGGCTGCACGCATTTTGGGCCTTTCCTGCAGAATCCAGTTAAACTTTAAGGATGGCTTCCTTCTTTATAAGGAAGACTACTTAAAGGAGCTGATCGAAGTCATTCGACTTTTCCGTCCCAGAATCGTTTTGGCAAATGCTGTGCAAGATCGGCACCCCGACCATGGCCATGCCGCCAAGCTGGTGCGCGATGCGGCCTTCTTGGCGGGGCTTCCGAAAATCGCTACTCAAAGTCCGGCCCACAGACCTCAGCTGGTGTGGCATTACATTCAGTTTTACGAATTTTCTCCTCAAGTGTATTATAGCTTGGAGCCAGCTTCTTGGGAGGTGAAAATGCAGGCTGTCCGGGCCCATTCCTCCCAGTTTTACAATCCGGAGTCCCCGGAGCCACAGACGCTTATCTCCCGCCCAGAATTTTTAGAGTTCATTGAAGCGCGCGGTCGTCAATATGGACTCAGGTGCGATAGTGTTTATGCTGAAGGTTTTCTGGTGGAACGGGCTCCTGCGGTTTGGGCCTTGGAGAATGTGAAGTAAAAACTTAATATGATCAACGATCCATCTTTAAAAAAAGTAGCCCTAATTACGGGTGCTGGTTCTGGAATTGGAAGAGCATTAGCCATCCAAATGTCCCGAAAGGGATATCGGCTGGCCATATGTGCCCGTACAAAAGAGGCAGTGTTGGAAACAAAACATCTTTGCGCCATTCCGGATGAAGTACTGCCCCTACAGGCCGATGTGACGCGCCGCAAGGATTGTGAAGCCTTTGTAACCCAAGCCTTCAATGCCTTTGGTCGGATAGATGTTTTAGTTAACAACGCCGGCATCAGCATGCGGGCTCTTTTTGCACATGCTTCCCTGGAAGTCTTGGAAAAAGTGATGAACACCAACTTCTGGGGTACGGTGTATTGCACCCATTACGCTCTTCCCCATATATTAAAAACTGGTGGCTCTGTAGTAGGCATTTCCAGCATTGCTGGGTTCAAGGGGCTACCAGCCAGAACGGGATATTCTGCCTCCAAATTCGCAATGGACGGCTTCCTGGAAGCCCTGCGGATTGAGAACCTTTATACAGGCCTCCATGTACTTATCGTGCATCCAGGGTTCACTGCGAGCAACATCCGCAACACCGCCCTGGCTGCAGACGGTACTCCTCAGGGGGAAAGCCCGCGCAACGAAAGCTCCATGATGTCGGCTGAGGAATGTGCTCGTCATATTCTTAAAGCCATTGAAAAAAGAAAAATTATCTTAACTCTCACTACTGAAGGGCAACTTCTGCGATGGGTGAATTTCCTATGGCCTAAAATGGCGGACAAATTGGTATACGCAACCCTCAAAAAGGAAAAAGACAGCCCTCTGCCATGAAGGCCCCGTCCGTCCAGATAGAGCGTCTGCGGTACTACTATCGAAAATTTATCCTTCTTTGGATACCCGTACGAGTTTATGTGTTACACACCCCCCTTTCTCCCGATGAAATCGTTCTCAAACTTTCGCAAGTAATATTTCCCTTTAGATGGTATTTTTTGTTTTCTCCAGCAACGCAGCTTCCCTACAGCGGACGTTTTGAGGGCGATGGATTTGTGGCCATTAAAAATGCTTATAATAAATATATTAGAAGTATAAAAGTTATAGGTAAATTTTACATAGTGAATAATAAAATTTATGTGCGGCTTATTTTCTCCAATCCCTTCTCAATCATTAATATAGGTATTGTTTTATTTTTTTATGTATTCCTTTATTTACTAAGAATACCTTTCTTTCCCTCAGTCCTTGCAAATGTCCTGGTATACTCTGTTCCTTTAATTTTGGCATATCTTGCTACTAATCTATCATTCCAGAAAATTTATAAAAAAGAAAAGATGTTTTTTTTTAGGCTTTTTGAAGGGCGGCGTTTAAAAGAAGATGAAATAAGTATCTTAGGTATTTAAGAGACATTGGCATAATATAAAATTAAAATAAAACGACGATTTGAAAAGTCAAGGCTAGCAAATTTCTTGAATTGTACTTTTGAGCCCTCATGTTTATACCTTACAGAATTTACGAAGAAGAACACGAGATTTTCCGCCAATCGGTTGCAGAATTTGTAGCCCGAGAGATAGCTCCTTACCACAAGCAATGGGAAAAAGACCACCAGGTGCCCCGCGAGGTGTGGCGCAAACTAGGAGAGGCTGGATTTCTTTGCATGGATGCTGAAACAGAATACGGAGGCCTCGGCATCGATGATTTTCGCTTCAGCGCCGTATTGAACGAAGAAATAGCCAAAGCTGGGTATGCAGGGCCTGCCATTGGATTTTCACTACATAATGATATTGTTTTTCCTTACCTTAAACATTACGCCACAGAAGATGTAAAAAGAAAATATTATCCCGACCTCATCACCGGCAAAAAAATACTTGCCATCGCCATGACCGAGCCAGGGGCCGGCAGCGATCTTCAAAATATTAAAACGACGGCTGTGCGTCAGGGAGATGAATACGTGGTGAATGGCACGAAAACCTTTATCACCAACGGATATCTGTGTGACCTGGTGGTGGTAGCTGTGAAGACGGATCCCTCCAAGGGCGCCAAAGGCATTTCCCTCCTTCTTATTGAAGCCAACTCTCCAGGTTTCACGAAAGGTTTGCCGTTTGAAAAGGTAGGTCTCCATGCCCAGGACACTTGCGAGTTATTTTTTGACAATGTGCGTGTTCCGGCGGAAAATCTTTTGGGCAAAGAAGGCGAAGGTTTTAAATACCTGATGACAGAGTTGGCTCAGGAACGCCTGGTGGTGGCCATCGGCGCCGTGGCAGCTGCCGAAGGTGCCCTGCTGGACACCATTCGTTATTGCCAAGAAAGGGAGGCTTTTGGTAAGCCGCTCTCAGCTCTACAGAATACCCGCTTTCGCCTGGCTGAGTGCTTCACTGAGGTACAAATGGGCCGCATTTTCTTAGAGCGCTGCATAGAACTTCACCTTCAGGGCAAGCTGGATTCGGCTACGGCCAGCATGGCTAAATACGCTCTAACCGATATGCAATGCCGCGTGATTGACGAATGCGTGCAGCTGCATGGAGGCTACGGCTACATGTGGGAATACCGCGTGGCTAGAGCCTGGGCCGACGCTCGTGTGCAGCGCATTTATGCCGGCACCAATGAAATTATGAAAGAGCTTATTGCCCGTAAAATTTTTGTCTGATATTTGCTAAACAACAAAGGACTTATTAGGTGACCGATTCGCTGGTAATTATTCCTACTTATAATGAAAAGGAAAACATAGAGCGCATGGTGCGCTTTGTGTTTTCTCTGGAATATCCATTTGACCTGCTAATCATTGACGACAACTCCCCCGACGGCACGGGGGATATTGTGGAACGCCTTCAGGAATCTTATCCCGGTAAATTGCACCTGCTGCGTCGCCCCGGTAAGCAGGGTTTGGGCACTGCTTATGTAGCCGGTTTTCAGTACGCTCTGGAGCGCCACTATGAGTTTGTATTCGAGATGGATTGTGATTTTTCTCATAACCCCGAAGATCTTATTCGTCTGCGGGAAGCTTGCGTGCAGCAAGGGGCTGATCTGGCTATTGGCAGCCGCTATGTGACCGGTGTCAATGTGGTCAATTGGCCCATGTCCCGCGTACTCTTGTCTTATTTTGCCTCTAAATATGTGCGTTTTATTACGGGGCTTCCTGTCCATGATGCCACGGCAGGTTTTAAGTGTTACCGGCGTCGTGTCTTGGAGCATATCCCCTTTGATAAGCTACGTTTCAAAGGTTATGCCTTCCAAATTGAAATGAAATTCCTGGCCTGGAAAATGGGTTTTCGCCTTGTGGAAGTGCCCATCATTTTCACGGAAAGGCTAGAAGGACACAGCAAAATGTCGTCTTCCATCGTGCGTGAAGCAATGGTTGGGGTAATATGGATGAAGCTGCGGAGTTTAATCAAACCTATTCCTAAGGTAGCTTTCCAGAATATCGTGCCGGAAACCACCAAGGTTCTGGCAGGATAGGCTTCATGCGACCCGTGAAAAAAGTGATTTTTGGGGGGAGGATTTTTGCCAGTCTTATTCTTTTTTGGGGGGCAAGCTCCTGCCGCCGTAGTGTATCGGTGCCAATGCATGTTTATAGTGGTTACGCCCAAGGCACCACATTCCAAGTTACTTATGATACATTGGCCGGTATCTTAGATCGGGAAATATCAGACATATTCTCCAAGATGGATAAAGCTTGCTCCCTTTACGACAGTAATTCTGCTATAGTGCGTTTCAACAGAGCCGTTGAGAAGGCTGAAGTAGATACGTTGATGGCTTCTGTTTTAATGCTGTCCAAAAAAATTTACCAGGAGACGCATGGAGCTTTCAATCCTGCCGTGTTTCCGTTGGTTAAAATGTGGGGGTTTGGGCCGCAGGGTAGCCAGGGGCCGCCTATATCATCTGTGGTTGTACCTACTGGCGATTCTCTAAAATCGCTTATCAACCTAGAAGGCATTTTTTTAGATACCACAGAGGATGGAAAAATTTGGTGCCATAAAAAAGTGCCCCACTTGCAATTAGATTTCAACGGTATAGCGCAGGGATATACTGTAGATTTAATCTGTGGATTATTAGAAAAAAAAGGTGCCCGCAACTACCTGGTGGAAGTGGGAGGGGAGGTGCGTGCCAGTGGGCTCAATCCCCAGGGCCAGCCTTGGCGTATTGGAATCGAAAAGCCCACCGACCATAACTTAGAACGTCAACTGTACGCAGTGGTTAATCTCAGCGATATGGCCATGGCCACAAGTGGCAGTTACAGGAAATTTTACATACAGGAGGGTGTGCGTCGCTCCCACACCATCAGTCCTTTTACGGGACGGCCTGTTACCCACAATTTGCTAAGTGTTACTGTATTTTGTTCTACTTGTGCGCGAGCCGATGCCCTGGCTACAGCCTTCATGGTGATGGGCAACACAGGGACGTTGAGTTGGCTTAGGCAACATCCCGGCTATGAGGTATTTATGATCTCCTCTGGATATCAGCAATCGTATATCACTTATGCTTCGGAAGGCATTAAATCACGCCTTGAAGCCATCAGACCGTAATTACTGGGTGGAGGATCCGGCACATGGATCACCCGGTTGTGCACCGCACAAAGTGCAGGAGCCTCCATCATTTAAATAGGGATTTTTGCTGGCACAGGTACCGGAAAACTGGCCGTTTTTTCTGAAAATAAGCTTTACGGCAATACCTGCAAAGGCAATAGCGATCAGTACCACGGAGACGAGAATGAGTTTAGCCATGCCGATACAAAGGTAAATTTACCGCTGCAATGGCCCTGCTTTTTGTGGAACATATTGGCATCGCTGTGGCCCATTTAGAGGAGGCTGTTACGCGCTACACAAAGCTTTTAGGAGTGCCTCCCTACGCCGAAGAGGAGGTGCCTTCGGAAGGAGTTAAAACTGTTTTTTTCCGTTGCGGCTCGCATAAAATTGAATTATTAGGGGCTCTCCATCAAAACAGTCCTATTGCCAAATTTTTAGCAAAACGGGGCGAAGGTGTTCATCACATCGCCTACCGCAGTTCTGATATCCGGGCAGACATGGTCCGTTTGAAAAATGAGGGCTTCCAGTTGCTTAGCGAAGAGCCCCGACCGGGGGCTGAGAATATGTGGGTGTGTTTCGTACATCCCAGGGATTGCCAGGGGGTGCTCACGGAACTTTGCCAACCTAGGGAGGAATGATTCAGGAAGCCTTAAATCTTATGATAAGTCCTTCAAAGTACTTGGTTCTCCTCAACAAAGGAAAGGTTTTTTCCCAGCAGGAGGTGAACTACATGGCGGTCGATTGGAAAGGTAAGCATGTCAGGTTGAAGGTCTGAAATGGGGAATAATTCAAACTTTTCATTTTTTGATGAGGTCGGCTTTAGTGAAACTAAAGCCTTTTCTAATTCATCATGGGGAAAAGCTTCCGGCCAGCGATAATAAACACTGATTACCTGATGGCGGGAATTGAAGGCAGAAGGCTGAAAAAAGTCGGTGGTATAGAAGTGCACCCATCTCTCCGGTTGCAGGGAAAGCCTAAGTTCTTCCTTGATCTCTCGGCTGAGAGCCGTGCGCAGACCTTCTCCGAATCGCAGGCCTCCGCCAGGAAACTTAAGCATGGATATCCCCTTGTAAGTTTCTCGGGACAAAATCACACATTCACGGTTGGAAAAAATCAATGCATAAACACGAAGAAGGAAGCGGCCTGCGGCCATTGGACTCAGCGGAAAATCTCGGCTAGCTTGGCCTCCAAGGCAGGTCCCCGCAAATCGGTCGCCACAATTACACCGTTCGGATCCAGCAAAAAGGATTTCGGTATACCCGTGACGTTGTAGAGCTTGGCCGGTTCGGAATCCCACATCTTTAAATCACTGACGTGATGCCAGTTGGAAAGGCCGTCGTTTTGAATAGCTTGAATCCAGGCATTTTTATCTCTGTCCAGCGACACCTGAAAAATGTCAAACCCTTTCTCTTTATATTTCTGATAAGCGTGAACAAGGTTTGGATTTTCGGCCCTGCAGGGCCTGCACCAGGAAGCCCAAAAATCCAAAAGCACATACTTACCACGCAGACTATGTAAAGAACGGATCTTTCCCTGCGGATCGGGCAGGCGAATATCAGGAGCCACAGCTCCGATGGCTGTCCGGGCCCGAACTTCCACATTACTTACAAGCATTTTTACGTATGGATTATCCGGATGCTTTTGCTTCAGAGCCTCGCTCACTTTTTTGAAAAGCGGAAAGTCTTCTTCCATTTTCAGGAAACCCAATCCTTCTAAAGCTACCAGACTGCTAGGATTGAACTCTGCCGTTTGCCGGGCCAGAGCTTTTAAGGATTGTTCACTGTAATAAAAAAGGCTATCAGCCACGCGGGCCCGTTGGGGAAAATCAGGCGCGTAGGTAAAGGTGTTCAATGCTGTACGTAAGGAATCGCCTAACCGTTCATGGCGCAATTTGCGTTGCAGAAGCGCCAGCAAAGCCTGGGACTCTGGTGAACCCTCCAAATTGCAACGCAGCACAAAATCCGGGGCTTTTGTGGAGAGGCGCAGCTTCTCGTTTCCGCTGGTAATCAGGAAAATTAAATTTTGGTAAGGAGCTAGGCGCGCTGTTCCTGCAGTGCCCCCAAAGCGTATACGATAATGCCCATATTGATCAGGTTTTTTATAGAAGAAAAAGCCCCCCGTATCATTAACCACGGCCGAATCTATGAGAAGTATTTTATCGGGGAAGATTTTTTCTAAGAATACATGTTTACCGTTAAAATTTTCCACTTTTCCTATTAGAAACGGTTCACCAGCCGGTAAGCGCTGACAGGAAAAGGCCCACAGAATCCAAAAACACAAACCAAACCTCAAGATCCGAAACGGAAAAGTGGAATTTACAATGCCCTTCATGGAAAGCTGCAAAATTAGCGCCGATTTGCCATCCCCCACACGGGTATTATCTTTGACGGCCTTTTCTTCAGAATGACAAAAACTTTGCCATCATCATCATCCTTAACAGAAAAGGACCCCGGCGTACAGGTTGTGGATATCGTGGTGGAAGCCCATGAATATATACAGGAATTAGAGAAAGAATTAAAAACCCTTAACCACTCAGTGAAGATTTCGGGATTTAGGCCCGGTAAAGTGCCTCGCGATCTTCTATTGAAACGGTTTGGTAAGGCCATAGTACGCGACCTTACTTTGCAAAAAGCCTTTGAAAAACTCCAACAACATATTCAAACCGAAATAGGGCCATTCATTTTTAATCCGGTCCTGGTTTACGACAGCAGTGTGAACGCGGATGCTTTCCAGCCCCTTGATTACCAATTCACCTTTGAAGTGGCCCCTTTACCGCATTTTGAGGTGGCTCTTCCGCCCTTGGGGGCAATCGTATGGGATGTGGAAACCGTTGATGACGAAAAAGTTGATAAAGAAATTAACCGGTTGCGCCACACATTTGGAAAAGTAAAACTACTTGATCAAGCCGAACTGGAAGAAGACATTATTTCAGGCTCCGTAAAACCCTTAACTCCGGAAGAATCCAGCCCTTCTGTAAATAAGCACATCTCCTTTAGGGTTAGGGATATCCAGAAAGGAGCTCTTTCGCAGGTGTTGCCAGTGCTGAAGCAGGGTAATACTATAAGCTTCCAACCCACAGAATGGTTTGTTATCTCTGAGGAAAATTTTTCGCAGATTTTTAAAGAAATTGACAGAACCCTACTGGAACGTCCGAACATAAAATGGGAATTGACAATTTCACAAATTATTAGGCACTTTCCCGCTCCGCTGTCAGAGGAATTTTTCAGGGAGGTTACTCAGACCAATGATGTGAAAACAGAAGAAGAATTCAAAACCTTCATTCGCCGAAGGCTGGAAAGGCGAAATTTCATTCAAGCCCGCAGAAAGGCTCATCTGGCATTGAAAGATTGGCTGATGGCCCATAACATGGGGCGGTTTACCCTTCCCGTTAAATTTATTAAAAGGAAAATAAGCTCCATGAGCAACGGTCCCCTCAGTGAAGAAGAGATGGAAGCGAGAATAAAGAAGCAACAGGAGATCATCGCTTGGGAAGTAATTCTGGAAAACTTAAAAAATGACCTGAAACTAATAATAACTCCTGACGATGTTGAAAAAGTTATTGATGAATTGGCCGTTATTGAAGCGTTCAAATATTCGGGTTTTTGGGTTAAAAAAGACATAATAGATAAATTTAAAGAAAATATACGAGCTGAAAATAGTATTAAAGGTTTTGCAGATTTTATGGTATTAGAAGCAAAAGTCATGGACCGGCTTTTGGAAACCGTCGTGCAGGGCTATGTTCCATATTTTGAAGAATAAAATTATTGTTAATAAATAAAATAAATTAAAGAAATTAAATTTAAATTATGGCATCCGAATTTGAAAAATACGCTGTAAAGCACTTAGGCCTTAGCAGTGTGTGGCTTGAAAAATATGCGGACCATCTGGTAGGCCTCACGCCCAATATCATTGAGGAACGCAAGCTCAATGTGATTGCCATGGATGTATTTTCCCGCCTCATGATGGACCGCATCATTTTTCTGGGCACGGCCATAGACGATTACGTGGCTAATGTGATTCAGGCTCAGTTGCTCTTTCTGGAAAGTGTGGACGGCTCGAAGGACATTTATATCTACATGAATTCTCCCGGGGGTTCCGTGTACGCGGGTTTGGGGATTTACGACACGATGAATTATATAAGCTGCGACGTGGCCACAATTTGCACTGGCCTAGCCGCCTCCATGGCGGCAGTGCTGCTGTGTGCCGGCACCCGGGGCAAACGCTCAGCATTGCCACACGCCAGAATCATGATCCATCAGCCTCTAAGTGGTGCTCAAGGCCAGGTCGCCGACATGGAAATTGCTGTGCGTGAAACCATTAAAGTGCGCGACGAACTGTATAAAATAATTTCAGACCATACCGGACAGCCCTTCGAAAAAGTATTCAAAGACAGCGACCGCGACTACTGGATGCGCGCCCATGAAGCTAAAGAGTATGGCATGATTGACGAGGTCCTGGAAACCAAGAAATCCAAGCCCACCACCTCCCTTTTATGAGTCCCAGAACTAAAAATCCGGATCCTATTTGTAGTTTTTGCGGGGCCGGCCCAGGTCAATATGATTTTATTGTTTCAGGTGAAGGGGGATTTATTTGTGGTTCCTGCATTGAAAAGGCCTCCTTTATGCTGGAAGAATTCCGCGGCAGAAAGGCAAGGTCAGACCTCTCCAAGCGCTATGGCAAGGATTTCTGGACCCGCTACAAACCTGAACATATTAAACGTTACCTGGATCAATACGTCGTGGGCCAAGAAGAGGCCAAAAAGGTCCTCTCCGTGGCTGTCTATAATCATTACAAACGGATATCACAGACCTTCGCCTCCTCCCGCCAGGCGGAAATGGAAGTGGAAATTGAAAAATCCAATATTATCATAGTAGGCGAAACAGGCACAGGCAAGACCCTTTTGGCCCGTACCGTAGCCCGATTATTGGATGTTCCTTTTGCTATGGCTGATGCCACCGTTCTGACGGAGGCTGGTTATGTGGGGGAGGATGTAGAATCTATTATCGCCCGCCTTCTGCAGGCCGCCGACTATGATGTTTCCAGGGCCGAACGCGGCATCGTTTTCATTGACGAGATAGACAAAATTGCACGCAAAGGGGACAATCCTTCCATCACTCGCGATGTCTCGGGAGAAGGGGTTCAGCAGGGTTTGCTTAAACTGTTGGAAGGTTCTGTAGTGCACGTAGCACCCCAGGGAGGCCGAAAACACCCAGAACAACGACTGGTACCCGTCAATACTGAAAATATTCTTTTCATATGTGGAGGAGCCTTTGAGGGTTTGGACAAAATCGTGGCCTCAAGATTAGAGCAACAAACTATCGGCTTCAGAAGGGTTTCTGCCCTTCCACCCCACACTACCAACATTCTATCCTTTACTACAGCCGCCGATCTTAAAAAGTTCGGAATGATTCCCGAGTTGCTCGGGCGTCTGCCGATCATTACATATACTGAACCCCTCACTCGGGACATCCTGCGCCGCATCCTCACCGAGCCCCACAATGCTCTCACAAAGCAGTACATCGCTTTGCTTCGCATGGACGGCATCGAACTTCGCTTTGAAGAGGAAGCCTTGGATGCCATCGTACAGGTAGCTCTGGACATTAAGCTGGGTGCCCGGGGGCTGCGCTCTATAATGGAGGCCGTCATGAATGATCTGATGTTTGAGCTGCCTTCCCAAAATCCAAAACCCAAGGAGGTGGTTATAACAGCTGAATATGTGAATCAGCGTGTAGAGCGTTTTCGGCGTGGCTCCAGGCAGGCCGCATGATCTCCTGTCCGGAGATCCACAAATCCTATTCCGGCACCTTCGTAAGGTCCTGGCCGGTCCGCTGCCAGGGTTAGATGCCCATTGGCCGATGATTCCTCCCGACAGGCGTACTAAAATTCACCAGTATGAACAGCTTCTTTCCAAATCTCGTCCCGGTGCCGTTTTGATAATGTTGTTTCCAAAGAGGGGCGATGTATGTTTTACCCTCATAAGGCGAAAATTCCGACCTGGAGACGTGCATAGTGACCAGCTTGGTTTTCCCGGAGGCCGCCTGGAACCCTACGATCCCAACCCGTTACAAGCCGCTCTCCGCGAAACCCTAGAAGAAGTGGGCGTGGCTGTTTCGGCTCACGCGGTCTGTGGCGCACTTTCCCCGGTCTACATCCCTCCCAGCAATTTTTTGGTGCAGCCTTACGTAGCGGTACTTTTTGAGCCGCCTCGTTTTTCACCCTCTCCCAGCGAGGTGGAAGACATCCTCACACCTCCTCTCAGGCTTGCTTTGGAACCCTCCTCTAAGACCTTCGCCGATTTTCATACCTCCTACGGAATACTCCGCAACTACCCCTGTTACAATTTACAAGGCCATTTGCTTTGGGGGGCTTCAGCCATGATGCTTAGCGAACTGGAGTGGCTGCTACAACACAAGCCGCTTCAACCCAACGAAGGCCAGTAAGCATCCTATTACAGAGAGCGCTATCCACCAGAGTCCGCGATAGTGGCGGCGCAGGTAGGACAGGTCGCTGCGGTAAGCCCAGACCAGAACCCCAATGAACACAATCGAAAAGACCACAGCAAATACAACTCTTCCTTTGTTAAAGAGTTGCTCCACACCCTAAAATTACAGACCAATGGATTTTAGGCCAAATACCTTTGGTTAGTCAGCTTTTATATGGATTTTCTTTTGGGCGTGCCCGCTTTTGCACACAGCCTGAAGGTTTGCCTCTGATCCGCTCGACCGGTGGTGGCTGCCGCCCCACAGGGGGATCGGGCTGCTTTGGACTCCGTGGCTGCTACGACAATCCTTGGGGGCAATGCCCCAAAGGCAGGGCCGGCCTAGCCCGCCCTGCGCTTCCCTCACGCAACCCCTCCCCATTTTCCCTGCTTTCCCTGCTTTCCCTGCTTTCCCTTTCTTGCTTATGCCTGTTTTATTCTACCCTTGAGAAAAGCTTTAATTACGGAGGCTGCCTGCTCCCTTTCTACCTTTGCGCCGCCTTTTTCAGCCGTGGCCGTTCAAGTTCCGCCCCACATACATACTGATGTTTGCATCATCGGCGCAGGTCCTGTAGGGCTTTTTGCCGTCTTTGAATGCGGCCTCATTCGCTTACGCTGTCACCTGGTGGATTACCTTCCCCGGCCAGGTGGCCAGCTCTCAGAAATCTACCCCAAAAAGCCCATTTACGACATTCCTGGCTATCCCTGCATCTTGGCCCAGGAACTGGTAGATAAGCTCCTTGAACAAATACGACCCTTCAAACCTGGCTTCACGTTGGGCGAACGTGTGGAAAGCTTGGTTAAAAACGAGGATGGATCTTTCACCCTTCAGACCCATAAGGGCACTACCATTCATGCTGGTGCTGTTGCTATTGCGGCGGGTTTAGGCTGCTTTGAGCCCCGTAAGCCCGACCTGCCTGAATTGGCCCTGTACGAAGGCAAAGGCTTGGATTATATGGTCTCTGATCCCGAACAATACCGGGGAAAAGCAGTCGTTGTGGCAGGCGGAGGTGATTCAGCCCTAGATTGGGCTATCCAGCTCTGCCAAGTGGCGCGGCACCTCACACTCATACACCGAAGTAGCTCTTTCAGGGCCGCCCCGCATTCTGTAGAAAGGGCTTACCAGCTGGCTGCTGAAGGTAAAATAGAAATTCTGGTCAACACCGAGCTGCACCGATTGCTGGGCAACGGCCGATTGGAAGCTGTGGAAGTCCGATCCACCACCGGCGAGGTGCGCACTCTAGAGGCCGATGCCTGCCTGCCCCTCTTTGGCCTGAGCCCCAAATTGGGCCCCATCGCCCGTTGGGGACTGGATATCCAAAATAATCAGATTCCTGTGGATACAGAAAAATTCCAGACTTCTGTGCCCGGTATTTTCGCCATCGGAGACATCAACACCTATCCCGGTAAGCTCAGGCTCATTCTCTGTGGCTTTCATGAAGCGGCCCTCATGGCCCAGGCCGCTTTTCGGTATATTAGGCCTCACGACCACCTGTCTTTCAAGTATACCACCGTCACTGGTATCCAGGGTTTATGACCGATGCCGTTTTTATGACTGTGGTGGATAGAGAAGGTCGGGTCCACCGGCAGGAAGTGCCATTGAATGTGTCCATGAATTTAATGGAACTGCTCAAGGCTCAAGGGTATCCCGTTGAAGGAGTGTGTGGAGGCATGGCCATGTGTGCCACGTGCCATGTTGAAGTGCAGCGGGGGATGGAAAAACTACCTCCCCTCAATGAAGCCGAGCAGGCTATGTTGGACGCCCTGCCCAAATCTTATCCTTCCAGCCGGCTGGCCTGCCAAATTCCCCTCAGCGAAGCCCTGCAGGACGTGGTTATTCGGTTGGCAGAAACCGATTGAAGGAATTTCTCTATCTTTGCGGACCAACTGGTGCGATAGCTCAGTCGGTAGAGCAAAGGACTGAAAATCCTTGTGTCGGGGGTTCGATTCCCTCTCGCACCACAAATAGGTATAGCTTGCCTGTTTTTTAGCCGGAAATAAAATCCCAGGGAATAATTCAAACAAACATTTCTAGAAGTTAGAAAGGGTCCCTCCTTGTTTAAATTTTTATTACTTTCCCTTCCCTAGAAGGTAGACATTTTTGAACTATGCATCTTACTCCTGATAATTTCATTTTTCACTAAAAAATTATTCTACTATTTCAATTGTTTTTATAAATAAATTGGCTTTTTATATTTAGTTAACGAGACGACTGAATTCAGCAAAAACTTTCTATATAAATATTGCAAAATGGACGGGGGATGAATCTACCCCTCTTATACTTAAAATTTCTATTTCTTTTCTTCAAAGTTGGCAAATCTGTATCCTATTCCGATTGCTAAACCTTGGTTCCATTGGACGCGTTTATCCATAGCTATATCGTACATCATGACTCCGGTGAGCGTCACTTTGAGGAATTTCAGTACGAAAGCAGAAAACGTCAGATCAGCCCGGTGGATCATATCCGCCGGCTTAAAGCTACGGTAATCATTAAATAACCTATACCGGAAGAGAAGATTTACATGTTTTGCCAGGTCCCGGTTAATACCGAATTCCAGGCTGAAGCCAAGTTGGTTTCGCATTTTTCGTCCTTGGGAAACCCCATAATTTGCTGCTACAGTATTAAATAATGCATTATCTATTACGAAAGTTTGCCGCAGGGCTAAAAAGCCCAGATTAGCATAAAACCACTTTACAGGCTGACTTTTCTCTTTATCCCAGGGTCTGAATTCTATCCCTATATTTTCATTCAGATAGCAAGGTGCACAAAAAGAAGAAATACGGATTTTTTGTTCCCGGCCCAAGGAGTCAAAAACCCCTAAAAAACGGTATCCGGGTGCGAACTGGTTGAGGTGTGTCACGTTGATAAATGCCCGCCAGCTCTTGGAAAACTTGTAATCCAGTTTGGTGGCCAAGTCTATCACATCGAGGTTTTTGCGCCATTCCTGTCCTTTGTTTCGGATTAATCCGTAGCGTATAGCTGCAGTACTGCCCCACGTCCATTGGTTTTTCGTGTATTCTGCAAAACCGTCAAAATTTCCGGCCAGAGCTATAGAACTTATTCCGCCGCCTGTCCAGGAATCGCTAAAAAAAGCCTGATTAATATTTACAGAAGGGATGGCACTCCAGCGCCAGTGCCTTATGGTGTCCTTTTTTTCTTTTTGGGCGGTTAAGCTCGGGCCTACAAGGGCCATAATTATTGCGTATAGCCAACCCTTCATATATCGTGCTGAAAATTTGCTGATTAAAATCAAAACTTATTTTTACAATTATCACAGCCTTTTTGAGCCTTTTTGAAATTATGGATTAACGATGCCAGTGCGACAGCGAAAACTACGGCAACCGCTAAAGTTTGCCAATCCATATTTTGACAAAGGTACCATCCAATTTTTTACCCATCCGTAAAAGGCTTCTGAGTACCTTTGCGAAGCTCTTTATGAGCGATTTTATTCGGCACGAGTGTGGTTTGGCTATCCTACGTCTTCTGAAGCCACCTGCCTATTACCAAAGCAAGTACGGAAGTCCCTTTTATGGGCTCAACAAAATGTTTCTGCTGATGCAGAAACAGCATAACCGCGGTCAGGATGGTGCTGGGCTGGCCAACGTGAAGCTGAATATGCCGCCTGGGTACCGGTATATCCATCGCATACGGAGTGTAGCCCCCAATGCCATTCAAGATATCTTCGATCAGATCGCCACGCAAGTTAAAAGCGTGGCTGGTCAAAATGGGACTGCCACATCGGAGCAAGAGTCCTCATCCCCTGAACCCCTTCCTTTTACGGGGGAAATTTTCTTGGGACACTTGCGTTACGGCACTTTTGGAGGCAACACTATTGCCCAATGCCACCCCTTTTTGCGTGATAATAACTGGCCCAGCCGCACTCTTTTGTTAGCGGGTAATTTCAATCTGACGAATGTAGAAGAGCTGTTTCGTGAACTGGTGGAATTGGGTCAGCATCCCCGTGAAAAGGCAGACACTGTAACAGTGCTGGAAAAAATCGGTCACTTCCTGGACGAGGAGGTTGAAGCGCTTTATGAGAAAATCAAAGCAGAAGGCTTCGCCAAGAAATTTGCTAACGAACGCCTAGCCCGCGATCTGGATGTCGCTAAAATCCTGCGTAGGGCCTGCAAGCGCTTTGATGGCGGTTTTGCTATCGGCGGTATCATCGGCCATGGAGATGTGTTCCTATTGCGTGATTCCAATGGTATTCGGCCAGCCTACTACTATGTGAACGAGGAAGTATTCGTGGCCGCTTCGGAGCGTCCGGCCATTCAAACAGCCTTTGATGTCCCTCTTTCTGATATTCAGGAAGTGCCTCCCGGTCACGTGGTTGTGGTAAAAAAAGACGGCCGAATCTTGGTAGAGGAAGTGTTGCCTCCAGCCCCGCGCACCTCATGCTCTTTTGAACGCATTTATTTTTCTCGCGGGAGCGACGCCGATATCTATGTGGAACGTAAAAAGCTGGGACAAAACCTCATGAATTCCATTCTCCAGGCAATTGATCATGACCTGGAGAACACCGTTTTTTCTTACATTCCAAATACCGCTGAAACGGCTTTCCTTGGATTGCTTCAGGCCTTGGAAGATTACCTGGCTGAGCAAAAATTAAAGGATCTCTGCAATCCAGACCTTTTAAAGGATGTGGATGCTTGCCGAAAAATACTGCGCAGACGCATCCGGGTGGAGAAAATTGTGATAAAGGATGTGAAACTGCGCACTTTCATCACACCCGATGACCATCGTGACGAGATGGTGCGCCACGTTTATGATATCACATACGGCAGTATCCGGCCGGGTCAGGACCGCCTTGTTGTGCTGGACGACAGCATCGTCCGTGGCACCACGCTGCGTCGGTCCATCGTTCGTATGTTGGATAGACTTCAGCCTTCAGAGATAATCGTCGTCTCCTCCGCCCCCCAGATTCGTTATCCCGATTGTTATGGTATTGACATGGCCAAGGTGCAGGATTTTGTGGCATTCCGAGCCGCCATTGAACTGCTCCATGAGCGGGGTCTTTGGCACGTAATACACGACACCCATGTGCAGGCCCTGGAATTGAAAAAACAGAACCAGTTGACCCGAGAAAACCTGCTTAAAAAAATTTACGAACCTTTCACTACTGAAGAAATTTCCTGTAAGATTGCTGAACTGATTCGTGAGCGGAGCGTGAAGGCCCCTGTGAAAGTGATTTATCAAACCATTGAAGGGCTGCATGATGCCTGCCCCAACCATCGGGGTGATTGGTATTTCACGGGTAATTATCCGACCCCCGGCGGTAATGCCGTGGCTAATAAAGCCTTCCTGAATTTCATGGCAGGGCAAAATGTGCGGGCCTATGCATTTTGATTTCTTCTAATTTTGTAAAAAAAAACAAAATGAAATATTCAGTATTTTTTGTTGCGTTAGCATTTATGGCTCTGGGAATTAGTTTCTGCAAGAAAAAATCTCAGGAGACTTCTACCGCCACTTCTTTGGATGGTATTTTTGAATTTAAAGCTAACGGAGTACATTACACCCTCAATGGGGCGGTTTATGCCCGGGTAAACATGTCTAGTGCCCCCAACTCAATAATGTTTGCAGCCGAAAATACGGACATATCTCTAGTTGTTGCAGGATCTCTGGGTAATTACACTGGCCCCGGTGTGTATGAGCTCACAGGAAGTGATTTTTTGACTTTTTCAGGAATCAATGGAAAAACTTATTATATTACCAGTCCGGTTAGTCCTTTAGCCCCCTTTTCTCATGGGCAAATTACCGTATCCTCTGATAGGCTGGAAAATAATATCCGTTATACGCAAGGCACATTCCTGGGAGTGGCTTACGCTTCCGAGAATGATTCTTTAGTGATTACCGAAGGCAAATTCCGTGATATGGATTATTAATATTGCTTTCTGGCTGACTGGATCAGCCCCCATGCATATTTCTGGCTGACTGGACCAGCCCCAATGCATTTTCAGATTAATTTACTTCACTTCATATTATTAAAAATTTTATTTAGAATTAACACCATTCAAATCTATTCCAGAAAAGTAAGTTAAGACCTTGAATGTGGGTATAGGTTAAAGGATATTTCCATTTGGAGTATTTGTCATTTTTTCATTTTTATGTTGACATGGGTAATTTTTGTTGAAAGTTCTACAATTAATTTGGATTCAGTAAAATGTGATTTAATATCAGGACCTAACCCCAATCGGAGAATTTTTGTGATTGCAATTATTGTTTTTGCTAAAATATTTCCAAAAAATAACTTGTGGGGTTCCTAATAATAAATTCTCTGTCCGACCTCATGCATGGTGTAGAAGGTATCTGGAGGATACGTTAAATGAATGCCGTTCGGAAATTCTTAAACCGTAAAGGCAAGGGGCCCTGTCCGTAATTTAAGGGAGGGGGGAAAACCAACCGCCCTGACGCTGAAAAAGCCTACAGCTCCTTACCTAGTGCATTGGAAGAAACTTATTTAATGTTAATCCAGAGAATTCCTTCAGTTATTGTTCATAAGAACATATTTTGACACCAGCGGGAAGCACGTTTGTAGCGGTCCACATTAATAACCGTAAAGCCCCATCGTACCAGTCGGTTCCAGTGGCGGGGGCGGTTCCCTGCGCCATACAGGCGAAGGGGAATTTTGCGGGCAGCAAACCAAGTTGTAAGGGTCCTCACTATGGAATCTCGCTGTGAGGGAGAATAGGGTTTTAGAAAGAGTCTTTTAAACTCCCGATACGACATACTGGCCTGACGGGTCCAACGGTCAGGGATCAGCCGGCCATTGAAAAGAGCAGGAATGGGGTCATCCAAGCCCCAGAAGAGGGAATCGCCTGGAAGTAGGTGCGTGCGCCGGGCTTTGCCGCTTAGGAATATCGTTATGCTTTGGCCCTGATGGGCGGTGAGTGCAGGAAAGCGGCGCAAAAGGCTGCGCAGGCTATCCACCGTGGCTTGCGGCTCGCTTTTGATGTCAATCATAAGACGAAGCCATGGCATCCTGCTGGAGGCTGGATGTGCACCAAATAACTGTGTCAGGGGTTGTAGGTACAAGGATTCAAGAGTTGGTTTCCGCTTCAGGAATATGGGCAAATGGCTTACCACCAATCGGCCTTCATGAAGGTAAATGTCGGCTTCCACGGAAGGGATGGACCAGCGAAGGGCTCTATGAAGGGCAGGGCGTTTCTGGTAATCGTTATGGCCGTGCAGCCATACCTGGGATACAGCCAGCTCTGGCATACACAGAAAACCAATCCAAATTGGCCTGAGCACCCCCTTCAAGGCTGAAGGTTGAAATTACGCTGCAACACAAAGGGCTGTGGGCCTTCTTTTTTGGAAATATAGATAGACTCCTCCCACTTACGAAAGCCTTCAGCTGTAACGGAAACTTTGTACCGGCGCCCCCCTTCCAGGGTGGCAAAATAGCGGCCGTCCTCATCGGTATCCACGCGCAGCACCTCTTTGCCGGTGCGCTCGTCCAGAAAAACTACCTCGGCAGCCAGCGGCATTCCATTGCCTGTGACCTGGCCTTTTATGACTGAAAGAACGGCCCCTGAGGATGTAGAAGCTCTCTCTGCGTCCTTACTGATCTCGGAAGCCACGAGAGGATATTCAGATAGGTCTAGCTCGTAAATGTTGAGCTCGTTTTCATCGGCTTCGCGGCGCGAGGCCAAATAGGCTGTCTTCCCGTCGGCCGTCATGGTGAAGTGTATTTCGTCATCGGGGGTGTTGATGGGATATCCTAAGTTGACGGGCGGCGTCCATTGCCCGTCTTTTTTTTCAGTTTTAAATATATCGTAGCCTCCCATGCTGTCATGGCCCTTTGAAGCGAAGAAAAGCGTACGGCCGTTAGGGTGCATCCACACGGAAATTTCGTCGTAGGGTGTATTGATTTGCGGTCCTAGATTGACGGGCTTGGCCCATTCGCGGCGTGAGATGCGCTGGCACATCCAGATGTCGCCATTGCCCAAGGCTTTACCATCGGGACGCTCGCTGATGAAATACAAGGTTTTGCCGTCGGGACTTAGGGCCGCCGAAGTCTCAAAATAGGATGTGTTAAAGGGTCCCTCCCATTCACGGGCCTTAGTCCATTCGCCGTTTTTTTCGCGGCTTACCCATATATCCCCACTGCCGGTTTTGCCCTTTATGTTTTTGTAGATAAAAAGAAGGGAGCCATCTGGGGAGATGTTCATGTTGGCGTCATGTTCCGGCGTGTTCACGGCCTTGAGAGGCTCGGCCTCCATCCACCGGCCCGAGAGGCTATCTCGTCGACTGATATAAATATCTTGAAAAAATTTTAAATCGAAAGGATCGCGTTGGCCTCCCGTGGTAGTGGGTCGGCGCGAGGTGAACACCAGCATATTTCCTTCGGCATTGATGGTAGGGCACGCCTCTTCAAACTCGGTATTGATCTCAGGACCCAGCTTTCGCAATTTTACGGGCACAGGCTTTTCACGAAAAGCCTTAAAACGTTCAGCCTGACGGATATAATAATCCACATCATAGGGATCTATACCAAATTTTTTTAGGGACTTTTTATACCGATTAAACCAGGCTAGGGCGCTGTCTGGTTCGTGGAGTTGTTGCCATACCCTTCCGTACCAAAAAGGCGCATCCCTGAACTTGCGCTTGCCGCTCAGAATCACAGAACGCAACTGTTCAAAGGCCTCACCGTAATGCTTTAATTCAAGGTTGGCTCTGCCGGCATAATAGTTCACATCGGCATGGGAAGGCCATTTTTTCAGCAGAGGTTCCAAGGTATATACAACTCCGTTGTAGTTGGCTTCATTAAAAAGGCTTTTGGCTCTTGCTAGTTTTTGTCTATCGCGAAGAGGACGCCCCTCATCGGTCTTTTGGCCTTGGAGGAGAGGGATGACCAGTATACTGGCCAGGATGGATTGTATGAATCGTGTATGCATCGGGTTGACAGGTGCAAAGCTACATTCCACAGTCCAGTGCCATTGAGGTTTTATTAATTAACGTTGCTCATGGTTGCACATTATTTTCTTACCTTTGCAAAGACTTCGGAGAGATGCAGGAGTGGTTGAACTGGCACGCCTGGAGAGCGTGTATACCCCTAAAGGGTATCGAGGGTTCGAATCCCTCTCTCTCCGCTCATTTTTTGACTTATTCTCGGCGTTGAATCCTCATTTTAAAATTTTCTCTTTCTTCTTTTAATTTTTCTTTTTTTTGTTCAAGTTTTGAAATTATGCTCGTTGTTAGAAAAATTGCTTGTTTATTATCAACGTTTTTTATTTTTATATGGAATGCTAGTGGCCAAATCCGGCCAATTGAACTCTTCAAAAAACAATTAATTAGAAACAATCCCAGTTCCTCTTTTCATCCCAGAGGTGGGGGTCCCATGATCCATGAAACTTGCGAACAGGCTTTACCGGTGTCTCTGGGTGCCAATTATACGGATGGCCCTAGCACAGGAAATGGTTGCTACTATTGCGACGGGGCTAATCATGCCGACTGGTTTGTATTCGTGCCCACGTCCCCCGGAGTGGTCCATGTGTACAGTTGTTATGAAAACGCTGATACGCGCTTGTGGATATACCGCACTACAACAGACTGTAGCAATCTTGAACTGATTGCCGGATTTGATGATGAATGCCCCATTAATCTTGACCCTACAGCCGAATTGTATAGTACCGAAGGCTATTTTCAGGCTTGCCCGGGCTACACCTATTACTTGGAATGGGATGATATGTGGGATAGCAGTCCCTTCACTTTTTACTTTGATTTCTATCCTTATACAGGAACTAACGTGACTGTTGGCAGGGGCGTGGTTTCCGAATATTCCCACATGCCCCCCACGGCTTCAGGTGTGCGGGGATACCTCACGGCTTTCAACACTGGAAATGTGGATCTAACCCACCTGAAAGCACGCATAAAAGTCAGCCAGGGCGCCTCCCCTGTCCTAAATCAAGTGGAATATGCAGTACCTAACCTTCAGGTGTGCGGCGATCCCATAAATCACTTCACTAATTATTATCCTCTTACCTCTCCCGGTGTCTACTCTGCCGAACTGAGCCTGGAAGTGGATGAAACCGAAGATATCACCTTAGATAACATTCTCACTCAGACGGTCGTGGTGGACACGGTATTTGCCCGCGATAGCGGCGGTCCGTTCTGGGATTTGCCTGTAGATGATCCGGTTATTCTGGGCCACAACTTCACGTTGGCTTTTCCAGATAAGCTTACCAGCCTCTCTTTCAGACTGGGTACCGATATGTTTGCCACTCCTATTCCGGTCGGATTCAAAACACGTCTGTATGTTTATTCCACCCAGCCTGCCAGTGGCCGTCCCATCACACCTCTGGATTCAACCGAAGATTATTTCATTGGTTTGGAAGACACAGGCTGGGTGACCGTGCCCCTCCGCCACGGGCCTCTCCCTTTGCCCTCGGGAACCTTTTTCGTGGGCTTCAGGCAGTTTGACTTTCCTCACACTTTAGTTTGGGCAGTAACACCTCAATATTACTACCCCGGAAAAAATTTGTGGGTGAAGCTGGACAACGTTCCTTTCTTTTTATCGGTGGATTCGGTTTTAATCGGCAATAACTGGGACGACGGCTTTGCACTGGCCTTAAGGGCCAACTTTGGAGAAGAGCCGAGTGTAAACCTTAAGGGTGCCTTTCCTGCTCCGGATTTCTCAGTATTTCCTAATCCCTCTGGGACGCTGGTGTGGCTCCAGCCTCCTCCGGGTTATGAGGTGGTTCACCTCACCCTGTTAGATGCCTCCGGACGTTGCGTTTGGAGCCAGTCCGGAATTTCTAGCACTGGTGGCCGGATACCGTTAGATGTCACTCCAGTGGATCAAGGGGTTTACACTTTAAGGATTGCGGGCTACTCCTCAAACTTGGACAAAATGGAGTCAAGGATTTTACAGGTGAAGGTTGTAGTAGCCCGTTAGCGCCTCCATCGCAAGAAGATAGCCGTCCAGTCCGAAGCCAATAATTACACCGCAACAATAGCGAGCCGTGAGGCTACGGGCTCGCCACTCTTCGCGTCCAAGGATGTTGCTGATGTGTACTTCTACCACGGGGACCTGGACCGCGGCCAGGGCGTCCGCCAGGGCATAAGAGGTGTGGGTGAGGGCGGCCAGATTCAGGATGATAGGGATGCCCTCCGCGTTGGTTTGATGAATTTTTTCAATCAGTTCTCCTTCATAGTTGCTTTGAAACAGGAGGATTTCAATATCAGGGAAGCGTTCGTGGCATCTGCTCAGGAGGTCCTCAAAAGTTTTTGTTCCATAGATCTCCGGCTCGCGGATGCCCTGTAAGTGGAGATTGGGGCCATTGATGATTTGGATTTTTTTTACTTTAGCCATAGCAAAACCACAGCTAATATAATGGGTTTGAGGGCTGGTGAGCTCCTTGGGGGCTTTAAAGAGTATTTGACCTTGGAAAAAGGCCTTACGCCGCATACCGTAGAGGCCTATCAGAAAGACGTGGAAAAATTTTTCCAATTCTTGGAAAGTAAGGGTTTTAATGGTTCCCTGCAGGATATTTCATTGGCATTGCTGCGGGATTTTGTGAAAGTGCTATATGATTTGGGGCTTGAAGCCTCATCCCAGGCCCGCATATTGAGTGGACTACGGGCTTTCTTTAAATACCTTCAAGCCGATCAGTATATCACTTCCAACCCCGCTGAGTTTCTGGAAATGCCTTCGCCCCGGCGCAAATTACCGGTGGTGCTTACCGTAGAGGAAATAGACGCAATGGTCGCTACAATTGATTATTCTAAGCCCGATGCCCTACGCAATAAGGCTATCATTGAATGCCTCTACGGTTGCGGACTGCGAGTGTCAGAGCTGGCCTCGTTGCGTATCAGTCACCTTCATTTTCAGGACGGCTATATTAAAGTAGTGGGAAAGGGGCGTAAGGAGCGGCTGGTGCCTTTAGGATCTTACACCCAAAGTCACATTCAGGAATACATGCAGCGAGAAAGATCCCGCATCCATCCTGTACCTGGCCATGAGGATTTTCTGTTTCTCAGCCGACTGGGGCGGGCCATCAGCAGAATTTCGGTGTTTGTGATAATAAAAAATCTGGCCCGTGCAGCGGGCATCAAAAAAGTCATTTCCCCCCATACCTTTAGGCATACATTCGCCACCCATCTGTTGGAAAACGGGGCCGACTTACGAGCTGTTCAGGAAATGTTGGGCCATTCCTCTATAACTACCACTGAAATTTATACCCACCTGGATCGTAGCTTCCTAGCTGAAACTATTCGCCGCTTTCATCCCCACGGCCGTCTTGATGAGGTATTCAGTGGGTGAAAGCGCCTCAAAGGTCTGCAATGGCTTCAAACAGCTTATCTCAATTGGGTTCATAACCTGCAACGGTAAATTGTATCAGAACGCTCTAAGCCGGGCCTGCCACCTGCCAGGTGCGCAGGGATCACGTGCCATCTATGAGCAAGTAGAGGTCATATACCCCTTCTCCCACCTCAACAACAAATTCCAAAAGGACTTGCCGTGCCACCATGTGACGGCTATTGGGATATCGGTACCCTAGGTATGTGTTGTTATTGGTTATGAAAAGGAGGGCCGCCTTTCTAAGCCACTGAACCAGCTGGGAATAGTTTTCCCGGAAACGCGTGGAACGGAACCCTGGTCCGTGGGCAACGCTTACTACCAAGGAAAGCACCATAAGGTCAGGCTGAAGGACTTTGAAGTGGGGTATGAAATTTTCACAACCTGAGAAGGACGAGCTTGCTGCCCTCTTTACACCCACACTGTGCCAGATGACACCTGGATCGTCGTTGAGAAATTGCACACCGAAAGGCTTAAAAGTGCAGCCATTCTGCGGTTTTGGAGACAGGTAAAAAGTGAGGGTAATTCAGAGGCTCTCGGATGCGATACTCCGTGAAGCCCAGGAGAGGTTGGGTCCAGGCCTTATCCCCGGGGAGGGAGGCCAAACTTCTACCTGCATATGGATGCTGTCGGTAAGATGGAATAGCTGCACCCGACTGAAGAGAAAGGGCCGAAGGACGTCTCCCAGCGGAATTATGCGCATCCAGGCAGTTGGGTCCCTGGTGGTGACACTCATACCGGAACGCCCCAATCGGCCATTTTGAGCCGAAACGTTCCGCCATGCAGGCTATTCACCTCCCAATTAGACGACGTAATTAGCAGGGATGTGGGTGACAGCCCCCCTATTGAGGAAAAACGAATCCCCCAGCCCCCTCCAACCCGGTAAAGAGAGCGCACAAGCGCTGTGGGATACAGTGAGAGTACACATCGGCCTGAACATGGGAGTCTCCCAAGAGGACGACATTTACCTTGTTTTTGCCAAAGCGAATCAGAGAATCCAAACCGCTGAACAAGCGCCGAAAAGCTGCGCTATAGGGCGAAAGCAGAATCTGGTTACTCACACTTCGTATTAAGAGTGAGGCTTGAGTTTTCACATTCCCTCCAAACAGTCCTATCAAAAGAACGGGGAGTCCCAACCACCGGGATTTTGTCATGGCTTTTGTCCGGAGAGCCACAGGTTAAAATCGTCCACCAATGCGGCGGTAAACATACCGGCTATTTTCTCGGCTCCGGCTGGGGTGAAGTGGATGAAATCGGGGGCCGCCAACGGAGGCGAAGCGGCTGCCCAGACGGGCATGGACCGGGGTCCTCCCATGGCCGCGTACATATCCCAATAAACTCCTCCAGCCCGCAAAGTGGCTGAACGCAGCTCATCGCGCAAGGCTTCCAAGAATGGGTGCGTCTCCAAACGACCGTTTATTCGGACTGCCATGTCTGCTGGTCCAATCACCACCAGGCAGGCCTGGGGACGTAATCGCAATAAGAAGCGAAACTGGTCTTCCATGGTACGGGCATAACGGGTCACTTCCTCGGGCGATTGGATGTGGGGCAAAGTATTGCCCCCAAATTCCAGAATGAAAAGGCACACGTTCAGTTCTTGTAATTGATGGCTCAATAGGCGAGCATCCCCAGCCCGAAAAAAGGTACCTGAGGCACCACGCATAGGGATATTGTCCACCTGAAGACCTGGCTCTCCTTCTAAAGAGAGGCCATATACTTCCGGCGAGGGGCCCTTGAAAAACAATTTCAGGCCATTTGCATTCCATCGAACAGGTACCTCCAGCGTCCGGCTTTGCCTTGCTGAGTCGGCCTGCAGGGTAAAGGTTTGTATGCCGTCTGCATCTTGGATGGTGAGCTCGCAGGCGCTGTCAGGTCCGGAATAGAAGAGACGTACAAGCTGTAGCTTGCGTACCCCTGGGTATCCAGTAGCCGAGCGAAAGAGGTGTAATGAAGCGGTATCTCCGATGTACTGGCTGCGGGACATAAGGACCCCGTAACGCTTGTCTGGGGCCCGGTTTTCGGCTGGTCCATACAGCGTGTAGCGATACCAGTTATTACTAGCAATTTGGCGGACATTGCGTGCTGGTACTGTTTGTACCGCAGGAATAAGACCTGCCCCGCTTCCTCCAAATAATCCTTGAAGCCTATGGCGCAGATATCCGCTGATGCGATCACCTTCAATCTGCGAATCCCCATAATGTAAAATGTGGAACACCGAATCAGCGGCGTTTCCGAGATTTTCAGCAAGCCTGGCCAGCAGGCGGAAGAAAGGCTCCAAAGCCGAAGGATTATCATCGGGATATTGCAAGCGCCCCGGTTCGGCAGCCTTCCAGCGTCTTCCAACCAAGCGTTCTGGGGCGAGCCTTGTAATTCGGGCTGTATCTGTGGCCGTACTTATAACCTGACGAGCTGCGGAGGGCTTCTGACGCTCAGGCCAAATATCCTCCGGTTTAAAAAATCGCCATACTCCTAAAATTCCCAAATCTATCCCTTCCTTGGGAAATAGCAGGGCCATCCCCAGCAGGGTTCCCATCACAATCCACCAGCGCCACCAAACCCGATAGCCCGACATTTGCAGGAAGAGTACAGCAAAGAAAGCCTGGTAGGACTGAACATCATACTTTCCTGAAGTGGTCTTTTCCCTCTTACTTTTGAAAATTCTTCATTCTATGAGAATTTGTGTCATCGGGGCCGGTTCCTCTGGTATTGCCGTCTGCAAAGTGCTTCACCAGCATCAAATGGATTTTGACTGTTACGAAATGGGTAGCGGAATCGGAGGTCTGTGGCGGTATAACAACGACAACGGCCTCTCAGCGGCGTATAAATCTCTGCATATCAACACCAGCAAGTATATCATGGCCTATTCCGATTTTCCAATGCCTGACGAGTATTCTGATTATCCTAGCCACGAGCAGATCCTGCGGTATTTTGAAAATTACGTAGAGCATTTTGGCTTTCGTAATAAAATTCAGTTTAAAACCACTGTGCTTTCTGTGAAGCCTTACCCCGAGGGGGGGTATCGGGTGGACACTTCCGCGGGCACTGGCCGATACGATGCCGTCTTTGTCTGCAACGGCCATCACTGGGATAAACGATATCCTGATTTTCCTGGCACCTTTTCAGGAAAAGTGATGCATTCCCGCGATTACCGGTCGTTTGAAGGTTTTGAAGACTTACGCGTACTCATTGTGGGCATAGGCAATTCGGCTGCAGATTTGGCCGTGGAGCTAACCCGCGTAGCCCGTAGCGTCACCATTTCTACGCGCAGCCGGGCCTATATTATCCCGAAGTATATCATGGGAATTCCCACTGATCAGTTCGCCCATCCCTTCCTCTTTCGTCTCCCCTTGCCCTTGCAGCGCCTCTTCAGCCGCATAGCGCTCACCATAGCTCAGGGACGTCAGGAACGCTACGGCGTGCCTGTGCCCAACCGTCCCTTGCTCACCGAACATCCCACCATTTCCCAGGATCTTTTGAACTGTGCCGGCCACGGCAAAATCACCTTCAAGCCTAACATCAACCGGCTGGATGGTTTCACCGTGCATTTTGAAGATGGCTCTTCGGCTGAATACGACGCTCTCATTTATTGCACCGGATATAATATCTCTTTTCCCTTCTTTGAAAAAAACTTTATTCCGTTCAAGGACAACGATATCCGTCTCTACCGGCGCGTAATCCACCCCGATCATCCGAATTTGTTTTTTATCGGTTTGGTGCAGCCTTTGGGAGCTGTGATGCCATTGGCTGAACGCCAGGCTGAGTGGGCCACGGCCATCTTGCAAGGGAAACTGAAATTGCCTTCCCGGGAAGCCATGTGGCAAGCTATTGAAAAAGACCGCCGTGCCCTGGAGAAACGCTACAACGTCTCTCCCCGCCATACTATTCAGGTGGACTTCTGGCCTTATAAGTGGCAACTGGAAAAAGAAATGCGCCGGGCTGGATTCCGCTACGCCGGAAGGAAAGGAGAACGGCTAAAGTTGATATAGCTTTGAATGTATCGTTTTTGAAGTCCTTATATCCACTCGTTGAACATCAATTTAATTCAAATCTAGAAAGCATAATGAATACATGCTAATTTTATTTAATTTTTTCACCGTAAAAAAAGAAATGTTGCTTCAAAACTTCTTATAAATGACTTTTTCGGCAAAAGGCTATTGGATGGGAAGCGTCGCAGGCTTATGAGATATTTTAATTCTCAAAAAATATCAGACGAAAAAAGGTAATTTCGTATTAATTTAAAATGCTCCGTATATCTACCTTTTCAGGATATTATTAAATTATAAATTTATTGCAAATCTTGTTTAAAAACGATTGAATAAAAAACTTTTGGGATATTTAAAATTGGGGAGTTACGAACATATTACAATAGAAATTACTTCTTTATCATGACACGTTTTGAATTTATTGATAATTAATATGAAGATATTAAAATTCTGAGAATGCTGGTGAAAGATGGAATTATTTAAAATAAACTCTAAATAATTCCTAAGAAGCTAGTTAATATTTTAATCTAATAAAAAGATAATATTGGACATTGAATCATTTAAAATGAAGTTGATTTTAATATGAAACAAAAAATTTTTAATTTATTTAATTCCTTTGTTCCACGCGCAGGTGTCTGCCTCCCCCTTCTTCCTGAGAAATCAAAATATGTAAGTGAGGTATATCCAGAAAGAGACCAGGAGCATGGGAAGGCCATTCCACCAGAATGGCCCGATGCGGTTCGGCGATAACTTCAGATAGCCCAGCTTCCTGGGCTTCTGCTTCTGAATGAATCCTGTATAAATCTAAGTGGGCAAAAGATTGTCCCAGGTCGTTATGATAAGTATGGACCAGGGTGAATGTGGGGCTGGTGACAGGTTCGGAAACGCCCCAATGCTTTAGAAAGGCCTGAACCAGAGTAGTTTTTCCGGCTCCGGGGCCACCTTCCAACAACACCAAACGGCTCTGAGGAAAATGATTAAGGATGCAGCGTGCCACCTCCACACAGTGTTCCGGAGAAGGGCATTGAAGCTCCAGGGGCTCGGGTTTAAGAGTCATTGTCCGGGATGGGCCAGATGGGGGCGTAGTTTCAGGCGGTTCAATGGTATTTCATATTTCCAGAGCACACGACCTTGTCGGTCCAGGTGTTCCATCCGGAGTAGGCGTGAATCCTTTGGGCCCAGGACGGTGAGTCGTGAAAAATTATTCTCTTGTACAAGTGAACCGGACACCCGCAGAGGGTTGTTTTTCTCCCTTTCACTGCGAATGTCATGAGGCGTGGAAAGTACGGCGCTACAAGTGAGTTCGTACAGAGGATAACCCAATAAGGTGGAATCGCAAAGCAATTCGGCGTAGTGCCTGTCGCCGCTCAGAATCACCAAACCTTCTATGCGTAGAGCCCGCAGATTTTGAAAAAATTTATGAAACTCACCGCTGTAGCTGCGATAGCATTCTTTGCTGCCCGTGGGATTAAGCACCTGATTGCCACAAACCAGGAATTTCCAAGGTTTATCACAGCTTACAAGGCTTTCCAAGAGCCATTTGAGCTGGGGTTCGCCTAGGAAAGGTTTGGAGGTGTCCGGAAGTCGATTAGGGGCACGCCACCAGCGGTCATCCAGCATAAAGAAAGCGCAATCGCCGTATTCAAATGAAAAACAGATGCCCTCCGTCAGGGCTGAGGGCGGGTTACTCCAATAATCACGAAATAATTGAAGGGCTTCATGGCGGAGAGCGAAGGTGCGATCGCCGTCATTGGGGCCGTAATCATGGTCGTCCCAGATGGCGTAGTTGCCCCGTGCTGCCAGAAGCCGCCGCATCAGGGGCTGCCGGAAGGCGTGTTCGTAGCGATAGACCATGCCACTGCGCGAATCCCAATCAGGCTCCCGCAAATAAATATTATCACCAGCCCAGATCATGAAATCGGCTGACAAAGAGGCCATCGTAGACAGTATGGAAGAGTCCTTGCCGTAGGGTGGGCCAGGCCGGTCATAGGGTTTATCGTTCAGGTAAAAGCAGGAGCCAATAAGGAAAGTAAAATCCGGGGGTGGCCCGGGGGACCAATTACCATAGACAGGCCTCGTACGGAAAGTGGCCTCATCTCCTACAGGTTGGCCTTGGAATTTGGCCCTAAGCCTGTAGGCTCTTCCTGGTTCCAGAAGGCCGACGCGAAGCTTCAGAATGTGAGGTAGGGAAGTGGGTACTCTCTCCACGCGCAGCTGCCGGATGGAGGGTTCACATTGAATTTCTAAGAAGCGCCAGAGGGAATCCGTGAAAGGACCACTCCAGCCCCAAGAAACTGTGACTTCTCGGTGGGCTACATGACCCACAACCGGCCCCCACATCACGTGCACAGGGGATGCCTCCATTCCCAACAAAACATGCGTCCCCCGCACCCATTGAAAAATAAGAAAAATAAACAGCCTATTCATCCGTGTTCGCTGGGTCAATTTTAAACGAAGAGCAGGAATTTAACGTTAAATTTGTTCCATATCATGATTAAGAACTTAAGATTTTTACCCACTTTAGTACTTCTCGTTATATTAGAAAATGTTTCTTCTACAGCCCAAGGCCAAAAAGACGCTTTAGATGCAGTGTTGGTGACAGCCTCTGGCGACACGGTGAAGGCACAGGTGAAACCCGACAGGGCTGAGCGCCTGAGCAGCTACATCCAGGTTTTAGATCCGGCTACGGGGACCTTCAAACGCAAGACCCCCAGAGACATCAAATATTTTCGTCTGGGGCAGGATGAATATTTTGCCAAAAAAGATAAAGAAGGTAATTCAGTATTTATGATGGCGGTGGTGCGGGGGGAGGTATCCCTTTTCCGCCACACTTATCGCCGGAAAAAAGCAGGAGGCTATGAAACCGAAGAGCAGGACTACTTTGAGAAAAAAAATCAGAACCTGATTCCTGTACCATCGGGCCGAAAATTCCGGGAAACTATGTCCGAATATTTTTCAGATTATCCGGACTTAGTTCAAAAAATTCATTCCAAGGAATATACAGAGGCCAACACTGAGGACATAGCCTTGGACTATAACGAGTGGGTGAAGGCGGGACGCCCCCGCAAAGGTCCCCAACTTAGCCAAGGACCCATGCTGGTTCAGAATATCTATGAGCCCAACGCGCCTGATTTAGCGGTGGAGTTTCCTCTATATGGGGTTTACAATTTTGTGAATTATCCTAACCTGCTTAAAAGCGTGTATCGTAGTGATAACGGGGGAGTCGGCTTTGATGTGGGGGTTGGTTTGAAAATTCGGCTTAAGAGGGGCTTTGTGATGCGCACCGGATTTAACTTCCGGGACAAGGGATACAAAGCCACAGGTGAAAAAACGCCCGTCCAGGTGGCCGGTGATTCTACGAATTTCTACTATTTATCTTTTCAGGAAAAGGCCACTTTGTTTTACCCCGGAGTTTATCTAAATTTTGGGCATGAATGGAAGTATTTTTTCCTGAGTGGGGGGCTGAACCTATCTCCTTTCAGCTTTTTTAGAGGTTCCTACAGTTATGAGCTAACCAATTTTCAGGGGCTTATAATGGCAAAAGAGACAGTAAACGCTGCCCGGCATTCCTTCCTGGTGCACGATTTGATATCCACTTCGGCAGAACCCCGCAATTTCAATATGCAGGCTGATGTCCAATTTATGTTTGGAGGCAATTTCAGGATAGGCGACCGGATAGCCCTAAAACCCTGTATGCAATACACCGTTCCCTTAGTGCCCTTATATTTTTCCAGCCAATATGTGCAATACGGAGAGGGCCAGAAATCCATGCTCAACGTGAGCGGTTACCAGCTTAAGGTGGGTTTGATCGTGGAGCTAGGAATTCACTAAATGATCGGGACAAGAAGGGGCTTAAAGAACCTTATTTGTAAAATTACGCTAAAGAATTTTGATTTTAGTTACGTATAATTAAATTTTAAAATTATTTATCCTTCCCTAGCCTTCCCTGTCTCTTAATGAGGTTCAAAGGGTGGCATTTTGCTTCATCAATCCTCGGCCGGCGCTGCGGGCAATGGCTTCAACCTGGAACACATAGGTGCGTTTTTGAAAATTGGGCGCATACACATAAGCAAAAATTGTGACGAGCTTTTTGCGCATTGTATGAAAAAATCGTAGACCCACGAAGGGCCCCCCCTTGAATTCTCCATGCAGGCGCCACAAGCCGCGTATTTTCATGGCGTAATGACCTGCCAGGGAGATGGCTGTGCTGTCGCAAGGCACGCGGGGCTCCACTTCCATCCAGGTGTTATCCTTAAAACCTTGAATAGTGGTGCGAAGTAAGGGACCGATATCGTCCAAAAATGACCGCACAGAAAATTGTTTTTGTTTTTGATAGGGAGCCGTAATCACCACGAGTCCCCGCTCAATGGTGCCCTTATGGCCGCCGGGAAGGCTCCGTTCGGCCACATGCCTCACGTAGGCCCAGCCTTGGCCCGTATCGGCACAAAAGAATCCACTAGGCAGGGATAACGTAATACCAGTGGCTTGCTTTACCCATTGACGGGTTTCAGAAGCCGGACTACGATCAAAGTCCTCAGCCAATCTTTCCATGTCTTTCTGGTAAAATAACTCTTCTATTTCGGCTCTTTTTTGTGGAAAAATTTCAAAAAAAGCATTCTCATTTTGTACATTCAATTGCAGCACGCGTTGACGCTTGGCCCATTTATCGTCCTGCATACTCAGCGTGGGTGCATCGGGTGGGGCGCCTATATTCAACAAAAGCACGTTACGGTGGTATTTGAATATGCTTCCAAAATGGGCATCGTCAATCTTGAAAATTTTAAAGAAGGATTCCGGCTGAGGCAGGATACGCATGGGCCTTTCAAACCATGCTTTAAGAGTGTCCATGACAGGGTGAGCCTCTCTGACATAGCGTGGATCAGCAACAACAACAATCTCGCCTGGTTGTCCGGTGGCGTCTTTGATGAATAGACTGCCATCAGACTGGCAACCGGAACCAGTCATAAGTATGGCTCCGATAAAAAAAATATTCACGTTAAAAATCGGAGAGAAGGCTTTAAGATAAAATTCTTTAATTTTCATTTTTACAGATTAATCATCAAATTAAAGATGGTTCTTTAAAACATTGCATAAATTATTCTTGTTAGAATTCATAGAAAAATAAATTTTTGCATAGAACAAATTTTGCAAGTCCGCTATTGTAATAAGGATAACTGTAAGAGTAGAATTTTTCCACATATGAAATAATTTTAATATTAATATTCATTTAATTCTTTCCCGCAACATCGGAAGTTTTATTATCACTAAAATGCCTACTTTTTGGTTCCTAATTTCTAGTGTTTTTTGTGGAGGGAATATTCTAGGTCAGTTCTGGCATAGTTTAAATCACGATTTCCTTTCCAGCCATGTATTGAGCACTACCGCCAACAGCACGAGCGCGGAGCCGGCATAAAACTTGACCGACAGCGTTTCGTGTTCATGGAAAATAATGGCTGCCAGAATCATACCATACACCGGTTCCAGGTTCACAGCCAGGTTTGAGGCAAAAGCCGACACATGCCGTAAGGCTAACAATGAAAGAATGAAAGGCAGGGCGGTGCATCCGGCCGAAAGCAAAAGGAGCCAAAGCCAATCTGAAGGGACCGGCGTCCAGGTCCTAGGAGGAGAAAGGAGAACGAGAGGCGTAAGGCACACAAAACCACTGAACAGTTCTACGAAGGTAACGGCTGAGGCAGCATGGTCGGAGAGGTATTTTTTATTAAGTGAAGAGAACAGCGCGGCCAGCGCGGCTGCGGCCACTCCTAATACAAATCCTTTGCCCAGCCCCGAGGTCTCAAGGAAGATGACTATTAGACCGGCTAATCCCACAAACCCTGTGACCAACCGCTGCCAGCGTACCCTGGTTTGGGTGAGGAAGGGTTCCATTATCGCAGCAAACAGGGGCCCCGTGGCCAACGCAACAAGCGCTACAGAAATGTTGGCTACCTTGATGGCCTCGTAAAAACACAACCAATGTGTAGCCACTATAAGCCCTATGAATCCGAAACGCAGGTAGTCGGGCCTTTTCAGGCTTTTCAGCCCCCGGCGACAACCACTAAAAAAAATTAATACCGTACAAGTGAGCCATAACCTGTGCCACACTAGCGGCAGTGCCTTCAGTGTAATGAGCCGGCCCAGAATGGCTGTAAATCCCCACAGAAACACAGCCGTGTGAAGAAGAACCAGCGCGCCCTTCGGTGTGGCACCTAGTCGTCGTATGTATTTTCCCATTCGGGTCCCCTCAGTTCCTTATCATCTTGTCCTTTCTGGTGGAGTTTCAGGAGAATGTTTAGCATGAGAATTTGGGTTTCGTTTTTGCGCATGTTGTATTGGGTAAAACCGGCGTTGCGGGTAGTGGAATAATTATAAAAAGAGTTCAGCACATCGGTGAGGGTGAGGGTACAAGAAATTCTTTTTTTCCACAGGTCGGCACGCAGCGAGGCATCGGCAAAGTACCGACTCCGGTACGTGGTCTGCACAGTGGCCTGAGGAAGTTGGTACTGGGCAGCCACGAAAAAAGTCCAAAATTTCCAGCGGACTTCGGGGATCACTTTAATAAGACCTCCGATGGCGCTATTATTCAGGTCGCTCTGGAGATTTTGACCACTTACGTGAAAGTAAAACAAATTCACATTGGCCAGAAGGTGGAACCAGGGAGCCGGCTCCAATTGAGCCGCCCACTCTACGCCCGCTGACCAGGCCGTTTGCAGGTTGCGGTAGGTTTGTAGGGCGGTGCCGTCCGAAGCAGCCGTCACAAAGCGACCCATCACACTGCGGATATGACGGCCGTAGAGGGTACTAGCCATGGAAAAATTTTTAATTTTTATTTCATGAGACAATTCTGCAGTTTCGCTGATTTCAGGATTTAGGTAGGGATTGCCATAGCGCACCGTGAGAGGGTCTGACACGTCAGGAAAGGGGTTCAACCAGCTGGGGGAGGGGCGGTTGATGCGCCTTGCGTAGCCCAGCCGCACGTTGCTATGAGGACCAGTATTTAATACAAAAGATAAAGAGGGAAACCAGCGCAAATAGCTGTTTCTAAAATCCTGGTTCTGGGTGACCTGGCGCACCCAGATTTGGGTCCACTCGGTGCGCAGGCCGGCCTTAAATGTCCAGCGTTGCAGACGATAGCGGAGCGAAACATAAGCTGCGGGCACCCATTCGTGATAAATGAACCTGTTGGTAAGAGCGGGATTCACAATCCACCGGCTACTGTCGTAGTTCAGATCTTCCACTCGGAAATCGCTGTCCAGACGGCGCAGGGTATTTTTCACCCCGGATTCCATAAGGAGGTTTTTGTGGGCTTTCCACTCATAATCCACACGGCCCTGTATAATTTGCCAGATTTCGCTCAGATATTGGAGGCGCCACTCGGGTCGTGGGTCCACTACCACAAATTTTTCATTTAAGGTCTGCGTGAGAAAGCGGTCAAATTCCCTACCTCTTCTTTCTGAGAAACTCACTTCGCCCTTGAGAAGGTGTTTATCGCCGGCAGGCTTTAATTGAAAGCCAGCGGCCGTTTCGGCGTTTCGGTCATTCTGGGCTTCGCTATTCAGGCGGTCGCTGTAGCTTGATTGTCCCTGACTATTCCGATCTGTATTAAGAAAGTAGCGGCTCTCCACCTTATGGCCTTCGCGGAAGGTGCCTTCTACGAAGAAATGGAGTGTTTTCATCGGTTGATATCGTAGACGGAGGCGGGCGTTGTGCTGGGCACCATTTTCTAACCAGTGGCGCTTCTGGTGCCTTTCGCTAGAGTCACCATGCAGGTATCGGTCCAGTGTACCGCGAGCCCATAAGGCCGTGTAACGAAAATTGTAGTTGGTAGACAAGTTAAGGCGAGGACCAGTGTAGAACAGAAAAGCCCCGGCATTGTACTTGTTGTGGGTGCCGGTCATAAGTTGACCCCCGTACGTGAGGCCCCTTCGTGCCGACTCTTTCATCACGATATTTATTATGCCACTCACGCCTTCAGCGTCGTAGGCGGCACCGGGTTGGGTGATCACCTCTATCCGTTCAATCTGGTCGGCTGGTAAGGCCTGCAACAAGGCACGTCGGCCGCTCCCTGTCAGAGCCGATTGGCGCCCATCAATGTAAAGCAGGACGCCCCGTGAACCTCTAAGAGCGATGCGGCCGCTAGGCTCTACTTGAATACCCGGTATGTTGCGCAGCACGTCCAACACCGAGCCCCCAGCAGCATTAGGAAATGCCTCCGTCCTGTACACTTTTCTGTCGGCTTCCAGAAGCACCGTTGCGGATTGATCTTCTATGATGACGGGTTTCAATTGCGAGGAATCTGGCTCCAGGTAAAAAGTGGCTAATGAAATGTGATGGTTCACGTTAAGGGAATCCTTTTTAAGAGTTTTATATCCCACATGGGAGATTTTAAGTTTATACCAGCCTATGGGCACAGCTTTCAAAGTGAATTCGCCCTTCTCATCACTGACGGTAGAGTAGCTTATGCTGCTTTTTTCGTAGGTTACTAGCTCAACGTGAGCTCCTGGGAGATTGGCCCCGGAATTTTTGTCAGCCACTCGTCCGCGTAACGTTTGTTGGGCATTTAGGACGCTTACAATCAGTCCTGTGTTTAAAATGGCTACCAGATTACTCCGCACTGCGCGTAGGGTCCTCTTCATCCCTCATAGGGCAGATTTAAGAAGGGCCTGCCCGATGGAACATTCCATACATCCCTTCCTGCCACACAGGGTGCTATTCAGTTCTAGGATACCCTGGGATTCAAAAGCATTGGATGGAGCATAACCTAACTGGTGCCATTGTTTTACATAGCGGTTGTGTTCTGGAGGGAGTCGTTCTAACCAATGGACGGCTTTGTCAAAAAAACTTGGCTGCTGGTATTTTTCACCCAAATAAGCCAGGAAGGGGGCTACGGAATTAATCACGAGAAGGTGAAGCGATTCTGTACTTAAGCGGTGGCCTGGCAAATGGCTTTCCAGCGGTTCTGGAAGCGGGGTGGGCATGAAAAATTTTTTGAGTTCCTCAAGGCTTTGAGCCTTTATTAAATAATCTCCCACGCTGTCAATATTGCGGTGTATCCACCGAAGAAAAAGATGGATACGATGGGTAGGAAAGTTGCCTGGTCGGGTGCCTCCAAACCGCCACACCACGGGCTCCAAGGGAGGCGAAGAGATATCATTCCGGTAAAAGGAGAATTCGTTTTTAAGGGATTCAGCCAGAGAGGTGTTTTTAAGAAAATCTAAAAGACCGGCCATGCCATAGATGAGGGCAGCGAGGGTGAACGGTTTATCCCTATGCCGGGCCAGGAGGGACCATGGCATTCGGGCAGCTAACATTTGAAAGGGTTCAGAGTTCACGCCAAAGCCCAGGGCTCGGAGCAGAGCTGCCCAGGCCACTTCATTATCGGTAAGTCCGGTATGGCGTGCCAGTTCGGCCAGGCGTTGAGCCCTGGCCTGCAGACGGGCTGCGGCGCTACTATGCCATTGGATAACGATGCGATCAGGAGGCCATTTTCTTTCCGAGAGCAACCCACCACAAGGAAGCAAACCATCCCGTTGTATTAGAAGTCCATAGCTGGTCACCACCGCCGGCGAAATCAAAGGACCTATAACTGCGCAGGGAATCATTCGCCCCTGGCACTCCGTATCAACAGGTTGGCTTTCCACCACGTGCAGAATAACGCTCCCATAAGCAGGGTCAGTGTGATGCCCATGATCATACCACTCCTTTCCATTTACATGGATTTCCACGTTTCCGGCCAGTGTGAGACCACCTATTGATAGACGGGCATGGAGAAAATCAGGTCCGGGCGCTGTATTGGGCCGCCCCCGATCCAACACTACTACCGGTTCTCCTTCCAAAGTGACGAGCTGTGAGCTATCAAACCAACCGTTTTGCCAGACCAGGTGAATGAACTTCTCTGTGGTTTTCATCACCTTACAAAATCGGCTGTCAACAGGGCTCCGGTTGACGGATCGTAGGTGACCCTTATCTTGCGCAGGTCTTTTACATATAACTTTCCAATTTCTCCTTGCTGGGGAATTACAACATCTGCTTCCAAAAAGACCGTTTCATCCTGCACAAGGCGTATATGGGCGTGTAAAGGAACTCGGTAAGGGATATAAGCACGTCTTTTTTTACTATTACTTTTTAATAAAGCCATGGATGCTGTAAAAGGCTGTAGCTGGCCTTTGGAAGGAGTAAATTTCATCACCACTGTTTCAATGCCCCGCACGGATTTCGTATTGAATTGGATCCCCTTGTCTCGCGTGAAGTTAAACAAAGGTTGCTCTAGTTCAGCAGAGGGCTCATATTCAAAGACCAGAGTTTTATCTGAATAAGTTACATAGCCGAAGAAGAGCTCCAGGATTCTTTTTTCCATTTTATCCAGTTCATTCAGTAAGAGCGTTAATCCGGCCCCATCCAGGTTGAGTTCTGAGGGATCGGAGAGAAAATCATATCTGCGTTTGCGGATGTCTTGAAGCTTATCAAAGGCCTCCCTCGCATAGTCCTCAAGGCTTCTTTCCACAAGTTTTTTAGTTACGTAACGGCGTTCTATAATGGTGCTGTCCCGAGTGAATTCGCGATTAATCACGGTATCGGCCTTGAAGCCAAAGCGGGGCTGAATGTTTTGGGAGAGGGCAGGAGTTTCAATGGGCAGGCGTACTTCAGAAGGCACAAAAGCTTTGGCTTTCACATCGTAATTAGTATTGGCATTTAAATTTCGGATAATTCCCTTTTCGTCCACCTGTATGGAAATTCCTTTTAGGTCTTTTGCTGAAAGAAAATATAATTGTTCTTCATCGGCTATGCTTACGGTATTCAAACGAATCTGTTTTATATAATATTCTCTAGAATCTGATTTTATATAATCTGTTACATCAAAATATTTACTTGTAAAAGGAGAATAAACACCCCTGCGCTTTTCCACAATACGTATATCCACCTCAAACCGAAAACGAACTTTTGGAAGGGCAAAAAGGATTCCACCCTTTTCAAGAGCCCGGGCTGGGAAAGGGGCTTTATAAACGGGACCTTTCTGGGCATTTAAGAAAGGTAGCTGAATAAAAAAAATTATTAAATTGAGAATAAAATTAAGAATAAAAATAAAAACGCGCATTTTATTTTGAGTGATAAGAAGATAAATGCAAGATGGCAAAAGTAATTAGCCCATTAATGAGCAACAGCTCGTAACCAAAATGGTAGCCCCCCAGCCAGTGCGAGCCATAAAAATCCAACAAAGCCGTGACCGCTGGCCCTATAAGACTGATCCAGGGTACCCATTTATCGGGGAGGGAACGCCCCATGAGCAATCCATAAAAAAACAAGCCTAGCAAAGGACCGTAAGTGTATCCAGCCGATTTTAATATAACATCAATCAGAGACCTGTCTGCAAAGCGGCGGGCCACCAGAATGATGGCCGCAAAAAGCAAGGAAAATCCTAGATGTACAAGTGTCTTTATGCGTTGTTTGCGTCGTTCGTCAGTTAGGCCACGAAAGCCCAACACATCAACACAAAAGGAGGTAGTAAGAGCGGCCAGGGCTGAGTCGGCGCTTGCATACGAAGAAGCCGTAATGCCAAGGAAGAAAAACACCGATGCCCAAAGACCTAGGTGATTTAAAGCTAGAGTAGGAAAAACTTCGTCCGCCGCAGGTGGTAAGAGGATTTGGCGCTTGGCAGCTAATTCATACATCAGCCCCCCCAACAACAAAAAGACCAGATTGACAAATACCAATAGGATGGTGAAGGAGAACATATTTTTCTGTGCATCACGGACGGTGCGGCAGGTTAGATTTTTCTGCATGAGATCCTGATCCAGGCCGGTCATGGCGATGGTGATGAACATCCCCCCAATAAATTGTTTTGGGAAAAATACAGGGCTTTTAAAGTTTTCAAATTCCCACCAGGAATGTAAACAAAAGGCAGCCCTAAGGCTATCCTCAGGTGCTCCCAGTTGACGGGCTATGCTCCACAGACATAGAGCGGCGCCTCCCACCAGGAATGCGGTTTGAAAAGTATCCGTAAAAACGATGGTTTTGATACCTCCCCGAAATGTATAAAGCCAAATCAAAACCAGCGCAAAGACCACCGTGAGCTCAAAAGGGATGCCCCAAGCTGAGAAAATGAACACCTGGAGCACTCCTGCCGTCAGCATTAGTCGTAAAGCTGAGCCCAGGGTCCTCGAAAGCATAAAATAAAACACCCCCGTTTTGTAGGTGACACGACCAAAGCGTTGTAGCAGATATTCGTAAATAGAAATAACACCAAGCCGGTAGTAAAGAGGCATTAGAACTGTGGCCACAACCACATATCCCACTACATAGCCCAGAACCACCTGGAAATAGGTGTAGCCCGTACGGGCCACCTGGCCAGGTACGGAAATAAATGTAACCCCTGAAATGGAGGCCCCTATCATTCCGAAGGCCACTAGCATCCAGGGCGCCGAATGGCGGGCAGTGAAAAAAGTGTCCGTATCGGCATGGCGACCTGTGTGCCAAGCAATAATTATTAGTATTAGGAAATAAGCGCCCAAAAGGGCGAAGGCCAGCCAGGGTGTCATGGAATAATTTTAAATTTTTCTAACGCCGTCTGGCGGGAAACGGCATTAAAGTGCCACCATTCATGAGGAATAGGATGAAATCCTGATGCCACCATGACACGGCGTAAGATTCTTCGGTTTTTCAAGATGGAATCACTCAGAAGGCCTTGAGCTCTGAGATTTTCTTCCATTACGGGCTGGGCTTCGGGGCCAAAATGATCAAAATCGGTGCCCATGTCTAAAGCGCGTCCCAGGGAGTCAGCCAGTGTTAAATCCACGGCCAACCCGAAGTTATGTACCGATCCCCACCTGGGATTGCTGACATATTTGCCCTTTTCAAGGCGCGGTACTTTTAACCCTTGCCAAAGGCTATGTTGTACGCTAAGTGGACGGGCACAATCCCAAATGAGCAGCCTCAGGCCAGGATATTCCCGAGCCAACATTTGCACGGCTTTCTTCAAACGGCTGGCAGCCAAGGGATGTAAATAACACCGGGAGAGTCCTACATAAAGGGGACGACCAGCGAAATTATTGCTGTCTGCATAACGCAGGTCCACAAAGACATCTAAACCCTCTTGCTGAACGTCCACCAAACCGAAGGATTGCATAACCGAATCTAAGTTGAAAGAAAAAGGGCCTTTGTCCTTGGACCTTTCGGCCTCTGAGATCAGTACCCTTGAGCAGGAGGCGCCTAACATATTTGTACTAGGAAGAATAAGTTTTTTCTCCTCTTTCTGACATCCTTGAAAGCTCCAAGCCGTGCAGACCAACCACATTGTGTGAATCAGGCGGCTCATCAAGGGGGCAAAGTTGCATTTCCGTAATTAAAAGGATTTTGGAAATTATGAAGTTTAAACCAGGGAAAGAAAAGCCGTTAGGAAAGAGGATGATGCTTCTCTTCCAGGTATCGTGCTGATGCATTGCACAAGGCAATCAGGGCAATGAGGCATAGGGTGGGAAAGAGGGAGAGCCACCAGGCTTCTGGGGCCTGGCGGGCCATCATTAGCTGACGCCCCCATGTAATTTGGTCTTGAGGGAGTCCCAAGCCCAGGAAAGACAGGGAAGCCTCAGCCAAAATGATACCTGCCACGCCATTGGCAATAGCCACAGCCACAGGCCCGCCCGTATTCGGAATGATATGGCGGAACAAGATGCGCCAGGGCGAATATCCCAGAGCCTTGGCCGCTAACACATAATCCTTTTGGGTTTCAGAAATTAAGGTATTGCGGTACAAGCGAGCTAGCGAAGGCCACCACAGAAGGCCAATAAGCAGTACCACTCCCCACCATCCCGGCTGCAGCACAGAAGCCAAAGCCACAAGTACGAGCAAACGGGGAAAAGCTGTAAAAGCCTCCGCAAGGCGCACCACCAGCGTATCTAACGGGAAGCCAATAAGGCGTGGATTACGAACCAATAAGTAATTCAGCTTGGTCGCTATCCAGGTACCGCTCATCACCACGCCTATGAAGATGCAAATACCGGCTAGTAAATAAAAGGCCAAGACCGGACCCCCTTGACGAAAAGCCTCCTGCCATGCCGGTTCCCATACCGTGAACCCCCAAAACCAACCCACTAGGACCCAAAGAGGAAGTGTTAGCACTGCAAACCAAGGCAAAAGGATCCCATTATTTCCCCAAAATCCGGCGGCACCACCGAGCAGCACCCCGAGAACTAAAGCAATTGACAAAGCACTTACCGCAATACCAAGCCCTGTGTTTAGGCCTGCCATGAGGCCTGCTGAGACGTCTCTTCCAAGGGGATCAGTCCCCAACCAGTGGGAAAGCGCTGAATCCTTCTCAAAACAAGAAAAACCGGAGGGGGGCTGTAATGGCTGGCTTAGATCTAACTGCCAGGGATCGTATCGGATGGGGGGCCAAAAGGCATAAATGACAGGCAGCTGCTGCCAGTATTGAGGATCATAGTCGTGGGGTCCGGCATCAGACAAGCCCACTCTAGAGGCCCAGCGTCGTAAAAGGGGCCATTGGCTACCTTCATTTGTGCACACATAAAGGGGTATTGAACCAACAAGGAAAGGTTCTAAAAGACACAACAGGAGAGTGATCAGCCACCCGCTGAGAATTAACCTGAAACGCAGTACTGCCCTCCTCATCCCCTGTTTTCCAAGTACATCAATGGATTAAACAGGGCCGACAAACAGTCTGTAACAAGGTAGGCCACCAGTGTCGTTAGGGTACCTGTGAGCAGGACGGCCATCACTACAGGATAATCGCCCATTAAAATGCTGTGGTATACCAGGTGACCCATCCCCGGCAGGTTGAAAAGATTTTCCAGGATGACAGAACCTCCTAAAAGGGCAGGAAAATAGTGACCGCTAAGCGTTAATAATGGAGTCAAAACTACAGGCCCGACATGGCAAGCCAGAATGCGCCAGGAAGGCAGTCCCCGGGCCAGCGCTGCTGTGAACCAAAGATTCTGCTGCTGGCTGCGGGCAGCCTGTTGACCCTGAAGGAAAAAATAAGCTACGCCTCCTGCACTCCAGCAGGTAAGGGGTAGAATCAAGTGGGCAAGTCGGACATGAATGCGTTCAACCCAGGAAGCATGGGTTGGAACATCACCTAAGCCGTAAGAGGGAAACCAGTTTAGAAAGGTTTCGTTGGTGAGAAAAGTGATGAGTATGGCTCCCAATGCGAAGGGAGGAATGGCCAATAAGGCATACATGCATAGTCTTAATCCTGCCGAACCAGCTTTAGGAAGCTGAAGCGCAGCTAGTCCACCTGCGACGCCTAACAGCCACACCAAAAGCAGGGCCATCAGACTCATCCACAATGTGAATCGGAAACGAGGTAGAAGGATAGAGGCCACAGGTCGTCCATTGGTAAGGGAAAGACCCAAATGTCCGCGCATAAGCCCGGGCGCATGTTCCGTACCCCATAACCAGCGGTGGAGGCGACAATCCCCATGCCAGCGTACAGTGGGGATCCACCTCCGCCAGGGTGTAGCCTGAGCTCGCAGCTGGTTCCATGCCTCACATACGTCTGTCCATAAGGTATCCTGGCCCAAAGAACAACTTGCTATTGAGTCCAACAATAATCCCACATTATGGGGATTTTTTTCTGTGAGAAGGACTTCCACCTGTTTTCTCTGAAGGGAAAAGGTTGCAATGTTTTTGGCGTTCACAAGGGAAGGTTCGTAAAGCTTTTGCTGTAACTCTAAAAGCTTATTGTAGAAATGCCACGTTGCTTCCCCGGCCCCCGTGCTAAGAGCTAGGTTGCGAACAGCACGCCGCTCAGAGGGGTCTGGTATTTCCCGAATGCGCGCTGGAACCGCTTGGGATTGTATTGAAAAGTAAAACACAGGTAAATGAAAATGGTGCTTTTCTCTCCATTTTTTTTGAATACGTCTACGTTCTAAGGGGTTTTCAGGGGCTGGACCGCCAAAAGCTGAGGAGGTCTCTGAATTTTCTGGAGCATCAGCCAGTAGTCCAAAAGCCAGGGCCAACAGAAAGACCGTAGCCGGCACAAAGGCTCCAAGTCTGCGAAAAATCCAGCGAAGCACACTCAAAAATACCCTAAGAAATGGTGACCCGCTTTATGAAAATACATTAGGTTTGCCAGCTCGTGGAAGCACATTCCTTACGTCGTAAGGTACGGATTTTTTCCTGCCTCGCGGACGTAGTGTCAGCGGCAGGGGCGTGGACTATTTTGTTTTTTTCCCGGAAAATATGGGCGGAAACCCGCCTTATGGGCATGCCCGCGCCTTTAGAATCGGATCAAAATTTTTACCTGGGGCTAGCACTCACCGTTTTTTACTGGTTGGGATTGTTTTATGGGGCTGGTCTGTACCAGGATCCCTTTCGTATTTCCCGGCTACAGGCCCTAGGGCTTAATTTTTCGCTAGGAATTGGGGGCTCTATTCTCATCTTTCTGGTTTTATTTCTGGATGACCTTGTACCTGATTACCGCTGGTATTATTTCCACCTCTGCTTGTATGGGGGTGTGTTTCTGGTTTTTTCTTTTTTATTCAGGCTGAGCATACTCACGATTTTTCACCGGCTCATCGCTGCAGGCAAGGCAGGCTTTCCCACGGTTTTGCTGATGCCTGCAGCGCAGGCCGAAAAATGGGCCCTTTCTCTGACTATGCCAGGACGCAGAGCCGGTCATAAAGTATTGGGGTATTTTGCTCCCGATGATTCTTCTTCGTCATCCTTGCCACATCTGGGCCCCTGGCGTGAGGCGGCCCAATTTATTTTATGCCATGGAGTGGAAGAGGTGATTGTGGATCATTCCTTGCGTTCCGATCCTATTGTAACGCAGCTTTATGGTACTCCCGTGCGGCTGCGTATGATTCCTGAAAACGGGGAGTTACTCACGGGGTCAGTACGTCAGTCGGCCCTATTTGGGGCCCTGCTGGTGGATTTTGTGCCGGTGTCTATGCCTCACTGGCAGCAGGTGATTAAGCGAGCGTTTGATGTGGGAGCGGCCCTGGCGGTGCTTACGTTGGGAGCGCCTTTGCTGATAGCCATAGCCCTTTGGGTTCGCAGCGATGGTCATCCGGCCCTGTTTACTCAGGAACGGATAGGGCGATACGGGAAACCATTTACTATCCTAAAATTCAGAACAATGCGACCGGACGCTGAGGCGGAGGGTCCGGCGCTTAGCCGAGCCGACGATCCACGAATCACCCCTGTTGGTCGTATTCTGAGAAAGTACCGTCTGGACGAGTTACCTCAGTTCATCAATGTGCTGCGAGGCGATATGTCACTGGTGGGGCCCCGTCCCGAAAGAAGACATTTTATCGACCAAATCGTACAGGTCGCCCCTCAATACCGTTTTTTGCTACGCGTAAGGCCAGGCATCACATCTTGGGGCATGGTTATGTACGGCTATGCCTCCTCGGTGCCTGAAATGCTTAAACGGATGCGCTATGATATTTTGTATGTTGAAAACATGAGTCTGGCCCTGGATCTTCGTATTCTGCTGCATACGGTATTGACAGTTCTTCGTGGTGAAGGCAAGTAAGTAGGGTAATTGTAGAAAATAGGACCAAAAAATTTTTGCATTTAAAAAGGTCCCTCAAAAAAATGTTTTAAGGCATTGCAGGCGTATTCGGGAGCTAAGTTGGGTGATAAATTTTTTTAATAAAAATTTGGCGTAAATCAAAGGTTTGAGGGGAGCCCCCGATAGGATAATTAACAAAAATCCTAGGATGAAAGGCCCCTCAAAATGGTTTCTAATAAAGCGAGTTAATAACTGGCATGAAAAGGAAGCACAACGTGGAACTATCCCATTTATTTTTGAAGTAGTGAAATCAGAGTGGAATCAGTGGCTGGCACGTTGGCACCGATTGCGGCGGAGTCGGTGGTTCAGAATGTTGGTTAATAAGTATACGGTCACCGTGGTCGCCTTTCTGGTGTGGATGCTGTTTTTTGACCGGCAGGATTATTCATATTACAAGCATATCCGGCAGGAGCATGATGAGCTGGTTCGGGACACCCAGTTTTACTACAGAGAAATTCTGGCCGCTCAAGAACAGATACGTAAATTTAAGGGCGATAAGCGGGAACTGGAGCGCTATGCCCGGGAAAAGTATTTCATGAAGAAAGACGACGAAGTGGTCTATGTGTTTTTACCGGATACGATGAGGAAACAGCATCCCTGAGCAATCGGCTGGGCATCGGGTATTTTTGTGGTATGGGAAAGGAATTTCGGCCCGAGTTATTTGAGCCGGGGGATCTAGAAACTTGGTTAAAGGCAGCCTTAGCATCTGCTACGCAAGAGGAGATAAGCAAAGCTTTACAGCATCAGGATGCCGACAATATAGTGCTCAATGCCTTATACTTTCCTGGAGAAGACATAAAACCCCTTCGTAATGCGGCGGTAAATCGGGGCTATCCAGCTGTGCGGCAGTGGATCTGGTATTTAGAGGAGGACAAAGTCCGCGAAGATGTGGATGAAGCTTTTGAGGGAGGGGCAACGGAGGTGGAGATTTTTGGGGAATATCCAGCTTCTTCGGATTTTTTTAAACATTTATTGCAAGGCCTTGATCCGGAGCGCATGGTCATGTGGTTTGACGTGGGAGAGAGCCACGCGATGTTACCCTTCTTACTGGCTGATGAATTTTCAGTTTTGCTTACAGATCCTTCATATGTGCGGGGAGGTATCAATTATGACCCCTTAACGGCTTTGGCTTTTACGGGTCGGTATATTGGTAAGAAATCAGAGGCCGTACGTACTGTCAGGGCGGTTTGGAAAGAGGGTGGTGCCCTCCTCCCGCTTTTTAAAATGCTGAGCCTGCAAGGCATAGCCTATCACGATGCAGGGGCCTCGCCTTCTTTGGAGTTGGCCCTTATCCTGGCTCTGGTAGAGGCTTACCTGCAATGGTTGGAGCCGGAAAGTTTGGATCAGTTAGCCCATCGGATGGAGGTACGTTTGTCGGCCGACGTGGATGTGGCCGCTACGGTAGCACGTTTTCAGGCTTTTCCGGTTTTATGGCAAAATTTTACCGAGGCTCTTGGACTCCAAGCTAACCCTCCCACTGTGACGGCCGTTTTGTCCCGGCTTGCCTTTTCCGCATTTGATGTACACAATAATCTTGTGCGACAAACCCTGGCCGCTGTTGGTGCTGTGATGGGTGGCTGCGATTGTATGATGGCTGAACCCTACGATGTGGTAAAAAAACTTCCTGACCGTCGGTCCTATCGCCTGACGCGCAACCTGATGTTGCTTTTGAAGTACGAAAGCGATCTTCAAGAATGCCTTAGGTTGGCAGAAGGCAGTCTATACATCCAACAGTATGCGGGCCGCATGGCGGAGGAGGCTTGGAAATATTTTCTAGACATCCAAAAAGCAGGCGGGTTTGAAGCAGCCCTGGAGAAAGGATATATTCAAAGCCTGGTGCACCGAAAATGGCAAGAACAGGTACTACGGTTCCAGAATTTGGAACGAATCGTAGTGGGAGCCAATAAATATCCACTGGCCTCAGAGCGCATAGAGGAATTGCCACTTTTGCCTTTTCGCTATTCGCCCGTACGGGGTAATAAAGCATTCGAACCATTGCAGGAAAACCAATTGCTGCGGCGCCTGGATGAGGCCAGATGGAAGGCCACTTCCTCATGAAGAATTTCTATTCGGAAGAATCTTGGGAAAAAGTTCTGGAAGCGGCCCGTAAGGCCTATGAAAATAATGCATTTACGGAGGCCATTCGCTTGCTTCAGCCTTACATAAGACATGGTCGTCCAGTCCCAATGGAATTGCTGAAGCTGGCTTACGAAACCGAAAAAAAGCTCGGGCGTTATCGCAGAGCCATCCGGTTACTTAAACTACTTTTCCCCTATTTGGCCGGTAAGGACGATCAGTGGTTGGAGTCAGAATGGGCGCTTTGTCGGCGCAAAGTGCGCCACAGCAATGCCGACACTTTCCTGTTCTTTGGCGTGTGTTTCACTGCATTCTATGTGACGGCCCGCGTCGGTTTGAATCACACACAGGAAGAGTTCCTGTGGGCGGGAGTGGCGGCTTTCTTTATAGGCTTTTCCCTGCGCCGATTTTACATCTGGGATAAGTATTAAGGAGCAATGGGTATGGCTAAATACCAGAAAAAAACAAAGGGGCCCGACGCTCCAGAGCCCCTTAAACCCAAGCCAAAACAGGGCCGGCATCACTTCAGAATTTCCGAAAAATGGCTGGGCCTTGCACTACTTCTGGCAGCCCTTTCGGCGGGTTTGTATTACCGTTTATATCCCTTGAAGTTTCGCAGTGAAAAGCCGGAACTGTTCACCTTCAAAGGGGAAAAGATTATGGGAGAGTTTGATAGTTACTATTACTTGCGTCTGATGCGTTCTTTAGGCGAGAAAGGCTATTACAAAACCGACAGTTTGCGGTATTTCCCTCAAGGTGTTCAGAGGCAAAAATTTCCTCCTTTGTTGCCCTTATTAGGATATGCCATCCAAAAAGTAACCGGTTGGCCCCGTTACCAGGTGGCTCTGTATTTACCTGTGATATTAAGTTTATTATTGTTTCCAGCATTTTTTTATGTATTTAAAAGCTTCCATTGGGATATCTGGCAAATGGCGTTGGGATTATTTTTCACCAGTTTATCCTTAACATATTTAGTTCGTTCAAGTCTAGGGATTTTTGATACCGATAGCTTGAATGTCGTGTTTGTGTACCTGATACCTTACGGATTTTACCGCTGGAGTAAGGATCGGAAAAGGAAATTTCTGCTTTTTTCCTTAGCAATGGCTTTTCTTTTTATATGGTGGTGGAATACAGCCCGCAGTGTAGTGATTCTGATCATCCTGGCGTCGTTCCTCATTTCTTATAATTTATTTTATAGTTTCCACACACTGAAAAGGAAAATAATAGTTTCCATAATACTGCTTTTGGCTGTTGCGGTGGTTTCCTTTAAAGAATTACTATATTTTGTTCAACTGGTATTGGGTATTAAAGAAAAATACTTTTCACTTTCTGGCCAAATTGCCGAAATGGATCCTCTTAATTATAAGGAATTTTATTCACTTTCTACAGGCTTGCAAGGCCTGCTATGGATGGGCGTGGTGGGATTTCTTTTGTTTTTATTCCGCAAAAAGCTTCTTGTGGCTTGCTATTCCGTTCCTTTTGTGTTTGGCTTATTGCCTTTTTGGGCTGGTTCGCGCTTTCTAATCTTTTCAGCACCCATGCTGGCTATTGGTTTAGCTCATTGGCTGGAAGAGGTACGGCGTTTCAGATGGACTCAAAAGCTGGGTCATGCTTTACCAGCAGTTTATTCAGCGGTTCTCATCGTACCATATTTAAAATACAATGTTCCGCGATTGGATAAGGATATCCGAAACTCTCAAATATTATTTTTTATCAACACTTTGAAAGCCGTGGATTCCCATATCCCTGACTCAGCATTGGTATATGCTTCCTGGGATTTTGGTTATTTATTACAATATTACAAAAATGCCTTTACATATGTAGATGGAGAAATAGCTCAAAAAGAAGAGGAACTTTTTTATGTTTATCATCCGCTGGCCAGTTACGATATCAGGTACGCTCGCAACTTCATTTGTTTTTATAGTTTCAGGCCGGGAGGTATAGATAAAATAAAAGAGTCCACCGGTTCGCTTAAGAATGCGTTTAATTTTTTACATAAGGTATTTACCTGCCCTGATGATAGTGTGGAGGGTTGCCTTCAAGATGCTCTGAATCGCCACATGCTCAATGAAAAAAGCTTTTCTTCAGTTAAGGAATGGCGGGAATTTTTGTTTCCTCAGCCTCGCAAGCCTATTTATTTACTACTGTCCCAGTGGAATTTGGTTTCTGTATTCTGGTTTAACTATGGTCATGTGGATTGGGAAACCTTCAAACCCAAAGGGCTTCCGCTATACCTTCAGCTATATAATCTGCAGCGGGCAGGTAATATTTTAATAAATCCTCAAATTCGCATAGACCTGGGTACAGGTTTTTGTTTATTTATGGGCAATGCACCTAAGCAAATTGCAAAAATTGTGAGGATAAAAGGCGACGCTTTGCAAGAAATTAAATATTTCTCAAGGTCTTTAGAGAATTCTTTTGTATTTTATTGGAAAGAAGATTTAAATTATGGGGTAATTATGTCCTATGAAATGTCACGTACTCTGGTTCCCAGGCTCTTTCTTTATAGAGAAAAAAATCCCTACTTTCAACCTGTATTATTGCAAGACCCTTTCGTGCAAGTGTGGCGCTTGGAATAAAACGCATTCATGAAATTCTCCCGCAGGCAATCCATCTTCCTTAACTTTTTAATTAATGAAATTCTACCACCCCTATTTAGGGACAATAAATTTATTTTTCGCCCGGCCTTTTATTTACTATTTGGAAAAAAATATCGGTTGTTTTTGGATTTTAGAGAAAAGGCCTATGAGCTGAGCGAAGAGGATATAAAAAGGTATTACGAAGAAACGGCCAGCTTGCATCTCATCAGGCATAGTGACCTGAACGACGCGTGTTTCCAACGTATCCTGAAGGATGTGGTGGGCTCCTCGGTGCTGGACGTGGGCTGTGGCAGAGGGCAGCTTCTCTATCACCTTAGCCAGAAATGGGATGCTACAGGATGTGATGTCTATGCTTCAGAGTTTGTTAGAGAAAAAAACCTGCGGTTTGTGGAAGCCTTCACACACCGCCTGCCCTTTCCTGATCGGAGCTTTGACACTGTGGTGTGTACGCATGTACTAGAACATGTGCCTCTTTGGCATTCTTCTGTGGCTGAGCTAAAGCGCGTATGTCGAAAAAAGCTTATTGTGGTATTACCGCGGGAACGGCCTTATCGTTTTGGATTTAACCTTCACTTACACTTTTTCCCCTATCAATTTATGGTTGTGAATGCTCTTCGCCAGACCGAACGTTTAGGAACTTACCAGTGTACTTTGCTGGAAGGTGACTGGTATTATACGGAGTGTTTTGACTGAAACTGCCCACAATTTGAGAAAAAAATAATTCTTCAATAACGAAGGGATTATTCCAAGTAAGATTAGGTAAAAGAACTAACGCAACAATACGCGCGCCTCATCATTGAGACCTGCCAGCGTCGTCACCTGAATGATGTAAAATCCGGGAGCCAGACCGTTTGTGCTCACGCGGAGATTTGCCTGCTGAGGGCCACTGTTAATCACCCGCACCAGACGTCCGCTCAGGTCTCTCATCTCCATACGCTGAAGGGATTCCCCACTTTTTAATCTTACAAAAAACTCATCGCTGGCGGGATTTGGATATACTTTTAGCAATCCATTTTCACTCTCTGGGAGGGAAACCGAAGGCTTCACTTCTGCAGTGACCGGCACCCGTTGGCTGGAACACATTTCAGGGGCGATTTCTACCTGCCAGTCATAGAAGTAGTAATAGTATTGAGGCCCGAATGAAGAATTGGTAATAGTCAAGATGTCTTGAATTAAATAGGGATAAGAAACTCCGCTGCTATTGCGCTTGAAGCGGGGACCATTCGCGTTCCAACCTGGTATCAATTGATTGTAAGAAGTATCGGTGGTGATGGCGTAATCAGAACCTGGATTCAGGACCCAATTTAGCGTGATAATTTGGGAGTCCGGCTGCACGTTCACTACCGTATTGTGAATCAGCTGTCCCTGATTGTTGAGCAAAACAATATTGCGGGTGCCCGCAATATCAGTATAAACCTTGACCGTTTTGAGGGTACAGGGTTTAAACACATCAAAATACATCAGTGCGTTGGTATTATTGCTTCCGCTGTAGTGGCTATTGCCGGTGTGCTTGGGCATCCCTCCTGAAAATATTCCGCCTCCAAAAGGAGCCACATCATCCACATAGTAAGTGGTAGTAACTGTTAAAGGGGGGGTGATGTAAGTATTACCGATATGGAATGGTGATGTATCTGTCATTGTGTAATACCAAGAAACATTGTTTCCGTAGGCAATCAGTGTGGCGCTCTCTCCTGGACTGATGGTGTCGTTCACCGTCTGAGGGGCTGGCGCTTCGTTCACTGTCACTTGAATGGGGAGGGACGTCCACGCTTGACAGATGCCCTGGTAGGTAAGAGTATAAGAACCTGAGGTGCTAACTGTTATAGAAGCTGTGGTTTCCCCAGTATTCCATGTGTAGTTGCTTAAGCCGGCTGGTCCTGACAGCACAACGCTACCGCCCAAGCAGAATTCTGTAGGCCCCGCAGCGGTGATGATCGGGGTTTCGTCAGGCGATTGCTCTACTACAAAAGTGGGGCTTATTGAGAAGCATAAAGGGTCGGCTGAAGAGAAAACCTTTACATTGTATTCGCCAGCCTGAGTCACAGTGATAGATTGCGTAGTGGCTCCCGTACTCCAGAGATAGTTGTAGCCGGCGGGAGCAGTGAGGGTGAGGGAGCCGTTGTCACATATGACCAGGGGCCCACTGGCCGTTACCAACGCCTCTGGGGAAACACAAGTATTTTCAATGACTGTGAGAAATTGATTGATCGCTGGATTAATCACCGTTTGCCGCATACCAGAAGGCCAGCGGATCACGAGAGAATCAATAGTAGTGAATTGCCCCAGACCAAAGTGAAGCATGAAGGAGTTTACGTTTCCGTAGCTTTCGCCCGAGCGCACCTCACGGGTTTGCACGCCCCAAGGTCCGTAAATCCAGGCCCGTGCACCAATTGCATCAGGGTTGCTTACGGTGCCTTGTAAATCCACAACAAAAAAGTTGTTTTGATTCCCTTCGTTCAACCAGACCACATCATCGGTGGAGGTAGGGGTGGTGTAAATTTCTCCGTAGCCGGAGTAAATATCTTGGAACCCGTCATGATTCAAGTCCCCGATGGCAAATGTGAGCATGTCGTTGTTGTTGAAAAGCCCATTAATCAAAGAAAATGTACCATTTCCGTTATTGCGATAAAGGCGGTGGCCACCGCCTGTTACTATGATATCTAGCCAACCATCATTGTCAAAGTCGGCCATATGGCTCTGTATGGGCGTAATCCCTGCGGTGGACACACCAGCCGTTGCTGAAATGTCTGTGTATACCCCATTACCATCATTTTGGAGTATTTGGCTTTCATGGTCATGGTTGGTTATGAATACGTCAAAATCACCGTCGTTGTCAATATCACCGAAGCTGGCAGTCCAGCTTTGCCATCCGATGTTTAAGTTGGCCGCTGCGGCGGCTTCCGTAAATGTACCATTGCCATTATTACGGAATAAGACATTAATACGGCGCCCGTCGTTGGGGTTCGTTACTCCCTGGCGGCATTTGGCAATATATAAATCTAAGTCGCCGTCGTTATCATAATCGGTCCAGGCACTACCATAGTTGCCCGAGTCATCCGTATTCGTAACATCAAAGTTGATAATAGAATTATTCAGGATAAGGGTCCCATTGTTGTTCATAAAAATTTTGCTCATATTATTATCGTCGCAGGCAAAGAGATCAATCCACCCATCGTTGTTGAAATCCGCAAAAGTCATGTTTTGTACAAAAAAGTTGGAGGAGGGGATGGTGCTGATTGTTCCGCCCGTACCTGAATTGTTAGTCATGAGCACTTTGAGGGCTGGACCATAGCCGCCTGCTACTACATCTTTGTAACCGTTTTTGTCAATATCGGCCACGGCCATCGCCCAGGCGCTCCCGTTGCCTGAAAAGGGGCCAAAATTGCCCAAATGGATGGACTGGAAGTTCTGATTGGTTTTTTGCACTTCCACGTACACATTGTAGCCATTATCCATCCGCACAATATCGTCCAGGCCATCATTATTCCAGTCCACCACCGTCATGGCTACGCCGCTATGAAAATTGGCGTTAGTAAGGCGATTATTCGCATTCACGAAGGAAATCTGAGCTCCTACCCGGGCCAGATGTAAAAAAGCCAGGTAAATCCCGCCTGAGAGAATGAGAAAACGTGGTTTCATTGAACAAATTTTACAAAGTCAAAAGTAAGAAAAGATATGATTTCTCAATCGCCAAATTTTAATAGCGGTTCAGAGAACCAGGGTCAAAATGCATCGCTACCTTTATAATTAAAGAATTAAAGAATTAGGACTCCTCCATGCAATGGAAGGGAATAATACCGGTCCTCGTGGAGAATCTGGCGTATCTTCCCCTTAGAGTGCCTGCTCCTCTAAAATTCTTTACCTGCTTTGGTCGTCCGGACTTTTTAGGATGCTGAGGGCTTCAGGTCCAAAACAGCGAAGGGCCGTCTGAACATCGGCGTCCACTGTATTTTGGATACGTAGATACTCTTCCGTATCCCAAATGACTCGGGCTATTTGGGCCTTAAGGAGGGTATAAGCACGGCTGATTGGGGTGGGGGATGCCTCCGCAAGGTTTAGGGTAATACCCCGTTCCTGATAAAATTTTTGAAGGGCCTCTACCAGATCGGGACCAGGGGTAAACCGCTTTTCAAAATCCTGGAAGCCTGAATATTGTTGGTTAATTTTTCGTCTGTTTTTGTCTACCCAGTGTAAGGCAAAAGTGTATAGGTAATTGTTTTTCTGGAGGGCACGCAGTAGAGTATCATCCAGTAAACTGTCGCGGGGCACGAACACATCGGGGATGATGCCACCTCCTCCATACACAGGACGTTTATTACGGGTATAGAAGCGCAGGGAATCAATGCGCGGAATACTGTCTTTATAACGCAACTCGCCCCGTTTCTCACGTTGACGCAGTTCCGCATGATAATCATCAGGGCGGCCGGGTATGTAAGGTCTCTGAATGCAACGACCGGAAGGCGTGTAGTAGCGGGCAGTGGTGAGCCGGATGGCTGATCCGTCAGGGAAGTAATAGGTATTTTGAACGAGACCTTTGCCAAAACTGCGCCGGCCCACTATAATACCACGGTCTAGATCCTGAATGGCGCCGGCCACGATTTCGGAAGCCGAAGCGGAATTCTGATCTACCAGCACGATAATTTCACCTTCTGTAAAATGGCCCTTTTGCTTCACTTCATAGTTCTTACGATGGCTGTGGAGCCCTTCTGTGTAAACCACAAGAGACTGAGGGGGCAAAAATTCGCCTGCCACCTCTACAGCAGCTGTCAGATAGCCTCCGGAATTGTCCCGCAGGTCCAGGATAAGGCGGTTCATACCTTCACGATTGAGCTTCTTCAAGGCCTGGACGAGTTCTCTGTGAGCCTGCGAGGAAAAACGGGCCAGCCGGATGTAGCCGGTTTGGTTGTCTATCAGGTAGGCCGCTGTTACTGCTTTGTAGGGTATGCGGTCTTTTTTAACCGTAAAATGCAAGGGGGCGGGTTCTTCAGGACGTATGACAACGAGGCGCACTTGGCCGCCTGGCGCCTGGCGAATAAGGCGCGTGATATCCTTGGAAGTTTTTCGCACTCCTGCTACCAGCGTGTCGCTAACCTTAATGAGCCTGTCGCCTGGGCATAGACCGGAACGGTCGGCCGGACTGTCTTCAATGGTACCTAATATGTACAACGTATCGCGGTCCATGTAATAGGAGATGCCAATCCCCTCAAAGTGTCCCTGAAGTTGATCGTTGGCATCCTGGGCTTCCTGACGCGTCATATAATAAGAGTGGGGATCCAGGGATCTAAGCACACCGCGGATAGCTTCTTCGGCCATTTTCTGAGGGTTGACGGCGTCCACGTAATTATTCCGAAGGTGCTGAAAGAAACGACGAAGTTTTTCGTCGCTGACCTGCCAGGAATCCCCAGGATTCTGAAGCCTGCCTTGGGGATACCACAGGACCGTCAGAATAAAAAAGCTGGCGATACGAAGCAGATGCATTATGGAATGGACGTGTAAATTAAAACAAAATTCAGACCGCGTTTATTGCAATTAGAAATAAGAGTTTCTTTTTAAATTTTCCTGAAATGTTCCAGCTGTTGATTTACCTTTTGCTGTAAAGTTTCTTCGTCAGGATAAGTAAAGGGTACGAAAGGTTGTCCAGTCACCAGTTCGTATAGGAGAATGTAACGCTTTGAGATGTGTTCCACCAAGTCATCGTCCATGGCAGGAATACTTTCGCCGGGGCGGCCCATAAATCCATGTGCCATGAGCCATTCGCGCACAAACTCTTTAGAAAGTTGCTCCTGGGGTTCCCCTCTTTGCTGACGTTCTGTAAAGCCATCCAAATAAAAGTATCGCGAGGAATCGGGCGTGTGAATTTCATCTATCAGCATCAGTTGCCCCTGCCACAAACCGAATTCGTACTTGGTATCAGCCAATATGAGGCCTTGTTTTCGGGCGTGCTCCTGTCCGAATTGGAATAAAGCCAGAGCGGCCTTTTCCATTTTTTCATATACATCGCCCGAGACTAAACCACGTTCCACAATCTGGTCGGGGGTAATGTCTTCATCATGACCGTGGGGGGCCTTGGTGGAGGGGGTAATGATGGGGGAAGGCAACGGGTCGGCCTCGCGGAGGCCATCAGGCACGGTTGCTCCGCAGATGGTGCGGCGACCGCTCTTATAAAGACGCCAGGCATGGCCACAGAGGTGGCCGCGTACTATCATTTCCACTCGGATCGGCTCGCAACGGTAACCTATAGATACATGGGGAAATGGGCAATCCAGAAGCCAGTTGGGAATGATGTGACGCGTTTTTTCCAGGAAAAAGGCCGCCATGCTGTTAAGAACAGCCCCTTTAAACGGAATGGTACGAGGAAGAATGTGATCAAAAGCTGAAATACGGTCCGATGCCACGATGACCAATAGCCCCCCTTCAATCTCATACACATCGCGCACTTTTCCCTGGTAAAAATTTTTCTGACCGTTAAAATGAAACATTTTTGCCATGAAGAAGCGCAAAGTTGACACAAGAGCTCATACTTTTTATATCAGGACCTTTCTCTTACTCAATTAAAATGAAAGGATTAGCACAAAGTGTTTAAAAAAGTTAATTTTATGGTAAAGTTGGAAATGATTATACTGAATTTATTTATTAGCTTAAGATGGGAATGTTGATTTTTCAATAAGTTATATATAAATTTGGGCTTTGAGGTTTTTGTAAAACATGCCTTACACCATTATACCCAAAGAATCCATACCCGCATTGCGTTTTCCCAAATCGGATGTGTTGCCAGAAGGAGAAGCCCGGAAAGAGCGGGCCGAAAAGTTATATAAAGCGATGTTGTTGGGGAATGGCTATAAAGTGAAGGTCAAAATTATCTTTGAAGATTTGGAAGGAATCAAGGCTGTAGAAACTACCGTTTGGGAAACAAGCGAAGACAATGTGCTGCTCAAAGGTGGGGTGAACCTTCCGGTTCATGCGGTGAGGGATGTATTACTTTAAAAGGCGGGAAGAGAAATTTCCAATGGGATATTTTATTTTTTGTTAAGAAGGGCAAGGAGATATTGGCCATAACCGCTTTTAAGTAAAGGTTGGGCTATTTCCTCCAACTGGGCATCCGTGATGAAACCCATCCGCCAGGCCACCTCCTCAGGACAACCTATTTTAAGCCCTTGGCGCTCTTCAATGACCTGTACAAACTGGCTGGCTTGCATTAAAGAGGCAAAGGTGCCGGTATCCAGCCAGGCCGTGCCGCGGTCCAGAATTTTTACTTGGAGCTGTCCGCGTTCTAGATACCATCGGTTTACGTCGGTGATCTCATATTCGCCCCGGGCGCTGGGTCGGAGGTTCTTGGCCACCTCCACCACCCTGTTATCATAAAAATACAGACCGGGCACTGCATAGTTGCTGGTAGGGTTTTGTGGTTTCTCTTCTATGTTGATGGCGCGCCCTGTTTCATCAAAAGTAACTACCCCATAACGTTGGGGATCGCTTACATGGTACGCAAATACCAATCCACCTTCTTGTAAGCGAATGGAGGCGAGCGTGTCATGCAGGCGGCTCCCATAAAAAATGTTATCCCCCAGGATGAGGGCTACTGAGTCATTACCTATGAA